>JBFFXF010000125.1:0-20098 GCA_041569895.1 Planctomycetota bacterium | reverse complement strand
GTCGAGCAGCCTCGCCGGGCACGGGACCGGGCACGCGCACGGGAACGGGAACGGGAACGGGAACGGGAACGGGAACGGGAACGGAAGAAGGACTGCCCGTGCTCCGAGTGTCCGATTGATTGACGCCCGCACCGGCGCTGACTACCATCCCCCACATGGCTCCAGACTCCTGGAATCGGCGTCAGTTTCTGCTGCGGTCCGGTGGTGGGATCGGCGGGGTCGCGCTGGCCGCTCTGCTTGCGGATGAGGGGCTGCTCGCCGCCGATCGCGGGGCGGGGTCCGCGTCGGGCGTGCACTTTCGGCCGCGGGCGAAGCGCGTCATCCATCTCTTCATGCACGGCGGGCCGAGTCACGTCGATCTCTTCGATCCGAAGCCCGCGCTCGCCGAGTATGCCGGCAAGCCGGTGCCCGACAGCTTCGGGCCGGTGATGACGCGGCGCAAGGTCGCCCGCAACCCGCTGCTCGCTCCGGTGCGGCCGTTCCGGCGTTGCGGCAACTCGGGGATCGAGATCAGCGAGTTCTTCGAGCACCTTCCCGGGGTCGCGGACGAGCTCGCGGTGATCCGCAGTTGCCACGGCGACAGCGTCAACCACCCGCAGTCCGTCTACCAGATGAACACGGGCAGCATCCTGATGGGCAAGCCGAGCCTCGGGAGCTGGCTGAGCCACGGGCTCGGGACCGAGAACCGCAACATGCCCGCGTACATCGTCCTTCCCGACCCGGGAGGCGCGCCGAAGGGCGGGCCGCCGGCGTGGGGCGCGGGATTCCTGCCGGCGAAACACCAGGGGACGCTGATGCGCGCCGGCCGGGAGCCGATCATCAACCTCGAGCCGCACCGCCTGATCTCTCCGCGCCAGCAACGCGCCGCGCTCGACCTCATCAACCGCCTCAACACGCGTCACCTCGACGGTCGCGACTTCGGCGGCGAGCTCGCCGCGCGCGTCGAGGCGTACGAGCTCGCCTTCCGCATGCAGGCGGAGGCGCCGGAGCTCGTCGACATCTCCGGCGAGAGCGAGGCGACGAAACGCCTCTACGGCATCGGCGAGAAGGACACCGACGAGTTCGGCACGCGGTGCCTGCTGGCGCGTCGCATGATCGAGCGCGGCGTGCGTTTCGTGCAGCTCTACTCCGGCGACACCAACGGCTGGGACGCGCACCGCGGCGTCGAGAAGAACCACTCGCTTTACTGCAGGCGTACCGACAGACCGGTCACCGGTCTCGTCAAGGACCTGCAGGCGCGCGGGCTCCTCGACGAGACGCTGGTCATCTGGGGCGGCGAGTTCGGCCGCATGCCGATGAGCGAGCAGGGCACCGGACGCGACCACAATCCGTGGGGCTACACGATCTGGATGGCGGGCGGCGGCGTCCGCGGCGGCACCGTCCACGGTGCGACCGACGCCATCGGCCTGCGCGCGGAACGCGACCCGGTGCACGTTCACGACCTGCACGCGACGATTCTCCACCTCCTGGGGATCGATCACGAGCGCCTGACGTACTTCCACAACGGCCGCGAGGAGCGTCTCACCGACGTCGCCGGCAAGGTCGTTCGCGGGATCCTGGCATGAGTCGCGGCGGCGCGCTCACCCGTCTCCCCGTGCTGTATCTCATCGCCGTGCTGATCTGCCTCGTCGCGCCGGACTCCGTCCGGGTCGAGGAGGAGGGGGCGGAGAGGCCGATCACGGCGCGCGATCGCGACCACTGGTCGTTCCGCGCCCTCGAGCGGCATCCCCCTCCGCCGGCGCATGCGCCACGGGCGCGGGACCCGATCGACTGCTTCATCCTCGAGCGCCTCGAGCGCGCCGGCCTCGAGCCGCTCCCGGAGGCCGACCGGCGCGCGCTGATCCGCAGGGCGACGTTCGACCTCACCGGGCTGCCGCCCGAGCCCGACGAGGTCGAGGCGTTCGTCGCCGATCCCGAGCCCGACGCCTGGGAGCGCCTCCTCGATCGGCTGCTCGCCTCGCCCGCGCACGGCGAGCGCTGGGCGCAGCACTGGCTCGATCTCGCCCGCTTCGCGGAGACCGACGGCTTCGAGCACGACGGCCTGCGACCGAACGCGTGGCGCTACCGCGACTGGGTCATCGATGCGCTCAACTGCGACCTGCCCCACGACGAGTTCGTGCGCCTGCAGATCGCCGGCGACCTGATCCGGCCGGACGATCCCGCCGCCGCGATCGCCACGGGGTTCACGCTCTGCGGGCCGGACATGCCCGACATCAACTCGCAGGACGAGCGGCGCCACATGGTGCTCAACGAGATGACCGCGACGGTCGGCTCGGTCTTCCTCGGACTCCGGCTGGGTTGCGCTCAATGTCACGAGCACAAGTCGGACCCGATCAGCCAGGCGGACTTCTATCGGTTCCGCGCCTTCTTCGATGGCATCGAGATCTTTCGCGACCACGTCGTCGCCACGCCGGAGGAACGACGCCGGCGCGCCGAGCTCGAGAGCGGGCTCGACGAGGAGGCGCGCAAGAAGCTGCCCTCGCTGCCGCGTGGCCGCGTGCTCGCGGAGCGCCGCGACGGCGGTCCGCCGAAGAGCTTCCTGATGGTCCGCGGGGACTGGCGGCGGCCCGGTTCCGAGGTGCGACCCGCGTTCCTCCGCATCGCCGACGCGCGCGGCGAGGCCCTGCCCGCCGGCGAGCCGCCGCGTCTCGCCCTGGCGCGCTGGGTGACGCGACCGGATCACCCGCTGGCGACTCGCGTCACGGTGAACCGCATCTGGCAGCATCATTTCGGTCACGGTCTGGCGCGCACGCCCGGCGATTTCGGCTCCCTTGGAGACGAGCCGGTCCACTCGCGCCTGCTCGACTGGCTCGCCGGCGAGTTGCCGCGGCTCGGGTGGAGCGTCAAGCGCATGCACCGCGCGATCCTCTCGTCGGCTGCCTACCGCCGCGCCAGCGGTCCGGTATCGCCCGCCGCGCACGCCCGCGATCCGGAGAACCGGTTGCTCTCGCGGCAGAGCCGCAAGCGGCTCGATGCCGAGGCGATCCGTGACTCGCTCCTCGCCGTCGGCGGGCAGCTGAGCTCGCGGCGTGGCGGCGTGGGTGTCATGCCGCCGCTGCCGGAGGAGGTGCGTCGTTCGATCCGCGGTGACCACTGGAAGGTGAGTCCCGATCGCGAGGACCACCACCGCCGGAGCATCTACCTCTTCGTGCGGCGCAACCTGCGCTACCCGTTCTTCGAGGTCTTCGACCGTCCGGACACCAACGCGAGCTGCGCCCGGCGCAACGAGACCACCAGCGCGCCGCAATCGCTGGCGCTCTTGAACTCCGACCTGGTCGTCGACGCCGCTCGTCACTTCGCCGGTCGCGTGCTCGCCGCCGCGGGCGACGATCGCGCCGAGTGGGTGCGACGCGCCTACGTGCTGGCGCTGTCCCGGGAGCCCACCCGGGAGGAGCGCCGACTCGCGCTCGAGACGATCGCCGTGATGACGTCCGCGCTCGAGACGGAGGGACGCTCGCGCGACGAGCTCGCGCTGCCGATCCCCTTCGACGCCGGGAACCCATCGATCGCGCCTCACCAGGGCGCCGCCCTGACCTCGTTCTGCCTGTCGCTCTGCAACCTCAACGAGTTCATCTACGTGGACTGACCGGCGACCACGGAGCGAGCCGCGAGTGCCAGACGAAACCGAGAGCGGCAACGGGCGGCGGTGTCCGATCGCGATCGACCAGGAAGAAGAAGCGCAGCCGCCGTCGCGGGACGTGGCGGTGAAGGACGTGCTACGATGGCGTCATGACCTCCGAGACCGACCAGCCCTCCGAATCCAAACCATCCCTCTGGGAACGGCTCGGCCGCGGCGCGGGCAAGGGACTTCGGCGCCTCGCTTCCGAGGCGGGCGCCGGCGCTCGCGACGCCGACCCGAAGAGGCGGCTCGAGAAGCTGCACGCGGAGCTCGGCGCGCTCGTTTTCGATCGACTCGCCGCCGGCGAATCGGCACAATCTGCGGGATCCGCTGGAGACGAGAGCGCGGCGACGCTCGCGTCGGATCCCGAGATCACGCGACTGGTCGAGGAGATCCGCCGACAGCGCGATCTCGTCGAGCACTCGGAGGAAGAGGAAAAGGAAAGCACCGGATGAACCGACGATCACCCACCCTGGCCGGCTCGTTGCTCGCCGTCTGCAGTGTCGCCTGCATCGCCGTCTGCATCACCTCGACCGATCTCCGCGCCCAGCGGCGGCCGCACAACCAGGACCGGGTGCCCGGCCCGGCGCTCTCGCCTCGCGAGGCGCTCGCGAAGTTCGAGGTGCCCGACGGCTTCCGCATCGAGCTCGTCGCGAGCGAGCCCGACATCGTCAATCCGATCAAGATGACCTTCGACACGCGCGGGCGGATCTGGCTCGTCGAGAGCCTCGAGTATCCGCGCCGCGAGCCGGGTGAGGGCCGTGATCGAATCAAGGTGCTCGAGGACACCGACGGGGACGGCGTCATCGACCGGTTCAGCGTCTTTGCGGACGGCCTCAACATCCCGTGCGGCGTCGCGGTCGGCCACGGCGGCGTTTTCGTCACCAACTCGCCCGACATTCTCTTTCTGCAGGACACCGACGGCGACGGCGTCGCCGACCGGCGCGAAGTGGTGCTCACCGGTTTCGGCCGCCACGACACGCACGAGCTGCCGAACTCGCTGGCGTGGGGCCCGGACGGCTGGCTCTACGGGCTGAACGGCGTGTTCAACCCGGCGCACATCGAGCATCGCGGCCAGGAGTACCGCTTCACCTGCGCGCTCTGGCGCTACCACCCGCGGACGCGCGACTTCGAGCTCTTCGCCGAGGGCACCAGCAATCCGTGGGGCGTGGGCTTCGACCGCGAGGGCGCCGCGTTCGTCGAGGCGTGCGTCATCGACCACCTCTTCCACCTCGCCGAGACCGGCTACTACCACCGTCAGGCGGGCGCGTACCCGCCATTCACGTGGAAGGCCGAGTCGATCGTCAAGCACCGCAATTACAAGGCGGCGTATTGCGGGCTCGACTTCTACGACGCGGACGTCTACCCCGAGGAGTACCGCAACCTCGTCTACATCGGCAATATCCACGGCAACTGCATCAACGCGGACAGCCTGACGCGCAGCGGCTCGACCTACTTCGCCAGGCGCGGCCCGATCGTCATGAAGACCGACGACGCGTGGTTCATGCCGGTCGACATCCGACTGGCGCCGGACGGCTGCTTCTGGGTGCTCGACTGGTACGACCGCTATCACTGCTACCAGGACGCCCGCCGCGATCCGAAGGGCATCGATCGCGGGCGCGGCCGTCTCTGGCGTGTCGCGTACGGCGACGTCGAGCAGCCGCGCGGATACGACCTCGAGAAGGAGAGCGCCGATCAACTGATCGCGCGTCTCGGCTCGGCGAACCGCTGGTGGCGTGACACGGCGCGGATGGTGCTCGCCGGGCGCCGCGACGCCGCGTCGTACCCGGCGCTCCGACGGCTCGTCCTCGATCGCGAGGCGAGGCGGTTCCAGCGCATGCAGGCGCTCTGGACGCTCATCAGCTGCGATGATCCCGGCTCGCCTCCACAGGCGCTCGCCGACGACTTCCACCGTCGCGTGCTCGCGATGGACGATGGCGGCTTCCGGGCGTGGGGCGTGCGCGCCGCCGGCAACGCCCGGGCGGTGAGCGAGTCGATCCGCGACCGCGTGCGCGAGCTCGCCACCGATCCGCACCCGGACGTGCGGCTGCAGGTCGCCACCGCGGCGCGCAAGCTCTTCGACGACCGCGAGGCGCTCGTGCTCCTGCTCGAGGTGCTCTCGCGCTCGCAGGACGATCCCCTGATTCCGCGCATCGTCTGGCGCAACCTCGAGCCGCTGCTCGAGGCGCACGGCGGCGCCCTCGTGGCGTGGCTCGAGAAGCGCGGGCTCGAGAGGGTGACGGGCGTCGAGGGTCTGCTCGGCCGTTTCGTCGACCGGTTGCTCGCGCGGCGTGCGTCGGAGGGTTCGACCCTCGTCGGGCTGGTGACGTTGCTCCTCGCCGATCCGTCGGCGCACGCGGGCGCCGCCGCGCAGTGCCTCGAGGCGGTGAGTCAGTCGGTCGCCACGGGCGAGATCGACGACGCGACGCTCGCGGCGCTGAAGCCGCACCTCGCCGGCGCGATCGGCGACATCACCCGGCGCGGGGCGAAGGATCCGCTCTACCTGCCGGCCGTGAGCATCGCCGCGAGCTGGGGCGAGCCCGCCGCGGTCGAGGCGTGCCGGGCGCTGTTGCGCGATGCATCGACCGACGCCGCAGCGCGCGGGCGTGCGCTGCGAGCGCTGCTCGGCGCGGACGAGGCATCGATCGTCGAGTTCGCCGGCGAGGTCCTCGCGACTCCCGCCAGCCTGCCGCGCGAGTTGCTCATCGAGACGCTCTCGGCGCTCGGCAAGATCGACAGGCCGGAGGTCGCCACGCTCGTGCTCCAGCGTCACGACGCGCTTCCGCCGGCCGTGCGCCCGCGCGCCATCGACCTCCTCTCGCAGCGGCCGTCCTGGGCGCGCGCGCTTCTCGATCGGATCGAGAGCGGCAAGATCGACTCGCGGTCGCTGAACGTGACGCAGTTGCGGCGGCTCCTCGGCCTCGGCGACGAGGGGATCACGCGACGCGTCCAGGCGACGTGGGGCAAGGTGCGCGAGGGTCGCAACCCCGACCGCGAGAAGGTCATCGCCAGGATGCGAAAGGTGCTCGAGAAGGGCGAGAGCAACGTCTGGCGCGGCAAGGCGGTCTACGCGAAGGCGTGCGCCCAGTGCCACGTGATCTTCGGCGAGGGACACACCGTCGGGCCGGACATCACCGTCAACGGTCGCGAGACGCTCGACCTGCTGCTCTCGAACCTGCTCGACCCGAATCTGGTCGTCGGCAAGGACTACACCGGATACACGCTGGTCACGAAGACCGGGCGCGTGCTCAGCGGGCTGCTGATCGAGGACTCGCCGCAGCGCGTCGTGCTGCGCGTCGCCGGTGGTCAGGACGAGGTGGTGCCGCGCCGCGAGGTGCTGCGGGTCGACGCGTCGCCCGTGTCGCTGATGCCCGAGGACCTCGAGAAGACGATCACCGAGGACGAGTTTCGCGATCTGATCGCCTACCTGCGTTTCGACGAGCCGCCCCCGGAGCCGCTGCCGGAGCTCGGAGAGGGCCTCGAGGGATCGCGGCTGTCGGTCGAGCGCGATTACGGCGTCGTCACCGTCAACGCGCGCTTCCCGGGCGCGAGCGAGTCGGTCGAGCTGCTCACCTACAATCACTCCAACGACCAGCGGCCGTTCATCCACCCGCTGCGAGCGCCGCGAGGCGGTCCGACGCTCACCGCGCTGAGACCGGACGACCACCCGTGGCAGTACGGCGTCTTCACGGGCCACGCGCGCATCAACGGCATCGATTTCTGGCACGAGCGCGGCTGGATCCGGAGTCGCGGGCTCGAGTCGATCGAGCAGCACGCGGATCGCATCGAGATCGTATCGAAGAGCCACTGGATGACGCAGCGGCGCGGCGGCCAGCGCGTCCTGGTCGAGCGACAGAAGGTCGTCGTGCACGCGCCGGCGCGTGACGACTCCTACGCGGTCGACTTCGAGTGGGCGCTGACGCCCGACGTCGCCTTGGAGATCGGCCGCTACGACTACGGCGGGCTCGCCTTCCGTCCCGCGGCGCATCGAGACCGGCGTCACGAGCGACCGGACGATGCCGCGCGCCGCCCGTGGCAGGACATGTCGGGTCGTTTCGGAGGCGAGGGCGAGAGTGGCCGGGTCGCGGGCGTCGCCATCTTCGATCACCCTCGGAACCCGGGCTTCCCGAACGGCTGGCGCGTCGACGGCCAGGCGCTGATCAACCCGGCGATCACCGTCTTCGATCCGATCGAGCTCGACGCCGGCGAGACCATCACGTTCCGCTATCGTCTTCTCGTCCACGACGGCCACGGCGACCGTGATCGTTTGAACACGGCGCACGCCGCGTGGGCGTCACCGCCGCGCTGAGGTGCGCGACGAGGATCCCGGCGCGTAGACGATGAACTCCCCCGGCAATGTCTCGGCGAGCCGCACGAGCGCCGCCAGGTCGACTTCCGCCGGCGACACGTGGAGGAGCCGCAGGCGCTCGAGACCGCGCAGGGCGTCGAGGCCGGCCGCGTTGAACGGAGAACGACTGTCGTAGACCTCGAGGTACTCGAGCGTCGCGATGCGGCCGAGGTGCGCGAGAGCCGCGTCGTCGACATCCGTGGCGAAGAGGACGAGACTGCGCAGCCGGGACAGCTTCGTCAGCCGCTCGAAGGCTCCCGCGGCGCGTGACGGGAGGTTGCCGATCATCAGCTCGTCGAGCGTCTCGATCTCCGCGACCCGCCTCAGCACCTCGGCGAACTCCAGCGGGTCATCGCCCCCCGAGAAGAACGGCACCACGAGCCGTCGGAGCCGCGGCAACTCCGAGACGTGGCGCAGACTGTCCGCCGTGAGGCGTCTCAGGTGGATCTCGAGCGACTCGAGGCCGGCAAGGTCCGCGAGAGGAGCGAGGTCGGCGGCGCGGAGACCGGCGTCGTGGTGGTCGTGGAGGGCCAGCTCGCGGAGGCGCGGCAGCCGGGCGAGCTCGACGAGACCGGCACTGGTGATCCCGTCTGTGCCGATGGCGAGGCGCTCGAGGCGCGACAGTCCGCCGATCACCCGCATCGCGGCGTCGTCGATCAGGGAGCATCCCCCCGCGTCGAGCGTCTTCGCGAGGGCGAATCGCGCCAGCCGTGCGCACTCGTTTGCCTGGAGCGCGTTCCCCTCCAGGTGGATGGCACGCGCGTCGTCCGGCAGGCGATCGAGGTCCGCCGCCGTGTGCGCCCAGATGATCGCCTCGGTTCCGCGTCTGACCCACTCGCGTACGGGGCTGCGCGTGCGTCCGTCGGCGCGGTAGATGCCCGTCCCGTGCGCGTTTTCCATGCTGCTCATGCCCCGGAGCGCGACCTCGGTGACGAGATCGTCCGCGCCCAGCTCGGCGTGGGCGGGACCGTCGAGGTAGAGCCATTCGGCGGCGAGCGGAAGGGCGAGGTAGTCGACCAACTCGAGCGTGGCCTCGAATCGAGGCCCGACTCCACGGTAGCGCACGTCGCCGTACGTGACGAGCAGTCCACGGACCAGTCCCCGGCGTCCGGAGCTCGACGCAAAGCGGAGCGTGGCGTCGAAGATCGATCCCGGCGCGGCCGTGCACTCCGTGAGCGGGCGCGCGGGAGCAGCGCGCAGACCGTAGCTCGCCGCCACCACTTCCTGGACGCTCTGCACCCGGGGCGACGGGACCTTGACCTCGACGACGAGCTCGAGCACGAGGTCGAGGTCGAGCTCGCCGTCCCGGCGCGCGTCCCTCTCGACCGGGAACGTGTACGTGGTCTCGCGGGAGGTCTCGAAGAGCTCGACCTCGCCGAGACCGATGCGTTCCAGCTCCGGAAGCACATCGCGGAAATCACGCCCGACGACGGTCACCGTCGCGAGGTCGTGACCGAGGACGAGCAGGCGGTGGTTCGAGCCGATCTCGCGCGCCAGGAAGCGGAGCAGATCGACGGCGTTGCCCTGCCGTCGCTCGAGGAGACTCTCGATCGCGGCGCGGCGCCGCTCCGGATCGCCACCCTCGGCGGTCCGCATGTCGAGCCACTCCGCGACGGGACGCGAGACGAGAGCGATCGCGAAAGCGAGCACGATGATCGTCCCGGCCGCGGCGGCAATGGCGACTCGTCGGTGATGGCGCACGAGCGGTCTCCGATTCGTCGTTGTTGCGAGTCCGAGACAGAGAACCGAGACAGAGGACCGAGTCAGAGGACCGATGTCCGACTCCGAGATCCGACACCGATTCCGATTCCGACTCCGATGCCGATTCCGATTCCGATCGGGAGATTATCCCCGCCCTCTCACTCAAAACGAAGTGACGCCCGGGGAAATTGCTTCGGACGCCGCCGGCCCTCTGCTACCATCCCCCGCTCGGGGAGACGGGGTCCGACCCGTTCGGCCATTTCGCGCTTCGGGTGCTGCGACCCCACCGGCGCTCCGCTCGTCGGCGATCCCCTCCAGAATCGTGCCGGGCTCGGTAGACGGCAACCCCATGAAGAGGCCTCGAAGATGGCGAGAAGGCTCCTCGCGGGACTGATCGGTTGTGTCCTCGCGAGCGCGGTCACCGGCCGCGCCGCGGCCCAGGGCGGCATCGACGACATCCTGATCAACGAGATCCAGGCGTCGAATCGCAGCACGCTGATGGACGAGGACGGGGACTTCGTCGACTGGATCGAGCTCCTCAACGCGGGCACCAGCGTCGTCGATCTCGAGGGCTGGTCGCTCAGCGACGACCCGTTCGTTCCGGGCAAGTGGTTCTTCCCGTCCGTGACGCTGCCGCCCGGCGGTTTCCTCGTCATCCACGCCTCCGGCAAGAACCGCGACGACCCGCGGCGGCCGCTGCACACCAACTTCGAGTTGCGCATGACCGGAGAGTACGTCGGGCTCTTCCGGCCGGACTTCAGCGTCGCGTCGGAGCACCTCTTCCCGGCGCAGGTCGAGGACTTCTCGTACGGCCTCTCGCAGGGCGGCACGTTCGAGCGACTGGTCGCGAGCGCGGCATCGGTGCGCGTGCTCGTTCCGGCGGACGGGTCGCTGGGCACCTCGTGGACGCAGGTCGGGTTCGCCGACGGTGGCTGGAGCGCGGCGCGGACGGGCGTCGGCTACGATCGCAGCAACGACTACCTGCCGCTGATCAACGCCGACGTGCGCGGCGACATGGACGGGGGCAACACGTCGTGCTACGCGCGCATCACGTTCACGGTGGACGACGCGTCCGTCTTCAGCTCGCTCGCGCTGCGCATGAAGTACGACGACGGGTTCATCGCGTACATCAACGGCCGCCGGGTGGCGAGCCGCAACGCGCCCGCGACGCCGGCCTGGAACTCGAACGCCACCGGACAGAACGACGACTCGCGGGCGGTGGTGTTCGAGGACATCGAGCTCGACGAGATCGCCCCGGCGGCACTGTCGACTCTCCTGCGTGACGGCGAGAACGTGCTCGCGATCCACGGTCTGAACGTCGGCTCGGGAAGCTCCGACTTCCTCGTGCTCCCCGAGCTCGACGCGGTCGGTGTCGGCGAGCTCGACCGCGACCTCGTGCTCTTCTTCCCGAGGGCGACTCCCGGCGGCCCGAACCTCGCGGGCTATCCCGGCGTCGCCTCGCGCCCGCGTTTCACGGAGCCGAGCCAGGTGTTCACCGGCTCGCTGTCCGTCGCGCTCACCGCGGCCGAGCCCGGAGGCGTCATCCGCTACACGACGAACGGCGAGGAGCCCGACGAGGGATCCGCGATCTACCGGGGTCCGATCGGCGTCTCCTCGAGCACGCTCATCCGCGCCAGGGTCTTCGTGGATGGTCTGGCGCCGAGCCCGACGGTGAGCGAGGGCTACATCGGCATCGCCTCGAGCCTGGCGAGCTTCACGTCCGACGTGCCGATCGTCGTCGTCGAGAACTTCAACACCGGGGGCATTCCGGGCGACCCGCACAAGGCGGCCTTCATGGCGATCTTCGAGCCGATCGGCGGTCGCGCCAGCTTCCGCAACGAGCCGCACCTCGTGTCGCGAATCGGCATCAAGAGGCGCGGCTCGAGCACGGGCGGGCGCCAGAAAGCATCGTATACGTTCGAGTTCTGGGACGAGTTCAACGAGGACATCAACCGCGAGCCGCTCGGGCTGCCCCGGGAGTCGGACTGGGTGCTCTACGGCGCGTACAACTTCGACCGCGCGCACATCCGCAACGCGTTCATCTACACGATCAGCAATCAGGTGGGACGGTGGGCGGCGCGCTCGCGGTTCTGCGAGCTCTACCTGAACACCGGAAGCGGACCGGTCTCGAGCGGCGACGACTACCGCGGCATCTACACGTTCATGGAGAAGATCAAGCGCGGGCCCGACCGCGTCGACGTCGAGAAGCTCACGGCGGACGACCGCCAGCCGCCGGACGTCACCGGAGGGTACATGGTGAAGATCGATCGCCTCGATCCGGGCGACGGCGGCTTCAACGCGGGCGGCCGGAGGCTGGGATTCGTCTATCCGAAGGAGGACCGGATCAGTCCCGAGCAGCGCAGCTACCTCGCGAATTACATCAACACGATGGTCGATTCCTTGAGCAACCGCAACCCGACCACCGGATACCGCCGGTACATCGACGTCGAGTCCTGGGTCGATCACCACATCCTGAACGTCATCGCGAACAACGTCGACGCGCTCAGGCTGAGCACGTACATGTTCAAGGGACGCGAGCGCCGCTACGAGTACGGCCCGATCTGGGACTTCGACCGCTCGATGGAATCGACCGACGGCCGCGACGACAACCCGACGACGTGGAACGGCACCGGCGACGGCACCAGGTTTTTCGAGTATCCGTGGTGGAGCACGCTGTTCAACGATCCCGATTTCTGGCAGGACTGGATCGACCGCTGGTCGCTGCATCGCCGCGGTCCGCTGAGCAACGCGAACATGGGCGAGCTGATCCAGTCGATGGCGAATACCATCCGCGGCGCGCAGCCGCGCGACCTCGCCCGCTGGGGACAGAATCCGCGCTTCGGCGGCTTCCAGGGCGAGGTCAATCACATGCAGCAATGGCTGGTGAGGCGCGCCAACTGGATCGACAGTCGTTTCGTCGATCCGCCGCGCTTCAGCAGCCCCGGCGGAGAGATCCAGCCCGGCTTCGAGCTCACCATCACCGGCGATGGCACGATCCACTACACGCTCGACGGCAGCGATCCGCGCCGCCGCGGCGGCGGCGTTGCACCGGGCGCCACGCGCTACTCCGGGCCGATCACCATCGACAGGAACACGCGCGTCATCGCGCGCGTGCTCGGAAACGGCGCGGAGGGGAGCGACTGGAGCGGCCCGACGGACGAGACGTACGTCACCGAGACTCCGCGACTCGTCATCACGGAGCTGATGTATCACCCGCCGGCGCCGACCCTCCCGAGCGGGTTCGGCACGGAGGAGTACGAGTACGTCGAGCTGATGAATGCGTCCGGCTCGCCGATCGAGATCGCCGGCGCCTCGTTCACGAACGGCATCCGCTTCGAGTTTCCGCCGGATGAGCCGCCTCTCGCAGCGGGCGAGTTCGTCGTCCTCGTCCGCAACCTCGAGGCGTTCGCACTGCGCTACGACGTGCGCACGATCCGCATCGGCGGCGAGTTCCTCGGACACCTCGCGAGCGAGGGCGAGCGCTTGATTCTTCTCGGGCCGCTGCGCGAGCCGATCCTCGACTTCACCTACAGCGACCAGTGGCACCCGTCGACCGACGGGCGCGGCGACTCGCTCAACATCATCGACCCCGCCGGCCCGCTGGCGGACTGGGGCCTCGCCGAGAGCTGGTCACCGAGCTCCGTCCGCGGCGGCACCCCCGGACTCGACGACTCCACGGTCTCCGGGCTCGGCGGACGCCAGCGGCCAGGCGACAGCAACCAGGACGGCGTCGTCGACGTCTCCGACTGTGTCTCGCTCCTGCGCCGCCTCTTCGTCGACGGCGCGTCCGAGCTGCCGTGCGACGGCGCCTCGCTCGACGCCGGCGGCAACCTGACCCTCCTCGACGTCAACGCCGACGGCCGCGTCGACGTCAGCGACCCGCTCTTCCTCCTCGAGTACCTCTTCAAGGAAGGCCCCGCCCCCCGCCAGGGCACGGAGTGTGTGCGCATCGAGGGGTGTCCGAGCGTGTGTTTCTTCTGACCCGGTCCCGGTCCCGGTCCCGTACCCGTACCCGTTCCCGTTCCCGTACCCGTACCCGTACCCGTACCCGTACCCGTACCCGTTCCCGTACCCGTTCCCGTCCTCGGAGGCTCCGGTGCGGAGTCCGATACCGACTCCGACCTCCGATTCCGATTCCGATTCCGATGACCGACTCGGACTCCGACTCCGAGGCCGGGATTCGAGGACGAGGACGAGTTCCGCGACGGAAGCCGATCCTTGCCTCCGGGGACCTCCCCGGATACCCTGACGGCATGCTCTCCTTCGTGGATGATGCCATCCGCGGGGCTCGCGGGCGGGGATTCGGCCGGCGGGAGTTTCTCCGGGTCGGCGGGCTCGCGCTCGGTGGTCTGACGCTGCCGCAGCTGATCGGCGCCCGGGCCGCGCTCGCTCGCGCCGGGGTGCCGGTGACCGACAAGTCGGTCGTCTTTCTCTTTCTCCACGGTGGTCCTCCCCAGACCGAGCTCTTCGATCCGAAGATGGACGCTCCATCCGGGATCCGCAGCGTCACCGGGGAGTTGAAGACGACGATCCCGGGGATCACCTTCGGGGGCACGCTGCGGAAGCTGTCGCGTCACGCGCACCGTCTCGCGATCGTGCGTTCGTTCACCACCGGCGGCGGCAACCACGACATCAAGCCGATCGTCTGTCGAGAGACGCTCGGCGCCAACATCGGCTCGATCTACTCGACCGTCGCGGGCACGAGCCATCCGCTCACCGGCATGCCGTCGAATGTCGCGCTCTATCCGAACGCGGTCGATCCGGAGACACGGCCGGCGAACATGAACTTCGGGCGCTTCGACTCGAGCGGCACGCTCGGCGCGGCGTTCGCGCCGTTCGTCCCGGGAAGCGGGGGCGCGCTCCAGGAGGACATGCAGCTCGCGCTGCCGCGGCGGCGGCTCGACGATCGGCGGGGGCTCCTCGAGGGTCTCGATCGGCTGAAGCGCGCACTCGGGACGTCCCGCGACCTCGCCGGGCTCGATCGTCTGCGCGAGCAAGCGTTCGACACCATCCTCGGCGGCGTCGCGGACGCGTTCGACCTGTCGCGCGAGGATCCGCGCACCATCGAGCGCTACGACACGAGCCGGCTGGTGCGCCCCGACCAGATCAGCAAGAAGTGGAACAACCATCGCAATTACGCCGATAACATCAAGTCGCTCGGCAAGCTGCTCCTGCTCGCTCGCCGTCTCTGCGAGGCGGGCTGCGGGTTCGTGACGGTGACGACGAACTTCGTCTGGGACATGCACGCCGACCAGAACAACGCCACCATCGAGGAGGGCATGCGCTACTGCGGCCTGCCCTTCGACCACGCGGTGTCGGCGTTCCTGGAGGACGTCGAGGCGCGCGGCCTGAGCGACCGCATCCTCCTCGTCGCCTGCGGCGAGATGGGGCGCACGCCGAAGATCAACAAGCGCGGCGGCCGCGACCACCGGGGGAAGCTGGCGCCCCTGCTGCTCGCCGGCGGCGGCCTTCCGATAGGGCAGGTTATCGGTCGCTCCACCGCCGACGCGGGTGAGCCGGCCTCCGATGCCGTGACCAACTCGCACCTCGTCGCCACCATCCTCCACACGCTGTTGGATATCGGCCAGTTGCGCGTCACCGAGGGTGTGCCCGCCGACATCCAGCGTCTCCTCGACACCGTCGAGCCGATCCGCGGCCTGGTCTGAGCCGAACGTTCGACGTTCCTTCCCGGAAGCGACCTGCTTCGAGAATCTTCCCGGAACTCGCAATCCCAGCCGAGAAACGACGGCCCCCGCGGATTTAACCACAGAGAGCACAGAGGCGGCTTCGAACGCCTTGCTCGAGTTCGCAGGCCCTCGGTGCGTCCCCCGCGTACTCCACGCGGCGCTGCGCCAGCTCGCGCCGCGTCTCTGTGGTTCACCTTGCTAGTTTTTACTGCCCTCCGGAGCCCGTGTTCCCGGAATCCATCAGCCCCCCTCCCGTTTGGCGCGATCTCCGATTGAATGCTAACCTTCCCTGGACATTGGTTTCCGTCCACCAGCCTGTGCGGGAACCGCTCTCTACGAGACACGACTGGAGCTCTGCTGCATGAAGCGTGGATGCGTCTGCGCTCTTCTCCTGCTCACCGGGTGCAAGTTCTTCGGCGGATCGATGGGACCGCCGAGTCCATCTCGGGAGTTTCTCGTCGCGTATGCCGACCGGATCTCCACCGGCACTCGGCGTCTCCAGGAGCTCTCCCGCAACGCCGCAGCGATACCCGACAGCATCCGCAGGGCGATCCTCGACGCCGGCAGAGGCTTCCAGAAGGAGCTCGTCGCCTACCGCGACGTCATCGCACGGCTCGAGAAGGAGTGGAACACGTGCACCGCGGCGCGCGTCGAGGAGGCGCTGGAGCGTTGCGCGGCGATCCGCTCGAACTTGAAGGACATGTCCGAGGCGCTGGTCCTCGCTGTCGAGTCCGCGCGCGAGGCCTACGAGGTGGCGCGACAGTCCGCCGAGGGTCCGCAGTACCCCGGAACGGCGCACGGCTTCCTCGCGGCCTGCCGCACGGTCACCAAGCTCACCTCGACGGTCGACAGCTACCTCGCAGACGTGCACTCGCGCGGGCTCAGCCCCACGGCGGCCGGCAGTCGACCGGCAGCGGGAGTCTTCCACTTCGTGGGCATGTACCAGCTCCAGAGCGAGCGGACGCAGAGTCACGCGTGGCGATACGAGGTGTCGTGGAAGCGGTGGATCGAGATCGAGATCGAGAGGCCTCGTCTCGACGTGGCGATGGGCGTCTTCGCTCTCGCGTGCACCCTGACGAGCGAGTACCGGCCGAGCTCGCTGCAGCTGCTCTTCGAGATCTCGAACGCGTGCCTCGATGCCTCGATCGACCTCGAAACGCTCGATCGCATTCAGGACAGCTTCCGGCGAATCGAGTTCGTTTACTCGTCGGAGCACGCGAGTCAGGGCGACCAGTCGCGCGCCATCGAACGAGCCAAGGCGAACCTGCTGCTCGCGCGCGCGCGGCTCGTCGACGACCCCTCCGAGGGAGCCGATCTCGCGGGACGCGCCTTGACGATGAACCCGTACCTGCGCGATCACGTCGTCGAGTACCTGATCCGCGCCGCCGAGGAATCCGCCAACAGCCGAGCTGACACCCGTGACTACTTCGAGGCGATCGAGGCCTTCGAGCACACGCTGCAGCTCGGTCCCGTCCCCGACGCGGGCCGGCGAGTCGCCGCCTACCGGCAGAAGCTGATCGGCCGAGCGGTCCGCGACGCGTTGCGCGAGACGGAGGCGCAGCGGTTCGCCTCGGCCCGCCTCATCCTCTCGCGGGCGATGCGTATCGCCACCGACTTCGACGACAAGATGAAGCTGAGCGACGCGTTCTACCGCTACTACCACGCGTACGCCGACTTCCTCTTCCCACGCGACGTCGAGCGCGCGATCGCGGTCTGCGGGGAGATCCTCGACGTCTTTCCGAACGACGAGGACGCGCGCAAGAAGATCGACCGGGGCCTCTTCACGCTGCTTCGACGTCAGATCGGCGACGTCGACACCACCTTCGAGCGGCTCGGAGCGGAGCGCATCCTCGAGCTCGTGAAGTCCACGGTCAAGCGCATGCACGAGACCGACGGCGCCGACATGTGCCAGAGGCTCCTGAAGCAGATCGAGGACTCATGGCGGAAGCAGCTCGACAAGACGCGCGACCCGGAGGCGGCGTACCACCTGGCGAAAGGACTCGCCAGGCTCTCGCACCACAAGGGGCTGTCGGCCCGCGAGCGCGGCGCGGAGGCGATCTGGGGGCGGCTCGCTCGCGCCATCGAGCGGAGTGACTGGGACGTCGTCGAGCGCTGCATCGACGTCTACTTCGCGCAATGCCCGGATGTCGAGCGTCCCGAGACGTTCAAGGACGCCCACGTGCGCCTTCTCGACCACTACGACGCGGAGGACGACGAGCAGAAACTCGGGCGGCACCTGGCGATCTTCGCGCGCGCGTATCCGGCCGACTGGGAACGCGTCCGCTCGATCGTCGTGCGTCGCATGAAGGCGAGGACTTCGGAGTCGGATGGTTTCTACGCCCTCCTGCGATCGATCGAGCCGGAGGCGCCGGAGGTGCACGACTACGAGCGCGCCAAGGAGCCGGAGAGCGGCGCTCCCGTCGAGGTGGCGGTGAATCCGTTCATCGACGACGGGGAGCTCCAGAACACGGAGAACTGGTGGACGGAGCCCGAGACGACGTCGTCTTCGAGAGCGACGCCCGTCGCGGACCCGGGATCGATCATCGAGTGGTGGACGGAGCACCATTTCGGCACCTTCTCGATCGCCAGCGGCGTGGTCGGCGGCTTCGGGACGGCGGTCTTCGCCGTGTTGCTGCCGCTCCTGACGCTGCGTAAGCGCATCCTGAAGTTCCGCTGGTACGCGGCGGGCGCGCTCTGGTTCGGACTGACGATCGGTCTGGTCGTCGGCGGCATGACGCCAGAGCCTGCGGGGCGATCCTCGCAGGGGACGGTCGGTGCGGCGGCAAGCGAGGGTGGGGACTGAAGCATGGAGCTGTCGACATCCGTCGAGATCCGACCGAACCCGGAGCAGCTCGGGCTCCTCCGCGGGCTCCTCGTCGAGCTCGCCGAGGGGTTCAAGGAGCTCGCCAGGGGACAGGTCGACGAGGACTCCCACCGACGCGGGTTCGAGCAGCTGCGGACGAACCTCGAGGACTTCCGCGGGGACTTCCAGGAGCGTGTGCAGTACTTCAAGGAGGTCGAGAGCTCGCTGGGGTCGCGGGATGAACGCCAGAGCTTCCTGGAGGCCGTCGGCGAGAACGAAGTGCTCCGGGAGGAGCTCCGCATGCACCTCACCGAGAGCAAGCAGCGCATCAAGATGGTCGAGCCCATCACCGAGAACGTCTTCAAGATCACCTCGATGCGTGGTCTGCTCGGGCGCATCACCAACGGGCTGGCCAAGAGAACGATCGCACAGGCGCTCACCAACGCCTCCGTACAGGTCGACCGCATTCGAGAGAGCCGCACCGATCTCCAGGACGTGCTCAAGGAGCTGGAGAACATGGGGCTCGACAGCGCCGTCGACGCGCCCGCCATGACGGCGGTCGACCTCCCCGAGGCGACGCCGCGCCCCGGCTCCGATTACTTCACCGGCAGTCTGGTCGACGCGGCTCGCCAGGAGACCGCGCGCGAGGAGAAGAAGAAAAAGGCCGATCGCGCCAAGTCCGGCCTGAACGACGACGTCACGCTGAGCCGGCTGCCGGGAATGCGCGACTCCGCGATCGGCTCCGCCCCGACCGCGGACAACCCGATCGACGATGCGGTGACGGCCGCCAACGAGGGCGCGGCCGCCGTGGAGCTCGACGCCGAGCCGAAGAAGAAGAAGACGGTGACGTCCGCGGAGTTCAACAAGGTGCGGACGGCGCTCAACCGCTGGTCGCGCTGGTATCCGCTCGCGCCGCCTCGACTCGGCAACGTGATCGGCGTGATCACCGCGTGCAAGGAGCGCTGCATCAAACTGAACGTCGTCGCCCTGTGGGGATCCCGGACGCGGTCCGACGTCTCCGTCCCGTACCAGGGCAACTCGGTCAACGAGTCGCACATCGACTCGCTCTGGAGCCTTCCCGCGACGCCGCCGCGCGACTTCGAGCCCGGGCGCGAGGAGGCCCGACAGGTGCCCGGCGACGAGTCCATCGTCGAGTGCGATCTCTGCGCGAAGTCCGGAAACGAGTCGTGCAGCGTCTGCAACGGCAAGGGTCGAGTCGCGTGCATCCACTGTCGCGACAGCGATTCGTCCGAGTCGTGCGAGCACTGCGACAACGGCATGGTGCGGTGCGGTTGCACCAAGGACAAGGACGAGAGCACCTGCGAGGCGTGCAAGGGGACCGGCAAGCTCTTCCGCTACCAGGTCTGCGAGACGCAGTACTCGAAGACCGAGCTGTGGGAGACCGACTTCAACGGTCAGTTGCCCGTGCACCTGCTGAAGGACGTCCAGGGACAGAGCACCTACGAGACCCACACCGCGGTCGCGGGCGAGACGGTCGAGCCGGATCTCGAGAAGACCTGCATCGCCGCGATCGCCAATCACGTCAGCAAGAACTTCATGCGGGACACCGTCGAGCCGTTCTTCCGCGGCCCGGAGGTGTCGCGCGAGGGCGCCTCCTCCGAGGGCGTCCCGGAGGTCCGGCTCGTCCGTTCACGAGTCGAGCTCTTCAAGATCCCGGTGATCCGCATGATCTGCGGATTCAAGGACTCCGGCCACCCCAACGCCCTCTCGCAGTTCCGCGCCTGGGTCTACGGCAAGCAGGGCCGCCTCCACTTCGACGCCCTGCCACGCGCGTGGACGACCAAGGCGAGCGTGTGGATGGTCGTCCTCATCGCCGCCGGCGCGAGCGCGGGCTTCGTGGTGGGTCGGGTGGTGCAGTCGATGCTCGGGGGCTGACGGTCTCGGCACGTCCCCGTTCCCGTCCCCGTTCCCGTTCCCGT
>JBFFXF010000124.1:0-20122 GCA_041569895.1 Planctomycetota bacterium | reverse complement strand
CTCGGCGGCACCGGCGGCGGCCTCGCGAGGACGCCGGAGGATTTCGAGCGCATGGTCGACGCGGGGCTCAACGCCAGTCCCGTGCACTCGGTGCTTCTCGAGGAGTCGGTCGAGGGGTGGAAGGAGTTCGAGCTCGAGGTGATGCGCGACCGCTGCGACAACGCGGTGATCGTGTGCTCCATCGAGAACTTCGACGCCATGGGCGTGCACACCGGCGACAGCATCACCGTGGCGCCCGCGCAGACGCTCACCGACAAGGAATACCAGGTGATGCGGAACGCGGCGATCGCGATCATCCGCAAGATCGGCGTCGAGACCGGCGGCTCGAACATCCAGTTCGCCGTCGATCCGTCGGACGGGCGCATGGTGGTGATCGAGATGAACCCGCGCGTCTCGCGCAGCTCGGCGCTGGCGTCGAAGGCGACCGGTTTTCCGATCGCCAAGATCGCCACCAAGCTGGCGGTCGGCTACACGCTCGACGAGATCCCCAACGACATCACGCAGAAGACGCCCGCCTGCTACGAGCCGTCGATCGACTACTGCGTCGTCAAGATCCCGCGCTTCGACTTCGCGAAGTTCCCCGACACCGACCCCGTGCTGACCACCAAGATGAAGTCGGTGGGGGAGGCGATGGCGATCGGCCGCACCTTCAAGGAGGCGATCCAGAAGGCGCTCCAGTCGCTCGAGGTGAAATCGATCGGATTCGGGCTCGATCCGCAGCAGGACCGGCTGAACGGCGGCGCGGCGCTCGGCCTCGACGAGATCCGCGCCAAGCTCCGCGAGCCCAACAGCGAACGGCTGATCTACATCCACCACGCGTTGCGGCGGGGGATGCCGCTCGAGGAGGTGCACGGGCTGACGCGCATCGATCCGTGGTTCCTCGACAACCTGCTCGAGCTCGTCGAGTTCGAGTCGGAGATCACGGCGCTGCGCGACGCGCCGAGCCTCGACGCGCAGGTGATCCGTCGCGCCAAGCGGCTCGGCTACTCGGATGCGCAGCTCGCGCACGCTCTCGGGTCGACGGCGGAACGCGTGCGCGACTTCCGCAAGAAGAACGGCATCGAGGCGACGTTCAAGCTCGTCGACACCTGCGCCGCGGAGTTCGAGGCGTACACCCCGTACTTCTACTCGACCTACGAGAGCGAGGACGAGGCCCGCCCGTCGTCCGATCGCAACAAGGTTATGATCCTCGGCGGTGGGCCGAACCGGATCGGCCAGGGCATCGAGTTCGATTACTGCTGTGTGCACGCGTCTCTCGCCCTCCGGGAGGAGGGGTGGGAGACGATCATGGTGAACTCGAACCCCGAGACCGTCTCCACCGACTACGACATCTCCAACAAGCTCTACTTCGAGCCGCTGACGCTCGAGAACGTCCTCAACATCTTCGACCGGGAGCGTCCGAACGGGGTGATCCTCCAGCTTGGCGGCCAGACGCCGCTCAACCTGGCGCGCGGCCTGCAGGAGGCCGGCGTGCCGATCCTCGGCACCAGCCCAGACTCGATCGACTTCGCCGAGGACCGTGAGCGCTTCAAGGTGCTGCTCGAGCGCCTCGGCTTCCGCCAGCCGCCGAACGCGACGGTGCTGACGCTCGAGGCCGCGCGCGACGTGGCGGCGAGGATCGGGTATCCCGTGCTCGTGCGCCCCTCCTACGTGCTCGGCGGCCGCGCCATGGAGATCGTGTGGGATCAGGAGCAGCTCGACCGCTACATGGCGTTCGCGCTCGAGGTCAACCCCGGCCTGCCGGTGCTGATCGACAAGTACCTCGACGAGGCGATCGAGGTCGACGTCGACTCCATCTCCGACGGCGAGATCGTCGTCATCGGCGGCATCATGGAGCACATCGAGGAGGCGGGGATCCACTCGGGCGACTCGAGCTGCACGCTGCCGCCGTACTCGCTGAGCGAGGCCGTGCTGCAGGAGATCCGCCACATCACCGCCGAGGTCGCCAGGGCGCTCGAGGTGCGCGGGCTGATGAACATCCAGTTCGCGGTCAAGGGCGGCACGGTGTACATACTGGAGGTCAACCCGCGCGGCTCGCGGACGGTGCCCTTCGTGTCGAAGGCGATCAACGTGCCGCTGGCGAAGCTCGCTGCCAAGGTGATGGTGGGGCGCAAGCTCCGCGATCTCGGCTTCGAGAAGGAAGTGCGGGTGCCCCACATCGCCGTCAAGAAGTCGGTCTTCCCGTTCAACCGCTTCAGCAACGTCGACATCATCCTCGGTCCGGAGATGAAGTCGACCGGCGAGGTGATGGGGATCGACGACGACTTCGGTATCGCGTTCGCCAAGTCGCACATGGCTGCCTCGCAGGCGCTGCCGATGGAGGGCAAGGTGTTCATCAGCGTCAACGCGCGCGACAAGAAGTACGTGCCGTCGATCGCGCGTGACCTCCTGCAGCTCGGCTACGGCGTCGTCGCGACGCCCGGCACGCGGCGATACCTGGTGTCGGCGGGAATCGACGACGTCGAGGAGGTCTGCAAGATCGCCTCGGGCAGCCCGAACGTCCTCGACCTGATGAACGCCCGCGAGATCAAGCTGCTGATCAACACCCCGTCCGGCCGTGGCACACACCTCGACGAGGCGAAGATCCGCATGCACACCATCGCGCTCGGCATCCCGTGCATCACGACGATCGCGGCGGCGCGGGCGGCGGTCAACGGGATCCGCTCGCTGAAGCGGAGCGATTTCACCGTGCGGGCGCTGCAGGACTACTTCCCGAAGCCGTGACCGGAAGGGCCCCCGATCGGCCATCTGAACCGGCGGCCGCTCGCCGGCGTTGCAATCCGGGGGGGCGCGGCGCACACTCGGGGGTGAGCGCCGGCGTCGCCCGCAGGCACATCGGAGAAATCGCCGGGATCGGCGGAGCCGGATACCGAAGGATGGATCGAGACATGAATCGAAGAATCGACGCCAGTCGCAAGCTCTCGGCCGTGGTGGTCTCGACGGCGGTGATGTTCTCGGCCCTGGCCCTGCGGCCGGCGGTCGGGGCGCAGGCCGAGGGCGGCGCCAAGAAAGTCGACGCCGTGTCGGTGAAGGACCTCGAGGGCTCGCTCGAGCGCGGCGTCACGTGGCTGCGCAGCCGGCAGAATCCCGACGGCGGGTACGGCCCGACGCGCCTCAACCCCCGGCTGGCGGGGTCGTCCGACATCGGCCTCACCGCGTTCGCGCTCTACGCGCTCGCGCGGGCGCCGGAGAAGCTGGCGCCGCGAGACGGTCGGGCGATCACCGGAGCGCTCGAGTTCGTCCTCGCGCGGCAGCAGCCCGACGGAAGCTTCCATGACCCGCGCGATCCGTCCCTCGTCGAGTACAAGACCTCGGTGGCGATGCTCGCTCTGGTGACGCTCGATGAGAAGAAATACGCCGGCAAGATCGAGAAGGCGCAGGAGTACCTGAAGTCGAGGCAGTTCGTCGAGAAGCAGGGATTCTCGAACGAGAGCCCCTCCTACGGCGGGTGGGGGTACGACCTCAAGGGGCAGGCGAACCTGTCGGTGACGAAGTACGTCGCCGAGGCGCTCTTCGAGACCGGGCTCTCCGCCGGCGACAGCGTCTGGGAGCGGGTCAAGATCTACCTCGCGCGCACGCAGAACGCCGGGGAGGTGGATCCCGTGCTCGAGAAGCGCAAGGTCGGCACCACGGGTGACTGGGGTTTCCGGTACGGCCCCGACTTCACCCGCGGCCCGAGCAGCACCGGCGGCGGCGGCGAGAAACTCTTCTCCTCCTACGGCAGCATGACGTACGCCGGGCTTCTCAGCTTCCTCTACGCGCGCGTCGATCGTGACGACATCCGCGTGCAGAAGGCGTTCGAGTGGATCAGCAAGAACTTCACCGTCGACGTCAACCCCGGCATGGCGACGCTCGAGAAGCCGGAGCTCGGACTGCAGGGCCTCTTTTACTACTACCACACGATGGCGAAGGCTCTCTCGACGTACGGCGAGCCCACCATCGTCGACGCTCGCGGCGTCCGCCACGACTGGGCGCGGGAGCTCGGCGGCAAGCTGGTCTCGATCCAGGAGGGCGAGGGCATGTGGGTGAACGAGGCGGATCGGTGGATGGAGGGGATCCCGACGCTGACGACGTGCTACGCCGTGATCGCGATGTCGATCTGTCGCGACGCCATCGTCGACCCGAAGAAGAAGCGCTGAGCCGCCGAGCGCGAGCGTGGACGGCGTGCCGTGGCGGCCGCGGGCCGCGAGAAAGGCGGAGTGCAATCGACGTGACCGACACGGGCTTCCAGATCGCGCCGTTCCGGGCGCTTCGATTCGCGGCCGAGGTCGCCGGCCGACCGGAGGAGTGGGTCGCGCCTCCCTACGACATCATCGCGCCCGCCGAGCACCGCGCGCTCCTCGAGCGCTCGCCCTGGAACATCGTCCGTCTGACGCTCGGCGAGCAGCCGGGCAAGAAGGAGGACTATGCCGCGCGGGCGGCTCGTCTCATCGACTGGAAGAAGCGCGGCGTGCTGCGCGAGGACGACAGCCCGGCGCTCTGGATCTACGGCTGTGACTACACCGTGCCGGGCACGAGCAAGCGGGCGCGGTTCCGCGGGCTGGCGACGCTCGGGCGGCTGCATGCGTTCGAGGAGCGCGTCGTCCTGCCGCACGAGCGCACCTTCCCCGAGCACGTCGACGACCGCTTCCACCTCCTCGAGGCGACTCGGGCGCACCTCGAGCCGATCTTCCTGCTCTACGAGGATCCCGACGAGACCATCGATGGCGTCCTCGACGAGTGCTCGCGGGAGGACCCGGAGCTCGCCGTCGAGGCGAGGCCCGGCGAGGTGCACGCGCTCTGGCCGGTGCGCGAGCGCGCCGCCATCGAGCGCCTGCGCGAGTCGTTCCGGTCGCAGCGGCCGATCATCGCCGACGGACACCACCGCTACACGACCGCGCTGCAGTATCGCGAGCACGTCGCCGGCGACCCGTCGCGTCGCCCCGGGAGCGAATGGCAGCCGATGGTCCTCGGGAACCTCGTCGGGGACGGGCTGTCGATCCTCGCCACGCACCGGCTGGTCAACTGTCGGGGCCAGGCCGACGAGGCGCTTCTGATCCTCGAGCAGCACCTCGAGCCCGCCGGCGAGGACGACTGGGACTACGTCGTCGAGACCGTCGAGCGCACGGAGCGTTTCCGCATTCCCGAGGAGATCCGCGAGTCGAGCTCGGGAGCCGCCTCGAGCGACTACGGCGTCCTCGAGAGCCTCGTGCTCGAGAGCTGGCTGCGCCCGGCCCTGTCGCCGGACCGCGCCCTCGGCGTGCGGTTCTTCAAGGAGGGAACGGGCGAGCGCGAGGCGCTCGAGCGCGGCGAGGGCGACCTCCTGTTCCGCATGCGACCGGTGCCGGCCGGACAGTTTCGCTCGGTGGTGGAGGGCGGCGAGGTCTTCCCCCAGAAGACGACGTTTTTCTATCCCAAGCTCTGGAGCGGTCTGGTACTCTGGTCGCTCGAGCCGGTGGAGACCGACGCGAGCGGCTTGACCGGTTGAGAAGAGAGCCGTGAAGCGGCGCCGGAAGGCGCATGCGCCCGCGTCGACGCGGCGTGGCGGGCGCGCGGAACAGAAGCGGAACAGAAGCGGAAGAGAAGAACCCTGAAGAGAGTGTGAGGGGATGCCGTATCCGCTCCAGTCGATCCTCGGGGAGTACCAGCCGATCCTGCTGATCTTCCTCGTCATCGCGGTGATGTATCTCGTCCTCCGCATCACCGGGCGCCGTTTCCGCGAGCTCCAGCAGCAGACGGCGACGTGGAAGGCCGACCTGCGTGAGAAGGCGGCACGCGCCTCGACGGGCACGGCGAGCGCGGCCTCGGCGGCAACGGGTCGCGGCGGAGCCGACAGCCGCGGGGCGGCGGCGGAGCTCAACAAGGTCTTCGTCGAGCTCCACGACTTCGCGCGCGAGGTCGAGGGCCGGCTCGACACCAAGATGACGTACCTTCGAAAGCTGCTCGAGGACGTCGAGGCGGCCGAGCGCCGCATCGAGGCGAGGCTCGCCCGGCTCGAGGCGGGCGCGGCGTCGCGCGAGCAGGCGGTGTCGCGCTCCGACGCCGTCGCCGTGGCGACCACCGGGCCGGCGGCGGATGCGCAGCCGTCGCCCGGGGACGAGGCCGATACCGGCGGATCGGACCCCACCGCGTCGGACCCGAAAGCAGCGCACGCGAGCCCGGACGGCGGGC
The DNA here is from genome assembly GCA_041569895.1 of Planctomycetota bacterium. Lineage (GTDB taxonomy): Bacteria > Planctomycetota > UBA8108 > UBA8108 > JACQVS01 > JBFFXF01. The sequence goes on along the minus strand of JBFFXF010000124.1, from coordinate 13,972 downwards.
CCGGGCGCGACGACGATCCCGCCACCTTCGGCCGGGTCGTCGAGCTCTTCCAGTCCGGCGCCAGCCCTTCGGGCATCGCGGACGCCACCGGGCTGCCGAAGGGCGAGGTCGAGCTGATGCTCAACCTGCACCAGAGCAAGCTCGGCGCCGGCGGCGCGGCGGCTGTCCCGGACTGAGGTCCCGGACCGAGATGAGGGAGTTCCACCCCCGGCGGGCCGGCCGCGCGACAAACTCCCTTGACTCCGACCGCCGAAAGACTAAGATCCAGTGTTCGGAACAAGAAACACTGACGCGGGGTAGAGCAGTCTGGTAGCTCGTCGGGCTCATAACCCGGAGGTCGCGGGTTCGAATCCCGCCCCCGCTACCAACCATTCGAGGACCTGTGGCGCGGCCGCAGGTCCTTTTTATTTGGGCACTTGCGGGGGCGCGGCGCGATAACCCGGCGACGTCCCGGCAGGACTCGGGCGGCCCACGCGAGTCGGGGTGAACCGTGGCCGCCAGGCGGGGCTCGGTCGACCCATGGCACGCATCCCGCGGATCATCTTCGGTTTCCACCTCGCGGTGGTCGGTGTCGCGTTCTTGCTCGTGGTGGTCGGGGGCTGGCTCCAGTGGTTTGACCGGGCACCGGGCCTCCTCGTCCTCGCCATCTGCGTCGCCGGCTTCGTGCTCGTCAGGCCGTACTTCGTCGTCACGCCGGACGGTCTGAGATTCGTCGCCAGGATTCTCTGGCTTGTCTCGATCCCCTATGCCTCGATCGACCGGAGGCGAATCCTCTCGATCAGGGTCGGCTGGGACCGGGAAGACGTCGTCAAAAGGGGAGTGCACTACCGCCGGCCCGTTCTCGGCATCTTCCTCGAGTGCCTGCGGAAGGACGGTGAGAGAGTGGCCACATTCTGCATCCAGCAGTTCAAGGACATGGACACGGCGAGCGAGAAAGCCGAGCAGTACGCGCGCATCCTCGAGTGTCCGGTGCAGAAGTGGACGCGCGGTCGCTGATCGCCTCGGGATCACCGGTGCCCGTCCGGCCTGTCTTCGCCATCCCGGAGAGGCTCCGAAGGCGTTCCTCCGCCTGGTGGAGCCCGCGCCGCGATCCCGAACGCAACTTCCTGCCCGGTAGTCGCTTGCGCTCCGGGATCCGGTCTCTCCCGGCTTTTTTCTCGCCGGCGCTGAAAGCTATCCCGCAATTCCCGGCATGAAGGAGATGTGGCGCGGCGGGCGAGCCGCCGCCGAGCAGAGCCGGACGTGTCGCACGAGCGAACGGAGGTGTCGCATGAACGAACGTCGATCTCGAAACCGAGCTCCCGTCGTCGCCGCACTGGTCGTGGTCGCGGTCGCGGTCGCGCCCGGCGGCGTGTCGCGCGCCCTCGCACAGGGGCCGGACGAATGCGTCTGGTTCGATCCCGAGAACGTCTCGGGGCGCCAAGTCGACGGCGTCTGGGTGATCGTCGACGGCGCGAAGGAGATCACCTCCGTCGGTCCGAAGGGCGGCGACGCGCAGCGCGTCATCGACGTCATGCGGCGCTACGCCATCGACCAGGTCTGCACCGTCGGCGTGCCCGAACCGGTGCTCGAGTACGCGCTCGCCGGCGGCGAGCCGCCGCTCGGACCGATGGACGGGGAGGACTGCCTCGACATCGATCCCGACGCGCTCGTCCTGCGCGAGGTGCGCGCCAGCTGGTTCATCTACAGCGGTTCGACGTCGCTCATCGGCGTCGGCCGCGACATCGCGGTCGCGCGCCAGGCGATCGGAATCCTCCGGGAGCACCGCTTCACGAAGCTCTGCCGCGTCTTCACGGCGCCCGCGCCGGTCGCCGCATGGTACTACTTCCGGCGCGATCCGTGCGCCGGCGCCGCGATCGAGGAGGCATCCGTCGGCGCGGCCGAGGTGCCGATCAACGGCGCGTCGGTCCCGTTCGACGTGAGCTTCTCGGGCGACTGCAGGGCGGACGAGGGAGTGATCCAGGTCTGGATCGAGCAGCGGGGCGGCACGCGGCGTCTCGCCGCCGCGGTGGCGAGCCCGTGCGAGACGGGCACGTGCTCGATCGCGTCGGAGCTGCGGGCGAACGACCAGGGCGCCGCGGGGCAGGGGCAGCTCCGCGCGGGCTCCGCCGAGGCGGTCTTCGAGCTGCGGGCCGGCGGCGAGGTGGTCGCCGAGCGGCGCGTCGAGATCCGCCTGGTGCTCGCGCAGCTCGAGAAGGAGTGCGTTCGCTTCGACCCCGCGAATGTCGGGGTTCTGCCTCCGTCCCCGAACGACCCTGGCTGGAAAATCGCATCGAGCGGCGCCGTGCTCGAGCGCTTCCCGCAGGAACTCTTCTCTCTCGCGGTGCTCGGTCGCGGCGCTCTCGAGTGGTACAACATGCCGACGCGGTGCGCCGTCGGTCCACTGTCGACATACCTCGGGTTCAACGGTGCTCCGCCCGTCGGACCGTATCCACCCGAGCGCTGCACGCCGTACGTCGCGCAGCGACTGCGGACCACGATCGTCAACGGCGTCCTCCACCTCACGAACCTCGACGGCAGCCTGATGGTGCCCCTCGGCACGGACACGTCGGCAGCCCATGCGGCGCTGGATTTCGCCAGGGGGCTCGACGCCGACCGGTTCTGTCGGTTCGGGCCGATGACGTACTTCCGGAAGACCGGATGCCGTCCCGTCCCGTCGGGAGAGATCACCATGTTCGGGTTTCGGGAGCTGCTCCCGCTCGACCCCGCCCCGATCCCGCTGAGGTTCGAGTTCCCGCCGCCGCTGTGCGACGGTCGGCCGGCGCTCGACTTCCAGACGTGGTTCGTGCAGGACGGCGAACGAAGCTCGACGGTGTCCGCCACGCCGGCCTGCGTCGACGGCTCGTGCGAGGTCGAGCTCTCGCTGGTGACCGATCCGGAGGGCGACGGCGCCGCGAGCGGGCTGCGCCCCGGCGCCGTGGAGCTGTGGTTCGCGTTCCTGGCGGACGGCGAGCCCTTCCACGAGCTCTGGTTCGAGGTGGATGTCGTCGGCGCGGGGCCGACACGTTTCGTCCGCGGCGACGTCACGCTCGACGGGAAGGTCGACGTCTCCGACGTCATCGCGATCCTCGAGTGGCTCTTCCTCGGCGCCGCGGCGCCCGGGTGCACCGACGCCGCGGACGCGAACGACAGCGGCACGGTCGACCTGAGCGACGCGATGACCATCCTCGGGTTCCTCTTTCTGGGCGACCCGGCGCCGCCGGCGCCGTTCCCGGGTTGCGGGACGGACCCCGGCGGCGCGGACCCGCTCGACTGCCGGGACTCCCGTTCCTGTCCCTGACACGACCCCCGGGGCGTCAGTCCGGTGCTCGCACCCGCCGAGGCTGATCCTCGTTCACCTCGGGATCACCGCGTGCCCCTCGCCGCCGTTGAAGAGTCCGGTGATCTCCGGGCCGGTCAGCGGTCGGTTCCAGATCGCGACGTCGTCGATCGATCCGTGGAACGACTGCGGCGACGACTGCCGATCGCCGATCCAGAGCTCGTCCTGCCCGACGTGGCGATCGCCCCGCGGGCTCGCCGCGGCGTGGGACACCGCCACTCCGTTGACGTGGACCCGGACGGCACCGTTCTGAAAGGTGACGACGACGTGCGTCCACTCACCGAGCGGCGCGACGACCGGGTGCGCAGGCGCCCAGTTCCAGGAGTTGTCGGGACCCGCCATGGCGTGCCGGATCGTCCCATCGGCGAAGCGGGCGACCTGGAACTCGCCCTCCTTGTTGGCGATGATGCCACCCGCGGACGGGTGAGAGCCATTGCCCTGCGGAAACACCCACGCGGAGATGGTCACCACCTCACTGCCCTCGAGCCGACGGAGAGCGGGGCTCGCGTTGACGGCCACGAAGTCCCCGTCGCCGTCGAAGGTCAGGCTTCCCGTCCCCAGGAAGCCCTCGGCTCGCTGCGTGTCACCCGAGAGTCGGCCGTTGAAATCAGCGCCGCCGGACGCGCGGTTGACCGCGACGTCACCATCCTCCTCGTCGAAGTCCCAGTACGCGAGCAGACGCGATCGAAGCGTACGCAGCGCCTCGAACGCGATCAGCCCCCTGAGGGCGTCGGTCTCGACGTCGACCGAATCGGCGCCGCCGGAAACGGAGCCGGTGTCGATCGTCACGCCCTTGCGCCCCAGCTTCGAGGACAGTCTCTCGACGGTCCTGTCGAGTCGCTGCCGGGTCGAGGCGAACGTCGCCTCGAGGCGCTCGATGTCGGGCCGCTTGAGGTCCTTCATCGCGGCGGCGAGACGCTTCGACACGTAGGACGATCCGAGCTTGATCAGGCGCGACCGGGTCTTGCCCTGGCCCGGGTCGGGCACTGCCTCTTCGATCGCCACGGCGTAGCGGGCAGCGATGTCCTCCCGCACCATCCGCTCGACGCCGGCGAACGAGAGGCCGTCGGGACAGCCGGTTTTTGCCGACAAGCGGTCGACGGTCCGTTGCCAGAGGGTCTCGAACCGACCGTACCGGCGGTCGATGCACTCCTCGAGGTCCGCCAGCGCGTCGACGTCGCCGGGCGGCGTTCTCGTCCACCGCGTCAGACAGCCGAAAACGCCCTTCGCGTAGGTCCGTGCAGCCTTCAGCTTCGCGAGCGTGCACGGGCTGCCCGGATCGCGCCGGATCGGCGCCGTGACCTCGAGGTTGTCGATCAGCAGCGTCTGGGTCGAGCCCCCGGTCCGCGCGCTGAACGCGATGGTGTCGTCCGGTTCGGGGAAGAAGCCGGGTGTCGGGAGGTCCTCGAAGATCGACCGGTCGTCGATGGAGAAGCTCGCGCGGCCGCCGTCGTCCGTGCGGGTCCAGGCGATCCTGGCCCTTTTCCACACGCCGTCCACCGGCGGCGGCTCGTTGACGAATCCATCCGGGACGTCGACGCCGTCGACCGCGATGTTGTAGCCGTTCTCGCCGAAGCCGGAGTCCCACGTGTCGACCTCGGCGGAGAAGCCGATCGCGAAGCCCTCCTCTCCGGCGCCGTTGAAGAACGGCGCCTGCGGGTCTGTCGGCAGGGGTCCGTAGTTGACGGAGAATCCGTCCGCGGGGCGATCGAGCGCGGACGCGAGCAGAAAGTCGAAGCGCACCTCGAAGCTCCGGGTGGCGGCGGCGCCGAGTCCGGGGACCCTGAACGAGGAGTGCGTGCTGTTGACGAGGTCCTGCGTCAACCGGAGGGCGCCGTCCCGAACGCTCGCCACGCCGTTGTTGCTCGCGATCGTCGATCCGTCTCCGAGATCGGTGGTGCCGTCCGGAAAGCGGTTGAAGTCCTGGACGTACCGCTCACCCGCGACTGCGGTCGCGAGGAAGCAGGAGAACGTCACGATGCCGACAGCGGTGATCGGTGCGCGGTGCTTCATTGCTGGAACTCCGTTCAGGACGCGCGGATCTGGTGTCACGGGCAGGCGGCACACACGCGACCGCCGTGCTCCATCCCCGGACACGGAAAGCGATCCGGCGGACTGCAGACAATTCTCGGCCGGCAGTCGCTTTTCTCGTTTCTTTCTGGCGGCGTCGATCCGGTAGATTACGGGCAGCGATGAATCGCCCCGCGACCACGAAGTCCGACGCGCTGCGCGCCGCGCTGGTCTCGCTCGAGACCGATCTCCGCTTCACCGAGGCCGTGGTGACGTTCCGGGATGGAAGCCGGCTCTGCTTCTGCCATCGCGTCGGCGAGCGCTGGGCGAAGGCGCTCGGGGCGGAGGGTCGGGAGGAGGAGCTCGGCGTCGCGGGCGAGCTGCTCGAGGCGATCCGCATGTTCCGGCTCAACGCGCGTCACCTCGACGTGTCCTTCGACGACGGCAGCCGCTGGGAGCGGATTCCCGGACGCGACGCCTGAGCGGATCGCGGCGAGCTCGCTGCGGGGTGAAAACCGCCGCCGATCCTGCCGACGGATGAGTAATGATCTCCGTCACCGGCGTCCACCATCACTACGACGTCAAGCCGGTCCTGCGCGGCGTCGATCTCGAGGTCCGCGAGGGCGAGCTGGTTGCGCTGATGGGCCCGAACGGCATGGGCAAGAGCACGCTGCTCGGTGTCGTCGGCGGGACGCTCTGGCCGCAGCGTGGCCGCGTCGAGATCTGCGGCATGCAGCGAAGGCGCGCGGTGGAGGAGGAGCGCGAGATCCGCAAGCGCGTCTTCTTCCTCCCGGACTCGCCGTGGCTGCCGGGAATCCGCACGTGTCGCGAGTTCCTGATGGCGGTCGGGCGGCTGTACGAGATCGACGCCCACCGGCTGTTCGAGCAGATCGACCACCTGCTGGCGGTCTTCGACCTCGACCCGGTCGCCGACAGCCCGATAAGCTCCTGCTCCGCCGGACAGCACAAGAAGATCGCGCTCGCGGGGGCGCTCGTCTCGGAGGCGCCGGTGCTCGTGCTCGACGAGCCCTTCTCCGGCGGACTCGACCCGGCCGCGATCCTCGCCCTCAAGCGCGTCCTCGCGCGCCTCGCGAGGAACGGATCGACCGTGCTGATGGCGACGCCGGTGCCCGAGATCATCGAGGGTCTCGCGAATCGCATCGCCGTCCTGCGCGACGGCGTCATCGCGTCGACGGGCACCGAGGCGGAGGTCCGGGGCGACGCCGAGAGTCTCGCCGAGGCGCTCGGCGAGCTCTTCCACCCCGGAAGCCGCGCCGACGTCGATCGCTACCTGGAGTCGCGGTGATGGACCCGACCGAGCCGCGACGAGGAACGCGCCGCGGCCCCCTGCGCCTGCTGCGGTCGTGGTGGTCGAGCGTGGCGCCGTGGTCTCCCGCGCTGCCCGGCTGGCTGGCGTTCTACGCGCTCTTCGGCTACGTCGTGGCGACCTCGCCGGCGACGGACCGCGAGAGGATCCGGCCCGTCGAGCTCGCCATCATGGGCGCGGGTCTCGCGGTCTATGCCCTCTCGCGCATCCACAGATCCCATCCGCTGTGCGACCGCACCTACCTCGAGTGGTTGAAGACGACGCCGTGGGAGCCGGGGAGGCGGCTGCCGTTCTCGCCGATTCTCCTGCGGGAGCACGACGTCATCGTCGTCGGCGCGGCGGTCGCGCTGAGCCGCGCCTCCGGGCTCTTCGGCGTGGACGACGTCATCCTCTGCTTCGCCGGCGTCTATCTCGCGGGCCTGATGTCCGTCATCGCGTACGCGGGCCGGCTCGACTTCGCGCTCGCGGTCTCCGCCGGGCTCGCGCTCGTCGTCGGGGCGTGGGGCTGGTGGGGAGTCGCGGCGGCCGCTCCGGTCTACGTGCTCGCCAGTCTCGGAGTGCGGCGCTCGCTCGCGGAGTTCCCCTGGGAAAACGATCGAGCGCGCTTCCGCATCTTCGTGCCGGACGCGGGCAAGGACCGCAGCGAGCGACTGCTCGGCTGGCCGCTCGCCAACCTCGGTCCGGGAAGCCGCTCGCCACGCATGCCGGTGGGCGTCGGCGTCGGCATCGCGCTGGTCACCGGCGTCTGGATCGGCGTCTTGAACCTCATCATCCGCTCCGACGAGAATCTCACCCTCGCGCCGATCGTGGCCGCCATCGTCGCGGCCGTGCGCGTCGGCGTCTACTGCGCCGGGCGGTCGTCGCCGCTCGGCATCGCGGGCAGGCTGCGCCTCGGGCGGATCATCGTTCCGGGCTACGATGTCGTCTTCGTGGCGCCGATCGCCGCCATCGCCGTGTCGATCCTCGGCGCCGGATGGAGCTCGACACCACTGGCGCCGGTCGCCGATGGGCTCGCGACCGCCGCGGCGATGCTGATCCTCCTCGTCGCGCCGCCCTCGCTCGATGCCTGGCGCCTCACGGGCGCGCACGACTCCCGCTCGCCGCAGCTCCGCCAGGTGGGCGGGGCGCGTCATGCCGCGCCGCAGCATCTGACCTCGGGCTCGTCGGGTGGCCACCGGGCGGCGCCTCCGTGGGGTGGGTGAGGGGGATCCACCGGCCCGGCCTCGTCCTCGAGGGCTCTGGTTGCGGAGTCGGATGACCGACTCCGATACCGATGGCCGATACCGACTCCGATGTTCCGAGGGCGTCCCCTGGAAGGCACGTGGCCCCGATCTGCGTAATCTGTGTAATCTGCGTAATCTGCGTTCCCTCCCGCCTTCACGTTTCGAGGGCGAGGACGAGAGCGGCCGTCTGCTTGCGCTCGCGTCGGGCTCACTCGTACAATCGTCGCGCCTGACTGGGCCAGAGAGGAGCCGGGCGTTTCATGAGCGACAATCCCTACGAGCCGCCCCAAACCGCCGAAACCGCTCCCGCGTCGGTCGACACCTCCTACCGGTTCCGCGACCTGTCCGGGCTGACCCGGGGAGTCAAGGTGCTGCTCGTCATTTCCGCCCTGATCTCCGTCGTGGAGCTGGCGCTCGACGTCGTGCTGCTCGGCTTGCTGCAGGAGGTGGCGGCCGGGACCGACGTTCAGACGCAGCTTGAACAGAACGACGCGTTTCAGAGCTCGCTCGGCTCGCTGGATCTCATCATCTTCCTCGTCACGGCGGTCACGTTCCTCACCTGGATCTACCGCGCCAACGCCAACGCGCGGGCCCTCGGCGCCAGATGGATGCAGTACACACCGGGCTGGTCGGTGGGGTGGTTCTTCATTCCGATTGCCAATCTCTGGAAGCCGTACCAGGCGATGGCGGAGACCTGGCAGGCGAGCCACGAGGGACTCCCTGCCGAGCCCGGGAAAGGCTTCGTGGGGCTCTGGTGGATGCTCTGGATCGTCAACTCCGTGCTCAACCAGATCGTCTTCCGTCTCTATCTGAGAGCGGACACGGTGGACGAGTATCTCGTCGCCACCCAGCTGAACCTCGTCGCGTTGCCCGTGAACATCGTGCTCTGCGGCGTGGCCTTCCTGCTCGTCGCCCGCATCCACGAGGCGCAGATGGAGAAGCGGCGGGTTGTCGAGAGTGCGGCCGACCTGGTCTGAAGAGCGCGGCGGCGGCCAACGCGGCGGCGCTTCCCCCCACGCAACCGGAGCACAGGCCGTTGCCCTGCCCGTTCTCGACGGCTCTGGTTGCGTAGTCCGATGGCCGACCGACTCCGATACCGATGGCCGATACCGACTCCGGTTCCGAGGACCGATTCCGACTCCGATTCCGATACGGACTCCGACTCCGATACCGATACCGAGTCCGACTCCGACCCCGATCCGATTCCGAACTTGATGCGCGGGGTTTTGCGGACCGGGACCGGAACCTCACGGCCGCCCGCCCTCCTGTCGCCGCCGCACCACTCTTGGGATTCCGAGCTCTCGCGCGGTATCCTCGACGCGCAGCAGATCCTCGACCAGCGCTCTCCGGTCGACATCGAGGACGAGCACCGGCCGCTCCTCCACCGGCGCTCGCAATCGCTCGAGCCGCGTGCGGAGTTCGTCGCGCTCGAGCGGCTGGCCGTCGATGGTCCACTCGCCGCCGGGGCGGATCTCGAGCACCACCTGGCGGATGTCGGTGGCTCCGTCGATCGGCGCCGCTCCCCCCAGCGGGACCAGGTCGACGGTCACCGTGCGCTCCGTCTCCTGCCTCCGCACCGTGCTGATCATCAGGAAGAAGAAGAGCAGGATCCAGATCAGGTCGAGCATGCTGTTCGGGAGTCCGCCGCGGCGCCGGTGGCTCATGGGGCCTCCTCCGCGTCACTCGACGGCTCTGCGGCGAGCGCCGCGATCGGCGCTCGCTCGACGATGGTGGCGTTCGATGGCGCCGCCGGCGCTGGCTCGTCGCGCGCCAGACCGCGCTCCAGCAGCCGGAACCACGCTCTCAGATCGCGACGCACCCAGCGCTCGATCGACTCGAGCACGTAGGCCGAAGGCTCGGCGATGAGCGCGATGGTCAGCCCGCCGAGCGTCGTGTAGAGCGCCACCGCCATGGCGCGGGACGCGACGCTGCCATCCGCGCCGGTGCCGACGTCGAGGAAGTGCACGCAGAGGCCGAGGATGGTGCCGCAGAGTCCGATCTTCGACGCGTACTCCGCGAGGAAGTGGAGCACGCCGAGCGGCCACGCGATGCCGCGCACCAGCCCCTCCTCGACCTCCTCGGCCGCGCGTCGCCGTTCGCGTGCGGTGAGCTCCCCGGCGCCGAGCTCGTCGGCGAGTCGCTCCAGGTAGAGCGCCGGCAGGCACACGGGCGTCGCAAGCGCCGGGATCTCCTCGAGGGCGAGGCGAGTCAGTCCGCGACGCTTGCGGCGGAATCGCCACGCCCGGTACGCCTCGGCGCCGAGCAGGGTCGCGACGTAGAGGATCAGCGCGAGGCACAGCACCAGGATCGCGACGAGCACCGTCATCAGCGCGCCGCCATCGGCGATGTAGTCCCTCAGCACGACCGGTCTCGCCGCGGCGCCGATCATCGTGCAGCCGGCGTGTCGATGGAGCCGAGCACCAGCGTCACCTTGCGGCGGCTCTCGTCGTCAGTGCGCCGGAGGTACGCTCGCGTCCGATCCATGAAACCGTTCATGTACGCGAGCACGGCGAGCACGTGGGCGCTCTCCGCGTCGAGATCGGCCTCGGGGTCGGTGTCGAAGTGCTCGCGGAAGGTGCGATACGCGTGACTGTAGTTGCCGAGCACGTAGTCGATCATGGCGCGATTGTAGGCGGACATCGATCGCACGCGCGCGTCGACACCGAGGAGGCGCTCGGCGAGGATGTCGTCGAGCGCGCTCGCCGCTCGCGTCAGCCGCCCCTGGCGGAAGGCCGCCTCTGCCCGGAGACCGAGCAGCACCTCGCGGGGCGCCGTGCGACGCCCACGAGCAAGCGGCAGGTAGCTCCGGAACTCGAAGGGGTTGAGCGCCGCGGGAAGCGCGTCGATGCTGTCGGAGGGGGAGGGCTCCCTTTCCGTCGGCGGTGGCTGTGGCAACGCCCGCTCCTCGATCTCCGAGCGCGCCTCGAGCGACCGCATCGTCTCGCGGATCTCGGTGACGTCTCGATCGAGCGCCTCGACCTCGTCCTCGAAGAACTCGGCGTGCAGGTCGTAGTCCTCCTTCAGACGGCGCTCCTCCGCCGCGATCACCGCCTTGCTCTCGCCGTCGCGCCGCAGGGCGCCGAGCCTGCGGAAGTAATCGGCGCGCAGCGTCGCCAGCGAGTCCTGGAGGTGGCTGCGCTCGGCCTCCTTGCGCTTGAGCTGGCGATCGAGGTTGGAGAGACGCGCCCGCAGGACCCGGAGGCGCTCCTTCGGGAGTGACCTCAGGACGCGCTCCCCTTCCTCGATCGTCTGTTGCAGGTTCTCTCTGAGAATGCGCGAGCGCTCCTCCGCGCTCGGGGCCACGACCGTCTCCGCCGCATCGACGGCGTCGACCGCATTCACCCCGTCGACCGGTGGCGATAGGCTCGCCGCCGGCGCGGCCTCCCCGGAGAGTGGCGCGCCACTCTCCTGGGCAACGGCGGTGGCGACAGCGAGCGTCGCCGCCAGTGTCGCCGCCAGTGTCCTCCTCAGTGTCGTCGTCAGTGTCCTTGTCAGTGTCCTTGTCAGTGTCGTCGTCGAGATCGGCCTCGAGTTGGTCGCGGGCAGACCCGCGTCGATCAGTCGTCTGCGTGGGGTCATGAGCTCCTCCGTGGGGTCGACGAACGTGTTGTGGAATCCGGGACGCTCGCTGGCAGCCGGAGCACGGCCAGGATCCGCCGGTGGATCTCCTCGAGCGATCGAGTCAGCCGGGACGGTGTCATTCCGTGAATCGTCAGTCTCTCGACCAAATCACCGCGCAGCGCCGGCAACGACGCCGCGATCCGCGCCTGGACGCCGGGCAGCTCACGCGCCAGCACGTCGATCGACGCCCGCAAGCTCCGCTGCGCCCGGTCGACGTCGACCAGGATCGAGTCGAGGAGGTCGAGCCGTCGCTGCCGCTCCCGCTCCAGGTCGCGGGCGGCTCGCAGGAGCGAGTCGATGCGGATCGCCAGCGCGCCGCGCGTGACGAGAAGCGAGCGGCGGTGGCGTTCCGTCGAGATCGGCCCGGGACGACCGGTCGTCGACAGCGCCGCTCCGAGGCGCATTCTCCGACGCACCGCCGTCAGGCGCGCGTGCGCATCGCGGGCACGCGCCAGCTCGGCGGTGATCACCTGCCGTCGCGCCGTCAGTCCGGCGCGTATCATCGCGACGTCCTCGCCCAGCCGCCGCCGCATCGCGGGCAGGCGCGCCAGGAACCGCGCCGAACGCGACATCACCGTCTGCCACGCCCGCTCCGCGACCATCGGCTCGTCGCCGGAGTCATGAAGCAACGTGACCATCGCGACGATCTCCCGGTTGAGCTCGACGAGGTCCTCGACGGCTTGCGGCGGCGCCAGCGGCCTCGGTCTCGCCGCGGGTGCGGTCCGGGGCGATGCGTCGAGCGCCATGGCGCCGGCGATCAGGGCTGGCAGGAGGCTGTTCATGCGGTGTTCGCTCGCCTGCCGTCAGCTGCCGACGATCTGCTTCTTGAGGTCGAGCGCGCGACTCTTCAGATCGACGAGGACCTTCTCTTTCCGGTCGAGGTCCTGCTCGATGTCGACGAGGTTGAAACCGAAGAGTGACTCCTGCACGCGACCCTGGATTCCGGTGAAGAGCTCGACCATCGAGAAGATGCGCGCCACCTTCTCGTTGATCGCCTGGATCGACGTGCCGTCGGGCAGCGTCAGCGGGTTCTCCATGAACTGCCGCACTCGCGCCGCGTCGACGCTCATCTGCACGCCGCGCGCGAGGAAGTCCTGCTCGGCCTGGAGCTGGTTCACCATCACGCGCGTCTTCGTCTTGAGCACGTTGAAGTCGTCGATCCACTTGCCGAGCGCCCTGCGCATGTTGGCGTAGCCGTTCGCCACGGCCTGCTGCCGGCGACTGTCGAGACGCATCAGATCGAGCCGGAACTTCTTCTCCTGCACGCGAGCCTCGAGCTTCATCGCCGCGAGCCGCTGGTCGCGACTCGGCGGATCGTCGAGCGCGTCGATGTAGGCCAGATAGTCATTCACTGCATCGAGCGCGTCCTGCCTGGCGTCCTCGATCTGGCCCCCGAGCGTCTCCGCGTTCTCCACGAATCGAGTCTCCGTGCGGGCGAGGTACTTCTCGAGCGTGTGCAGCTTGCGATTGGCCGATCCGATGCCGAGCTCGATCAGGTCGCTGTTGGTGAGCACGGCGCTGATGGTCTGGATGAGGTGCGACTGGAGCTCGGTGACCAGCCTGGCCGCCGCGCTGGCCGCCACGGGGTCGTCCTGCTTCTCGCCGAGCTTCTTGACCTCGGCCATCAACTGTGCGCCGAGCGTCCTGAGCTCCTCATCGAGCCGGAGCAGCGGCTCGAGGCCGTCGCCGACCATGTCCATGTCGCTCTTGATGCGCTCGAAGCTCGGCACCGGATTGAAGGTCGCCGCGAGCGGCGAGCTGCGTGGGGCGACCGAGTCGGCGACGTCGGGAGCGGTCGCCTGGCCCTGCGCCTCGAGCGCCGGCGGCAGGAGGAGCATCGCGGCGAGCATCGCGGCGAGCGCCGGACGGCTCGATCGCGGGGGGAATCCGTGGGTTCTGGTCATCGTCTGGATCATGTGCGTCTCCCTGCGCGTCAACGGGTGGAGGAAAGTCGCGAGCCATCCCGGTCGGAGCCATTCCGGTGGGTGTCCGCCGACAGCATGCGGTCGAGAATCCGACCGGCCTCGTCATGGCGGCCGTGGTCCATCTCGGAGATGGCGCGCTCGAGGTCGCTCCTCGGCGCGGGCGCCGAGCGACAGCCCGAGACGAACGACATCGCTCCCGTCAGACCGATGGCCATGACGAGAGCGCACGCCGGCGCCCGGCTTCTCCGTCGCCGCGCGCGCCTCGCGTGTGTCGTGGACGTCGTGTGAGTCGTCTGGGTGGTGACGTGCTCGCCGTGAATGGTCTTCATGCGTGCTCCTTCTTCAGCGTGATCGCGATCGAGGCGCGGTGATGAGTGCCTCGTTCTCACTGAAACGTGCGCCGGCGAAAAAAATTCAATCGCGATCGATGAACGCGTCGCAACGGCGCATTTGAATACGCGCGCGTGTTTCGCGGTCTGACCGGGACACGAGGGCGCCACCGTCCGCAACGAAATGTTTCCGGAGACCTCGATGAGAAGCCCCAGAT
>JBFFXF010000123.1:0-20154 GCA_041569895.1 Planctomycetota bacterium | reverse complement strand
TCTGGAACGCAGTCGAGACTTCATGCTCTCGCCGATCGCCTCGTAGTCCCTCCCTCTCTCCGTTTCTTTTCCTGCATTTCTCTTCTTCCTGCCTTCCTTATAGATGCGTCGCAGAGTCTCGCGTGCGCAGTCGAGTAGCCCTTCGGGCACGGGGCCGGGCCCGAGTCAGATCACCTCCGCGATCTCGTACGGCTTCCGGTACTCCCTCCCGAGCATCTCGTGCGCCTCCCTGTCGCCGACGATCTCGAGCTTCTTCCGGTCGAAGCGCAGTCGGCGGCCGACGCGGTAGGCGATGTTGCCGAGGTGGCAGAGGGCGCTCGAGTGGAAGCCGACCTCGATGTCGGCGATCGGGCGCTTGCGCGTCCGCATGCACTCGAGGAAGTTCTTGCGGTGGTCGGCGCCGCGGTCGTTGACGTGTCCGCCGGAGGGTCCCGCCTCGCTCCCCTTCCAGAAGACCCGCCAGCCGTGGTTGTCGAACACCATGTAGCCCTTTTCGCCATAGAAGACGTTGCCGTTCTCGACGCCGTGCTCGCGGTACGGCGTCCACAGCCGCATCTCGTAGACCAGCGTCGTGTCGTCGTACTCGAAGACCACGGTCTGCGTGTCGGGCGTCTCCTGATCGTCGTCGAAGTGGTACTTGCCGCCGCCGCAGCTCACCGCGTTCGGAAACGGCAGATCGCCGAGCCCCCACCGCGCGATGTCGATCTGGTGGACGCCGTCGTTCCCCATGTCGCCCGTGCCGTAGTCCCAGAACCAGTGCCAGTTGTAGTGGAAGCGGTTCGGGTTGAACGGACGCTTCGGAGCCGGGCCGAGCCAGAGGTCGTAGTCGACTCCCGGCGGCACCGGGGCGTCCTTCTTCTTGCCGATGTTCGCCCGCTTCTGCGAGTTGATCGCCTTCGCCTGGATGATGCGACCGAGGTCGCCGGAGCGCAGGAGCTCGACGGCCTTGTGGATGTGGACAGCGCTGCGACTCTGCGTCCCGTGCTGGACGATGCGGTCGTACTTGCGAGCCGCCTCGACCATCAGCCGGGCCTCGCGGAAGTTGTGCGCCGCGGGCTTCTCGACGTAGACGTCCTTTCCGGCCTGACAGGCCCAGATCGTCGCCGGTCCGTGCCAGTGGTCGGGCGTGGCGATGATGAGCGCGTCGATCGTGCGGTCATCGAGCGCCCTGCGCAGGTCGGCCATCTTCGCCGGCGCCTTGCCCTGGCGTCCCGTCGCGGAGCTCGCGACGCCATCGAGAAGCCGCGTGTCCGGATCGCAGATCGCGGCGACCTCGCAGCGGTCCTCCGTCGAAAACCCGTCGACGTGATTGCGGCCGCGTCCCCGGATGCCGGCGACGGCCACACGGATCGTCTCGTTCCGATCAGCCGAGCGCAGCAGCGACGGCGCGGCCACCGCCGCGGCCAGCCCTCCAGAAACCCGCGCGGTGCGCGAAAGAAACGAGCGACGACCGATTGTTCCGCCGGAGTCGACCATAATGATCTCCTTTCCCGATCCCGGTACGCTCACCTCCCCACCGCCACCGGCCCGAAGGCCAGCGCCGCCATGTCCTCCGAGTCGACGAGGTTGCACACCGGATCGAGGCCCGCTCCGTACCAGAGCGTCATGCCGTCCTCGACCGGTCGCTGCAGCCTGAGCACCACCGTCGCCGGCCGCTCCGGGTCGACGGAGGCATTGTAGATGGTCGCGGCGTCGCTCCCATCAGCCTTTCTGAGCGAGAAGCCGGTGACGCGCCGCGCGGGGTGGAGGCGGCCGTTGACGCTCTCGAAACGGACGCGCAGCGTGCGACCGCGATCGTCGACCGCGACGTCCGCCAGGCGCGGGCCGATCTCGAGCCCTCTCTCGCCGAAGAGCTGCCGGCGCGCGATCTTCGCGAGGCGCCGACCGGCGCGCTTCAGCCCCGGCGTGCCGACGTGGATGAGGTCGTCGAGCGGCAGGTCGATCACGGAGATGACCGCGGTGTTCGGGATCTCCCGCCAGATCGTCCGCTGCGTCTCCTGCACCGTCTTCCACGGGCCGGCGTCGCGGCCCGGCACCACGAAACGGCCGATCTGCACCGTGTAGAACGGCAGCAGCTCGTCGTCGAGGTCCTCGCGGAACGCGCCGACCAGGCGCTCGAAACGCTCCGCGTAGAGCGGCGCGGCGCCGTCGTTGGCGTCCGACTCGCCCTGGTACCAGAGCACGCCGCGCACCCGGCCGCCCGCGCGTCGCACCTGCTTCAGCATCGAGCCGTAGAGCGACTCGCCGCCGCGATCGCGCAGCTCCGGGTCCCACTGCGTCAGCGACGTCCCACCGTGCGCCGCCGAGATGAGCCCGACCGGCACACCGGTGCGCTCGACGAGGTGCTTCGCGAACGGCAGCCCGAGCCCGGCGCCCTTGGTGCGGCGGCGACGATCGGCGGCGCGGCGTTCCCGTCGTCCCGCCTCGTCCAGGCCCGCGAGGCGACGGCCGGAGTGCACCGGATCGCGCGATTCGCCGAGCCAGTGGAGCGGCTCGACCGCCAGCTCCCACCGCTGGGCCATGGTGAAGTTGTGGACGAGCGGATGCGGCTCCTCGACGTCGATGAGGTCGCCGACGCCCTCCATGTTCGACTGTCCCGCGAGAATCCAGATGTCGCCGACGAGCAGGTTGGCGACGTCGGTGATCTCCGCGATGTTGCCGAGGGCGTCTCGCCGGCGGACCTCGACGGTGTACTCGCCGCCGGTGGGGACTCCCGCGAGCTTGCCGTGGAAGCGTCCGGCGCCGGCCCGGCCTGCCTCGCGCCAGTCGAAGCCGTCGACCACGCGACGACCGGAGAGCAGCCGCGCCTCGATCGGCCCGTCCCCCGCCGCGAGTCCGGCGAACTCGAGCGTCGCGGTGCCGTCAGCGCCGCGCTGGTAGACGCGGTACGGCTCGAGCCCATCGGTGACGAGCAGACCGCGCCCCGACGGTCGCACGGTGAAGTCGAGAACCAGCACGTCCTCGAGGGCGGGCCCGACGAGGGCGCCGAACTCGCGGTGCGCCGGGTGCGGCAGGTAGTCGTCACGCGCGTCGCGATGGATGAACGTCAGCACGTGACCGTGCGTCAGGCCGCGGCCGAGGTCGCGCCCGGCGGCGGCGTTCCTCCCCGCCTGGTACCGCATCAGGCCGGGGATCTTCTTCTCGAGCGCCGCGAACTCGCTCTCGATGCGCTCCACCTCCTCGGCAGTCGCCGAGTCCTTGTACTTGAAGAAGACGAGGTGATGCACCCGCCCCGGCGCCGCGGGCGGCGGCGCCTCGTCGACCTCGAAGTCGCACACGAAGATCTTCTCGACCGCCGGCAGGAGGATCTCGACGAACGCCTGGTGCTCCGGGTGCGGCAGGTAGGCTTCGAGCGCCTCGGCGCTCGCGAAGGTCATCAGGAAGCCGTGCGTGAACCCCTGCTGAAGACCCTCGGGACTGTTGTCGGTGCCCCACTGAAAGCCGGTGATCCCGGGAACGCGCGAAGGCAGCCGCTGGAACTCGGCGAGGACATGCTGCACCTGCTTCGGCGACGCGTCCTCCTTGAACTGGACGAGCACGATATGGTGGAGCGGGTTCGCGGCGACGAAACCGGTGCACAGACAGCCGGCGATGATGCCGAAAAACAGGATGTGTTTCCTCATGGTGACAATTACCCTTACCGTCAGCGAGAGCGTGGAGCGCGCGAGAGCCGGTGCGGACGAGTCGGCACGGACCGCGGAAGCGCGCGCGTGAAGACCGATGGGCCCCAGTCAAACAGATCCCGTGGCTGAAAAAAAGGCGAAAATGCTCTGGTCGCCGCCGCCGGAGCGCGTCGCACGATCGCAGCTGCGCGAGTTCATGGAGCTCGCCGGACGCGAGGCGGGGAAGACGTTCGAGAGCTACGACGACCTCCACGCATGGTCGGTCTCCGACGTCGGCGGTTTCTGGGATGCCGTCCGCCGGTACTGCGGGGTGATCTCGTCGGGCTCGTTCTCCGAGGTCGTCGCGCCGCTCGAGATGCCCGGCGCGCGCTGGTTCGAGGGCCTGCGGCTGAACTTCGCCGAGAACCTCCTCCGTCGCGCCGGCGACGACCCGAACCGCACGGCGATCGTCTTCGAGAGCGAGGACGAATCGCTGCGGCGCGCGCTCACCTGGGGCGAGCTGCGCTCGCGCACCCTGGCGTGCGCTGCGGGGCTGCGATCGCTCGGCGTCACCACCGGCGACCGCGTCGCGGCGCTGACGCCGAACGTGCCCGAGGCGGTCATCGCCATGCTCGCGACGACGGCCATCGGCGCCATCTGGTCATCGTGCTCGCCGGACTTCGGCCCGCAGGGGGTCCTCGATCGCTTCGGCCAGATCGAGCCGAAGGTCCTCTTCGCCGCGGACGGATACGTCTACGGCGGAAAGCGGTTCACGCTGACGGAAAGGCTGCGCGACGTGCTCGACCGCATCCCGGCGATCGAGCACACGGTGGTCTATCACCACCAGGGCGACGGCGCCGCCGGCCTCCGCGGGCTGTCGACCTGGGACGAGCTGCTCGCACGCGGGGGCGGTGTCGAGCCCGAGCTCGAGCACCACGCGTTCGATCACCCGGTCTACATCCTCTACACCTCGGGCACGACGGGCGTTCCCAAGTGCATCGTCCACGGCGCCGGCGGCACGGTGCTGAAGCACGTCGAGGAGCACGTGCTGCAGTGCGATCTGCGGCCGGATGACACGCTCTTCTACTTCACGACCTGCGGCTGGATGATGTGGAACTGGCTGGTCAGCGGGCTCGCGTCCGGCGCGACCATCGTCCTCTACGACGGCAACCCGCTGCAACCGGATCCCGGCCGGCTCTTCCGGCTCATCGACAGGAACGGCATCACCGTATTCGGGACGAGCCCGCGGTTTCTCGCCTCGGTGGAGAAGAGCGGCACGCGACCGCGCGAGGCGCACTCGCTCGAGTCGCTGCGATCGATCCTGTCGACGGGCGCCCCGCTGCACGCCAACCAGTTCGACTGGGTCTACGACGCCGTCAAACACGACGTCCAGCTGTCGTCGATCAGCGGCGGCACCGATCTGATCGGGTGCTTCGTGCTCGGGTCGCCGCTCCACCCCGTCTACTCGGGCGAGATCCAGTGCCTCGCGCTCGGGATGAAGGTGGAGAGCGTCGACGACGACGGCCGCCCGCTGATCGGCTCGCAGGGCGAGCTCGTCTGCTCCGCGCCGTTCCCGTCGATGCCGGTCGGGTTCTGGAACGATCCGGACGGCGCGAAGTACCGTGCGGCGTACTTCGAGCGTTTTCCCGGCCGCTGGCACCACGGCGACTTCATCGAGATCACCGAACGCGGCACGGTGATCATCTACGGCCGCAGCGACGCGACGCTCAATCCCGGCGGCGTGCGCATCGGCACGGCGGAGATCTACCGCATCGTCGAGCAGGTGACGGACGTCACCGACTCGCTCGCGGTCGGCGTCGAGGAGGACGGCGACACGAGGATCCTGCTCTTCGTCGTGCTCGCGAAGGGAAAGGAGCTCGACGACGCGCTGTGCGACACCATCCGGAAGTCGATCCGCCAGAACGCCTCGCCGCGCCACGTCCCGGCGGAGATCCATCAGATCACCGAGGTGCCGCGAACCATCAGCGGCAAGTCGGTCGAGCTCGCCGTCGCGAGAATCCTCGAGGGCAAGGAAGCCCTGAACCGAGACGCCCTGGCGAACCCGGGAGCGCTGGATCAGTTTCGGCGGTTCTGTCGGTAGCGCCGGTCCCGGACCGCCGATTCCGATTCCGACCAATTCCGACCCGGAGTCCGACTCCGACCCCAACGTTGCAAAAACGTACCCGTACCCGTTCCCGTGCCCGTTCCCGTTCTCGAGGGCTCTGTGCGGAGTCCGATGACGGACTCCGATGCCGATGGCCGATACCGACTCCGATTCCGATTCCGACTCCGAGATCAGAGGTCAGAAGATCAGCGGGTCGATCTGCCTCGTCAATGGAGACTCAACTCGACCACCCCATCCTGCCACACCAGGAACGCGTCGCCCTCGAAGGTGATCCGGTTGACGCGCGGGACGAGCTTCGCCGGCATCAGAGGCATCGTCGTGCCGCTGTTCAGCTCGAAGAGGAAGTAGGTGCCTCGGTCCTCTTCACCCTCGGGGATGAAAAGGATCTGCGACAGCGCGTCGTCCTCGCAGTAGATGCGAATCACCGTCTCCGGCGCCGTCTTCCGGAACGCCTTCCACAGCGCGCGACGCTTCCGCGACGTGACGTCGTTCCCGAAGGCCTCCGGAGACCGCATCATCTTCCGGAGCTCCTCGAGCGTCGTCGCGTCGTCCGGCCCGTACGCCTCGACGGTCATCCCGGCCTTCGAGCCGTGAGTGAGCACCAGGCAGTACGTGGCGCCCTTCCGCGGATCGAATCGGCGCTCTCCGACGAGGAGAGCACGCAGCTCGGTCTCGCCCTCCGCGTTCGGATGATCCTCGCCGCTCGCAACGCGTTCGACGAGTCGCAGATCGACAAATCCTCCATCGGTGTCCACGTCGACGACGCGATAGCGCCCGGCGTAACAGAGCCGCGAGTGCACGATGCGGGCCGCCGATTTGTTGCGAGGGTGCGCGACGACGAGGCGAGACGACTCCAAAGCCGCCGCCGATCTCGGGACCTCCGATACCGCCGCGCAACTCCACAGCAACGCCAGCGCGAAAACCTGAAGGGCGTGCATGATCCGGTCTCCTGTCCCTGACACCGGTGAAACGCAAAGAGCGACTGCGTCTTTATCGCCTCACCGGAGCGCTCCGGCAAGCGATCGGGCGTAACGGGCTCGTAAACCGGTCGACCTGTGTCGCGCGGCGGTATCCGGTCGTGAGCGTCCATCAGCTCCGGCCGCGTGCGGTTCCTCGGATCGACCAGCCGGCGGGCTCAGTCCAGCCGGTGGGCGCTACGACCCCGCCGGCCAGATCATGAAGCCGTGGTGGTCCTCGCGGTGCTCGTTGAGGTACTCGATGTGGTCCAGGAAGGCTCGCGCCGCCGTCTCGTACGCGTCCTCGGCGATCGCCGACGGAACCTCGCCGAAGAAGTACTGCACGACGAAGACCACCGCCTGCGTGCCGAAGCCCTCGAAGACTCGATCGGTGATGCTATCGGTGCCGAAGGCCCACCGGAGGACGTTGCTCGAGACGTACCAGGTCACGGCGACCGCGGGCAGATAGTAGGCGATGGCGACGTCCCCGGCAGCCGCGACGATGTTCTCGACGGCGGCCTGCTTCTGGATGGCGTCGGCGTCGTCGTCGAAGAGCACGGTGATGTTGAAGACGATCTTGACTGTGGCGAAAGCGACGTCGATGTAGACGATCGTCTTCTTGATCGGCTTGAAGAGCTTCGAGGTGTCGTCGAGCGCTCTGGCCGTGTCGAATCTTCTGAGGAACTCGACGTAGAGCTCGCGGGCCTGAAGAGCTTCGCCGATCTGCAGGACGGCGACGACCGCCACCTCGAGGTGGGGGTTCCTGGCGATGTCTTCGAACGGCCCGTCCAGCCAGACCAGGACGGCTCGCACCGTATCGACGATCACGTTGCCGCCGAGCGGTACGCTGTCGGCAAGCAGCGAGTTGATGAGACCGTCGGAGACCCCGAACTCGTCGAGGTGCGCGTCCACGACGGCGCTGGTCGGCGCGAGGCCCACCATGGCGATCGCGCGGGTCTCCTTGCGCATCGCCCGGCGCGTCCCGAGCGTGCGTGTCGACCACGTGCGGTCGAATCGGTAGTCGGTCCCGCCGCCGGCGCCGACCTTGTTGACCGTGACCCGGTCACGCTCGATGGTCGGTCCGTTGAAGCGCGCGTCCCGGGGAGCGCGCAGCCCGGCGAGGTCGTTCGCCGGATAGCAATCAACCACCGACCGCGTGGCCGTGTTGAAGGCGCGGACGGTGTTCGCGCCGGCCATCGGCTCGACATCGAGCACCCAGCCGTTCGACGACCAGTCGCTTTCGAGGCCCGGGTCGTTGACCACCAGATCGATCGCCGCCTCCGACGGGGCGATGAAGACGATGGCGTCGTCGGTCTGGATGTACGCCTTCACCGTGCTCACCAGCTCGGCCGGATCGGCGGATCCCGCCTGCACGGTCCGCGCCGCCGGACCCCCGGGGATCTGCCAGATCTCGCCCGTTGCAAGCTCCGCATCGTGGAACCGGTCGATGTCGCGAGCGTTGATCGCTGCGAGGATGGCGTCGAGATGGCTCGGATCGCGTGCGTAGGCGCGCACGGCCACCTTCGGGACGCGGCGCACGAGGGAGCCGAACGAGAGGTCGCCCGGCTGCATCCGCCGGAAAGTCATCTGCCGCGACGCCCGGTCGGTCTCGACCCACACGGGGACCATGACGAGGACCATTCGAGGCGACGTCGTCAGCGACAGCGCCGCCCTCGGTATGCGCAGGGACGCCTCGAACGAGTTGTCGTCGTGGCGCACCGCCACCGCGAGCGACTCCATCGTCGGATCGAGCGGCGCGAAGTAGTCCTCCTGGCCGTGGAAGCCCCGATCGGGGAAGAGGAGGTAGCGTATCGCCGCGATGCTGTGGAAGCTCACGTCGTCGCGCGAGCGGTCGTTCTCCGGCTCCGGGATCGAGAACTGGACCACCAGCTCCTGGTCGGCCGACGGCCTGACGTCGACGAGCGCCGTCGCCCGGTACAGCGGGTTGCCGTACGAATCGCTGACCTGGTCATTGTGGCGGTTGACGATCTTGACGTCGTAATCGAAGCGCAGCAGCGTGTAGCTGATCTGGAAGCGGTTCGGGTGCCAGAAGTCGCCGCCGTAGGACAGAGGGTAACACGCGTCGAGGTTCCCCTTTCCCTCGCCTGGTCCTGACCCGACCAGACTGTGGCACGTGATGTCGTCGTCCTCGACGCCGTCCCAGCGAGCGGAGTAGGCGCGGTACGGCGAGCCTGCGAGGCGGCCGTCGATCTGGCGGCGAATGCGGGCCTCCTCGGTCGACGGCGAGCTGAAGGAGAAGTCGCTCTCGCGCGTACCCTTCTTGCCCTCGTACTTGAACTTGAAGTCGCCGTTCAGCTTCCGCCGGTCCTTGTAGGTCCAGCCACGAAGCGTATAGGCGCTGTACTTCTTTACCTGCTGCTGCAGGCCCCCGGTGAAGGCCGTGCTCCACCAGAGCTGCGGCACGCCGTTGATGTCGAGGTCGACGTGGTCGCCGACGCCGTCGTCGTCGGTGTCGGGGTCGCCGGCGAGCGAGCCGAGGATGCGGCACTCCTCGTAGTCGCTGTAGGTGTCACCGTCCGTGTCGAGGAGCACCGGGTTGGCGCCCTCGCAGTAGTCGGCGCGCGCCGTGTCGACCTCGTCGCCGTCGAGGATTCCATCGTCGTCGGTATCGGGGTCGGTCGGATCGAGGTAGCGGAAGAGGACGTCGTCTTCGGTGAACGCGGCGGTGCCGAGGTCGGCCGCGAAGTACATCCCGGGCTCGAGGACGGCGGCGGGGAGCTTGTCGGGCTGGTTCTCGGCCCGGATCGAGTACTTCGCCGTCTCGGTGACGAGGACGAAATACCCGGCCCCGTCGGGCGCCTTGTACGTGGTGTCGCTCGGGTACGCGTTCGCCAGCTCGAACGCATCGTCGAGACCGTCGTCGTCGGTGTCGGGATCGAGCGGATCGGTCTCGTAGAGGACGAGCTCGTCACCGTCCCACAGCGTGTCGCCGTCGGTGTCGGGGTCGAGCGGGTCGGTCTCGCGGAAGTCGGGACTGCAATCCGGGTCCATCTCGACTTCCGGCGTCGGGACGGCGCCACGGCACACCGGAGAGAACTGCGCCGGGTCCGGCATCTCGGCCGGAGCCCGCCTTCGCGCCGCGCCGACGAGGCCGTCGCCGTCGATGTCCTCGCCCTCCCAGCGCTGGTAGCAGCCATCGGGCGTGCCGGTGGCGCCCCACGTATCTGCCGCCGCGTCGTACTCCCAGCCGTCGATCCATCCGTCGGGGATGCCGTCGCCGTCCGAGTCGACATCGAGCGCCGAGATGTCTCCATCGCCATCGTGGTCCTCGTTCCACGCGTGCTCGCGGCCGTCGATGAGGCCGTCGCAGTCGCTGTCCTGGTAGTTCGGCTCGGTGAACGCGGCGAGCTCCGCGTTGTCCCTGAGGCCGTCCTCGTCGCAGTCGTCCTGGAGGGGATTCAGCTCGCAGAACGGCGCTCCGTCCGGGCAGCAGTCGAACGTCCCGTTGCGGTCGGTGGCGTCGTCGACGCCATCTCCATCGTCGTCCTCGACGCCGTCGAAGGCGCTGTCGCCGTCGGAGTCACGGTCGACGGCGTTGGCGAACCCGTCGCCGTCGGTGTCGACGAACCACGTCGGCGTCGTCGGCAGAGTGTTTCCCGGAGTGCATTGCGCCGGGTTGCACGAGCCCGTCATCGCGAGGAGGAGGTCGTTCGGGTCGATGATGCCGTCGTTGTCGGAGTCCAGGTCGAGCGCCGGGATGCACTGGTCCCCGTCGGGATCGACGAATCCGAGCGCGCGCGCCTCGTCGCCGTCGGTGAGGCCGTCGCCATCGGAGTCGGGGCAGAGCGGATTGAGCCCGCTCGACAGGAAGACCTCGTTGCCCGCGAAGTTCTGCGGGTCCTCGCCGGGATGGAGGACGGCCTCCGAGAGCTCCTCGACGCCCGGGAAGAGGTCGGGCGTGCCGTAAGCGATGTGCCCCCCGCCGACGAAGACGCGGATGCCGGGGTCGAGGTAGTGGCGTACGTCGTTGTCCACGCGCAGGAGCGCTTGCTTGGCATCGCCGCGCCAGCCGATGTGCGGCACCGATCCCCCCTGGCCGATGACCCGCACGTCACGGATCGAGCCGTCGGGAAAGTACGTCGCCGTCGCCGCGCCGATGGTGAAGCCGGGGATGCCGAACGACGCCGTGATGCCGCCGCCGATCCACGCCCACGCGCCGTCGGGCCGCCAGGCGACCTCCGCGGTCCTGAAGGTCCGGTTACCGATGTTCGGGAAGGGCACGGACTGGAAAGCCCCCGGGCCGTTGAAGACGTTGCCGCGCGGCGTGTACCGCACCAGGATCGGCTGCGCCGGCGTCGCGACGCCCGTGATGATCGCCTCGGAGCCATCGGGCGCCCAGGAGATCGACCGCACGTCGACGGTGACGCCCCCCGGCAGCGCGCCGACGAAGGCGCCGCTGACGTTGCGTACAGTCGGACTCGACGAGTCGACGGCGTACACTTCCAGGAACGCGCCCGCATCGCCGCCGACCAGCGCCAACTTGCGAACGCTGGCCGTCTGCGCCGGACGCGCTGCCACGGCGCGCAGCGTCGCCGTCGGGCTCGGTGGGGTGAGGATCTCCCAGAAGAAGAGAAACCCGCTCCGTGGCCCGGTCCCCTTTGCGCCCTGGTACTGGAAGACGCCGAGGAGGCCGTTATCACCTGCGAAGACACCGCGGCCCTGCCAGAACGTCGTGCCGTTCGTGTTGCTCGTGTGCCACGAGAGCCCGCGGATGGCGTCGGTCGGCCTCGGGACACCGGCGCGAAGGAGGTGCGGAGCGAGCGCGGCGTGATCGTACTCCGGCGCGCCGCTGTCGAGGTCGTGGAGGAGGAGGGCGCCCTTCTCGCCGCCGATGACGGCCGCCTCGCAGGTCGCGTTCCATTCACCGGCGAGGAGGTCGGCCGTCGTCTTCGTGTCCGCCAGCCCGCTGCCGCCGCCCGACTGCGCCACGCGCTTGTAGTGCCGCACGACGTTGTCGTATCCGAAGACGTCGCCTCCGGTCGCCGGACAGAGGGCGTAGCTGTCGCGCGCCGGGTCGAGGGTCACCCAGAAGATGTCCTGGAGCGAGGGTGGCGGCCTCGGCGGGGAGATGCCCGACGGAATGTCGTACGGCGGCACCTGCTCCATGCGCGGATCGAAGACCTGCTGTCCCGCCGGGGTCGTCAGCGGCACTCTCTGTGAGAACCCGTCGAACTTGAGGACGTGGACCGCGCCGCCCAGCTGATTGTTTCGGATGGTGACGCCGGCTGCGCGTCCGAACGGACGCAGGCCCGTCCCGGCGTGCTCGATGGCGATCCACGAGTCGTCGTTGTCGGCGTGGCCGAAGTTCGCGAAGCCGTCGCCGTCGGTATCGATGGCGTTGGTGCGGAAGACGACGCGGCCGCGCTCCGCGGTGTCGTCGAGGCCGTCACCGTCGGTATCGGCGAGCGTCGGATCGGTCTCGCCGGCGGCGGTGACGCCGGAGAGATAGCAGCCCGTGTCCACGTCGTGAGTGATCCCCTCGTCGCAGCTTCCGGTGGTATCCTGGCGGCCGTTGTGGTCGGCGTCCTCGGTGCCGTCGGGGATGCCGTCGTCGTCGGTGTCCGGATCGAGCGGGTCGGTCTCGGGGCCATCGGCGTCGACGTCGACGATGCCGTTCTGGTTGCCGTCCTCGACGCCGTCGACGATGCCGTCGCCGTCGGCGTCATCGTCGACGATGGCGATGAGGCCGTCGCCGTCGGTGTCCGAGCGCCACGACTCGGCCTCGCCGGGACGCACGCGGGTGAACTCGACGGCATCCGGCACGTCGTCGCCGTCGGAGTCCTCGCCGTCAGGCAGACCGTCTCCATCGCAATCACCGGGACAGGGGCTCGGGCCGGTCGAGGCGTCAGCGAAGTCGGTGCGCGCGAGGATCTCGACGAGCGTCGGGATGCCATCGCCGTCGTGGTCGAGGTCGGCATCGGCCACTGACGGATCGAGGGCGAGACCGCACGAAACGCAGATGCCGATCAGCGACGGGTCCGCCTCGTGGTCGTCGTCGAGGCCATCGCCGTCGGTGTCGGGGTCCCCCGGGTGCGTCGAGTCCGCGAAGCGCTCACGCATGCGGTATTCATCGAGCGCCGGGAGCCCGTCACCGTCGGGGTCGACGCCGGCGTCCTTGACGAGCGGGTCGAGGAACTCACCGTAGCGCACCTCCCAGCCGTCCGGCATGCCGTCGCCGTCGGTGTCCGCGTTGTCGGCACGCGTCCTCAGATCGTGCTCGACGAGGTTCGTCAGCCCGTCGCCGTCCGCATCGGCGTCGGCGTCGGGGACGAGCGGATTGACGCCGGCGTTGAAGACCTCGTAGCGGTCCCCCATGCCGTCGCCGTCGGTGTCGGCGAGCACCGGGCTGGTCTCGTTGGCGTCCCGGACACCGAGGATGCCCTGATCGGTGCGGTCCTCGGCGTTGTCGGGGAGGCCGTCGTTGTCGCTATCGTTGTCGAGGGCGCAGATGAGACCGTCGCCGTCCGGGTCGCGGTTCCACTCCTGCTCCATGCCGTCCGGGATGCCGTCACCGATGAAGCCCTGCTCGCAGTCTCTCGAGAAGACGCAGTCGCAGAGCGGCGAGAAGCCGCAGTCGGTGTGCTCGTCGAAGGGGTTCGTGCCGTACGCGATCTCGTCACCGTTGGAGGCGCCATCGCCGTCGGCGTCGTCACTCTCGGGAGGCGAGGCGTCGTCGGGATCGTCGCCGTCGAGGATGCCGTCGCCGTCGGTGTCCGGCTCGGTCGGGTCGCTTCCATCGGCGACCTCTTGCCCATCGGAGACGCCATCGTCATCCGAATCGGGATCGAAGACGTCGGGAATGCCGTCGTGGTCGCTGTCGACCCCCGGTGTCGGCTCGTCCCCGTCGATGACCCCATCGCCGTCGGTGTCGGGGTTGTCCGGGTCGGTTCCGTAACGCGCCTCGTCAGCGTCGCTGATTCCGTCACCGTCGGAGTCCGCTCCGCCCGAGACCAGCGGGCAGATGAGCTCGTCGGGCGTCGGATCCTGGCCCGCGGTCGGGAACGGGGCTGGCGGTCGCCGGCCGCCCTGGAAGAGGTAGTTGAGCAGGAAGATCGCATCGGCGATGTCGACCTCGCCGTCGTCGTTGGCGTCGGCCGAATCCGGGCAGTCGAGCGTGAAGAGGCCGACGAAGAGGATCAGCAGGAGGCGCACCGGATCCGACACGTCTATGCTCCCGTCGCCGTTGACCTCGCCGCGCACGAAGTCCTTCTGCGGCAGCGGGAAGCTCCGCCGGGCCCGCTTGCCATCGGCGTCAGAGAAGAAGACCTCGTCGAACCACGCGACGGTGCCGCCGATGCTCGACCAGTTCTGCCAGTGTCGCACGCCGGCGCCGATGCGAATCGGCTTGCCGCGCATCGCGGAGGGGATCGGCCGCGTGTAGCGATACCACGTCTTGCCGTCGAGGCCGGTGGCGGCCTCGTCGTACCCTCCCTGGAGGAAGTGGTCCGGCGTGACGTGCGCCGTGCACGCGTTGACGTGCGTCAGGTGGGACGCCAGCACCTCGAAGCTGCGCCCGGCGTCGGTCTCGTCGAAGACGAGCTCCAGGTAGTTCCTGCCGTCGTAGTTCGGCGTGCTCTGACAGGTGTAGGGCTGCGGGTCGAGCGGTCTGAGCCAGACGGTGACGTGGTCACCGGTGGGCAGGACGGGCCGCTCGAGGAGCGCGTAGCGGCGGTACTCGCGGTGCCCCGCCGTCCTCGGCCCGCACTCGACGGTCATCCCCACCTTCATGCTGCGCTCGCCGCGAAAGCGCGCGCCGGAGGTCGTGAGGAGGAAGTTCCCGTCCTGGATCACGCTGCAGGCCTGTCCCGACTCGTCGAGCGCCTCCTCGATCGACTCCCACTTCCTCGGCACGCCGTCGCCACCGACGCGCTCGAACCCCCCGTTGAGCTCGTCCGGCGCGCGATCGTCGGCGACGAGGAGGACGTTGTCGACCTCGTGATGGGCGTTGGCGCCGCCGGTCGACGCCGAGAACCCGAGGATGGCGACCGGCGGATCGGGGAGACCCTCGAGCTCGACCCCGATCACCTGAACGGGCGCCGCCGCGAAGGCGGGATCGCCGGCGGTCTGGAGAAACACCTCGAGGCGCCCTCGCTCGACGGTGACGGTGACACGGATCGGAACGAGCTGATCGCCGATGTCGGCGAAGTGCGGCGCGTCGACGCCGAAGTCGACGTTCGTCTGCAGGGAGCGATTCCTGCTCGGGCATGTGTTCTGGTTGACCTCGACGTGACAGGTGCGGGGCTTTCCCGCAGCAGCGCACGGCGTGTCGTCGGGATCGTACGTCAAGTCGATGTGATCGTTGTCCCAGGTGTCGAACGCCACGGAGAAGTAGGGAACGGGAGGGATGTAGCAGGTCCCGAGGTCGGCACTGCCGACGCCCTGGAGGTCCGTGTTGTCGCCGAACTGGAGAACGACGGAGATCCCGTCTGCCGGAATGTCCGAGCTCCCCGACCGGACGAAGAGGTCGAACTGGAGGTCGAGATCGGTAGCGCCGAGATCGACGGGCGTGTCGAACCACGCGAAGCCCTTCTGCCGGTTCTGGCCCTGCGTCAGAGACAGCAGTCTCCCCCGGCCGTCGCCGGGATCCTCGATCTTCGCGTTGCCGAGCACGTTGCCGTCGATGGCGCCGTCCTCGAAGCTCTCCTCGATGACCGTGGTCGAGCCGCCGCTGAGGGCCCGCGGTCCGACGAGGAGCGCGAGGAGTATCGTTGTGGCTGTCAGGGTGCATCGACGTCTCGTCATCGTGAACCTCCTTCCGCCTGGCGGGCGCACATCGTTACTTTGGAGCGCGCAACTCGTGTTCCTTGTCGCCGTGCGGCGGCTGCCTTGCTCGGAAGCGGCTGTGGCATGGAGGATTAAGGAGTTGTCGGGACGGTGCTGGCCGCTGAGCGGTTCACCGAGAACCGACATTTTTTTGCGGACGCTCGTGAAAAAGTAATGGGGGTTTTTCCAGGAGAGAGGCCGCGGATGGGTGCCGTGTTCAGTCGTCGCCCTCGAGACTCTGCGATATGAGGCCCTTGAGGGTGTCGGGCAGCAGCGGCTTTCTCAGGAAGCCGGCGACGCCGCGCCGCGCGAGCTCGTCGGGGAGCCGGGGGTCGGTGTCCGACGTCACGACGACGACCGGCACGGGCCTCGCCATCTCGCGGATCGCCTCGTGGAGAAGCAGCCCCTCTTGCGCCGTTCCCGGATCGGGCGGCAGATGCAGGTCCAGCACGACCAGATCGACCGGCTCTCTCTCGAGACACTCCAGAGCCGTCCGGCGATCACTCGCCTCGAGCACCCGGTAGTCCGATTTGAGAGCGTGATACAGAAGTCGACGCTGAAGCGGCTGGTCTTCCACGAGAAGGATGGTCTTCATCTCCTCGATCTATCGAGAGCCCGGCAGCATGGCCGTCCTCCCGATCTCCTTGTCGGCCGCACGCGGGTCGCTCGACTGCCGGTATTGCCGGAGAGCAACTCGTGTTCCCCGGTCTCACCTCGACGGCCTTCTTGCGCGTAAGCGGCTGCTCGGCGAGGGATTGAGGAAGGCGGGCGCGAGAGAAGCCGTCCCGGATACGGTCACCCAGACGGACACGACGATCCGTGACTTTTTCACGGCGGGCTCGTGAAGAACTCAGCAGCCCGAGGGGCGACCGCGTTGCTCCGAAAATCGATCCCGCGATGGACGCACGGTCTGTCCGCTACTTACGACGTTATCTCCCACCTGCTCTTTCGAGGCACGGGACGTGCACGAAGCCCTGGTGATTTCGACCCGAAACAGTTACCCGACCTCGGCCGGGAAAGGAGGTCAAAGCAGGGCGGCGGCAACGAACAACGCGAGGCAGCATGCCGATCCCGCGTGTTCAGCTCCGCTGCGTTGCGCGGGCACGGCGAGGCTGCCGGCGCTGGCTTCGCTGTCCAGGTCACCGCCGAGCGATCGACGAGGGCGGCCCTTGTTCGTCTTGCCGGGTTTTCCATCTTCGCGTCGGAGGGAACTAATCATGAAAAAGTTCATCTTTTTCGCAGTCTTCTTGACGGCCTATCTGCTGGCGGGACACTTCTGGCACCACGGCTCTGTGGCTGCCAGGGGCGGAGGAGGCGCGCAAATAGCCAGCGGCAACGGTGACGTGAACGGCGACGGGGCGCGCGACATCAGTGATGCCAGCTATCTCCTGAATTGGTTGTTCGTGGGCGGGCCAGAGCCTGTTCCCTGCTTTGCGCAGGAGGGATGTGAATTCTGTCTCACCTCCGAGGAGAAGCAGATCCTCGGTCATTTGAGCATCGTGCAGCTGCCGGACGGGCAGGGTGGCACGGTCAAGACCATCAGGATCAGCGGGGCGAATCTGCAGATCGTCAACGGGAACGCCTCCGGTCAGACCGACCTCGACAACCCGAATGCACCGCACACGGGCAATCTCATCGTCGGTTACAACGAGCCACGGCCGACCGGAAACGACCGGACCGGTTACCACAACGTGATCGTCGGCAAGGGCCACAACTACACGGAGTACGGAGGCATCGTCGTCGGTGATACGAACGAGATCTCGGGCATCTATTCCTCCGTCACCGCGGGAAGGTTCAACATCGCGAGTGGCGAGTATTCGTCCGTCAGCGGCGGAGGCAGCCGGTCAGCGGGCCAGGGGAACCAGGCCATCGGCAGGTACTCCTCGGTGAGCGGGGGCGAACGCAACAAGGCGGCGGAGTTCTTCTCGTCCGTCAGCGGCGGTTATGGCAACGAAGCGGTTGGCGTCGCATCGTCGGTCACCGGGGGGCACTCGAACGTGGCGTTCAGCCACAACTCCTCGGTAACCGGGGGACAGAGTAACTGGGCCGGGCATTTCGATTTCACGAACCCGAACAACAGTGACCCGGCAATGGGCCAGTTCTCCTCCGTGACCGGTGGAGTTTCCAACCTGGCGAACGGCGAGAAATCCTCCGTCAGCGGCGGGTCACGAAACGTCGCCCTCCGGCTCGCGTCATCCGTCAGCGGCGGCGGAGGCGCAACAGCAGCCGAGGGAAACCAGGCGAGGGGGGAGTACTCGTCTGTGACTGGCGGCAGGCGGAACGAGGCGAACGGGGACTGGTCGTGCGTCAGCGGAGGCGCTGACAACGCGGCCCAACAAGACGACTCTTCGGTAGGTGGAGGTCGAAGGAACATCGCGAACGGTCCGGGCTCATCCGTGAGTGGAGGCAGGGACAACGAGGCAGGAGGTATCTTCTCCTCGGTCAGTGGCGGAGCGGACAACGCCGCTCTGGGTGACGCTTCGTCGGTCAGCGGCGGCGTGGAGAACCGCGCCGCCATGGGCGCATCATCGGTCAGCGGAGGCTACCAGAACATCGCTACCGGTCAGAACTCTTCCATAAGCGGGGGATTCGACAACCAGGCTGGTGCTCAGAACTCTTCGATCAGCGGCGGTAGTCGCAATCAGATCGGTGCGAACGGATCGAACGGCACGATCAGTGGCGGCTGTTCCGTCCAGCTCATCTCGAACTGCGATCACCGTCCATAGTTCGCGTTGATAACGACGACGGGATCACGCCACTGTTTCAAAAGCGGGTCCGGGCGCACTCGACCGCGTTTGTGCGCCCGGTCTCGCTTCATCTCGCAACTTGGGTCCGCTACCGGATCCCATGCTTGCGGCAGAGGTAGCGGATCTGGTTGTCGTCGAGGCCGAGCAGTCGGCCCGCGGCGGCCTTGTTGCCGCCGCTCTTCTCGATCGCCCGTTCGACGATGCTCCGTTCGAAGGCCGTGACCTGCTCCTTGAAGGAAGCGCCGCTCGATGGATCGTCGGGGTCCCCGGAGCTCCCCGGGTCGGGAGACGGGCGTTCGGCCGGTGGCGCGGGCAGCGTGAGGTCCCCCGCATCCAGGCGGTCGCCGTCGGCCAGGACCAGCGAGCTCTCGAGGACGTGCCCGAGCTGGCGGACGTTCCCGGGCCACGGATAGCCCTCGAGAAGCTCGAGCGCGTCGTCGGTCAGGCGAACCGCGGGTCGCTCGAGGTCCTTGCAGAGCGTCGCGAGAAGTCTCTCGGCGAGCGGCCTGATGTCCTCCCTGCGGTCGCGCAGCGGCGGGAGCTCGACGGTCGCCACCTGGAGACGGTAGAGGAGATCCTCGCGGAACGTCTCCTCCTCGACCATCTTCTCCAGATCGAGGTTGGTGGCGGTCACCAGTCGCACGTCGACGGGGATCGACTCGGCGGAGCCCACGGGTGTGCATGCGTGGTTGTCCAGGAAGAGCAGCAGCTTCGCCTGGGCGGCCGGACTCAGGTTGCCGATCTCGTCGAGGAAGAGCGTGCCACCGTCCGCAGTCTGGATGCGGCCCGTCTTCCGTGCATCCGCTCCGGTGAAGGCCCCCTTGACGTGGCCGAAGAGCTCGCTCTCCATCAGCGATTCCGGGATCGCCGCCCCGTCCACCACGACGAACGGCTCATCCGCGCGAGGGCTCTCGTTGTGGAGCGCCATGGCGACGGCGCTCTTGCCCGTGCCGCTCTCTCCTCGCAGCAACACCGTTGTCTTCACCCTGGCGAGCTTCTCGAGCCTGGCGAAGAGCCGCTTCATGCTCTCGTGGCGCCCGATCAGATTGCCGAACGAGAAGCGCTCGCGCACTTGCTCGCGGAGCGCCTGGATCTCGTTTTCGAGCCGGGCCCGGTCGAGCGCGCGGGCGATGACGATCTTGAGGACTCCCGCGTCGATCGGCTTGAGGAGGAAATCGGCGACGCCGCGACGGACCAGCTCGAGAGCGAGACCGTGATCCTGATCGCCGGTCGTGATCACCACGGGCACCAGGGGGTACCTCTCGCTGATCGCGCGCTCCAGGCGAACCCCCTCCTCCGCCGTCTCCGTGCGAGGAGGGAGGTGGAGGTCGAGGACGGCGAGGTCGACGGCGCCATTCGCCATCTGCGCGAGCGCCGTCTCGCGGTCGCCCGCTTCCAGCACGTGGTACTCCGACTTGAGCGCGTGGTAGAGCAGGCGCCGGGCGCTCGGCTCGTCGTCGACAAGCAGGATCGTCTTCACGGTTGCTCGCCCCTGCCGATTTCGACTCGTACTCTGGTTCCGGCGCCCGGAGGCGCCGTGACCTCGATCGTTCCCCCGAGCTCACCGACGATCTGACGGACGTGATACATTCCCAGGCCGATGCCCTTCTCCTTCGTCGTCGAGAACGGACGAAAGAGGTGCTTCTCGATGAACTCCTCGCTCATCCCCGGCCCGTCGTCCTCGATCTCGAGGAAATGCGTCGGCTGGCCCGCCGTGTCCACCGCACCGGTCAGTCCCGTTCTCACCTCCAGCCTCCCCGTGTCGCCCATCGCCTCCACGGCGTTGGAGACGACGTTCTCGACGATCTCCCGCAGCAGGCCCTCGTCCGACACGACAGCGCGCGACGAGCCCAGTTTCATTTCAACGCGAATCCCCGCTCGTGTCGTCAGCAGCGGACCCTCCAGGACGGCTCGCACGAGCCGATCCAGGTCGACTTCCT
>JBFFXF010000122.1:0-20271 GCA_041569895.1 Planctomycetota bacterium | reverse complement strand
TCGCCGGCGGCGATCGCCAGACACCGCTCGAAGACCCGAAGCGCCGGATCGAAGTCACCCTGCTTCTGGAGGATCGTCCCCTCCTCCTCGAGTAACGGCAGCAGGGCGACATCGTCCTCGCGAAGCGCTGCCGCCTCTCGCAGGCACTCGAGCGCCGGGGCGAGCTCGCCGATGCGCCCGTGCAGCCGTCCCTTCGCCTCGAGGGCCGCCGAGCGCGCCGCCCTGTCGGTCAGCGACTCGATGGCGCGCTGGTAGCTCGCGAGGCTGCGTCGATGCGCGCCGCGAGCCTCCGCCAGCCCGGCGAACTCGAGGTAGTGCGCCGCGGCGGCCTCGGCGTCTCCCGCTCGAGAGAGGGCGCGCGCCGCGGCGAGCCTCGATTCCTCGCCGCCACCCGCCGCCAGCACGAAGCGCGCCAGGCGCCGGTGATATTCGCGCCGCGTCGCATCGTCGCACAGTCCACGCGCGCGACGTCGCACCGCCGGCGCCGAGAAGCGCAGTCCGGGAGACGCGGGCGCCAGGTAGCCCGCGCTCACGAGACGCGTGAGGTCGGCCCCGATCTCCTCCGCCGTCGGCGAGTCGTCCTGCGGGGCGAGCAGCGCGGCGAGGAGCGGCGCGTCGAACGGACCATCGACGACCGAGGCCGCGGCGAGGATTCTCCGCAGGGGCTCCTCGAGCGACTCGACGGCGCCGGCATCGCCGGCCGTCTCGATCGAGCCCTCGGCGCCGGCGCCGGCCTCGGGTCGCAGCAGCCACTGCCCGTCGGCGCGGGTCAGCCGACCCTGCGTCCACAGGTCGCGAAGCTGGTCCGCGACGCGCCCCGGCAGTCCGCCCGTCTCGGTGATCAGCGCGGTCAGCAGCTCGGGCGATGGACGATCCGGTCCCTCGAGCATCGTCGCGGCCATGCGCTCCACCTCGGGGTCCGCGAGCCCCTCGAGTCGGATCGACTCGACGGCGCCCTTCTCGGCCTCTTCGAGCCACGCGTCGAGCGCCGGTTCGAAGGACTCGCCGCGCGAGGCGGTGCGCGATGTGACGACGAGCGCGAGCGGCAGCCCCGAGATGACGGCCGCCACGCGTCGGAGGATCTCGATGTCGAGCTCGTCGGCGTTGTGCAGGTCCTCGATCACGACCAGCGCGGGCTGACGCCGAGCGGCGAGCGCGAACACCTGCGTGGCGGCGCGGATGGCGAGCAGCCGGAGCGCCTCCTCCGCCGGGGCGTCGTCGGACCGCGTCGATGACTCGAGGAACTCGCCGATCCGACCGGAGTCGAACGCGTCGAGCCCGAGCAGGCGGGCGACGGGACGACCCCACGGCGCGAACGCCTGGCGCGCCTCGTCCCCGGCGTCGAGAATCTGGAGCAGCATCGCCGCGAGCACCGACCGCAGCCCCTCGCGCACCGGACCGCCGCGTTGATACCGGCCCTCGAAGCACGCCATGCCGAGATCGAGCGCAGCGCTCGCGCGCAGCCCGCTGCGGGAATGCAGCCACGTCTTGCCCGCGCTCGCGGCCCCGCGCACGACGACGCACCGGCCGCGACCATCCGCCGCGGAGCGCGCCGCGTCCTCGAGGACCTCGAGCTCGCGGCGACGGCCGCAGAACACCGGTTCTTGGACGCGAGGCGGCACGGCCTCCGCGACACCGGCGGCGATGATCAGATCTCGCCGTAGCTCGGCCGCGGACGATGCGCGCCGGTGGGGCTCGCGCGAGAGCTGGCCGCAGATGAGCTTCGAGAGCTCGACGGGGCAGTCGGGATTGATCTCGTGGGGCGGTCGCGGCGGTGCCCGACGCGAGGCCAGGGCGTCGGCGAGACGTTCGAAGGGGTAACGCAGCGTCACCAGCTGGTAGAGCAGGACGCCGATCGAGTAGAGATCGGAGCGAGCATCGAGCGTCGCGCGCGGATCGACGCGCTCCGGCGCGAGGTAGAGCGCGGTGCCTCCCTCCTGCTCGTCCGGTCGCTCCTCGTCGAGGCGCAGGACGAGGCCGAAGTCGAGGAGGGTCACGCCCGGGTCGGGATCGGAGCGGGGGTCCGCGGAGCCGTCGGAGGGGACGACGAGGACGTCGGCCGCCTTCAGGTCGCGGTGCACGAATCCGGCGCGGTGCACGGCGTCGAGCGCGTCGAGGAGCCGCACCACGAGCCGCGCGCGCCGGAGCACCTCGTCACGCCCGGGGAGCGGCGGCTCGATGAGCGCCGAGAGCGGCGTGCCGCGCACGAGCTCCATGGTGAAGTGGACCGGCTCGTCGCCGTTTCGGCGCGCGGTGACGTCCCCGTTCGCCCGGCCCTCGCCGCTGTCGTCGAGGCGGCAGCCCCCGCCGATGCCGATGATGCGGACGATGCCCTCGTGCTGGAGGGCGCCGAGAGCGCGGATCTCGCGCTCGAACCGGCGCTGATCGAGGCGATCGACATCGCCCCGCAGGGCCTTGAGAGCGACCTCACGGCGCTCGACGAGGTCGCGGACGCGGTAGACCACCCCCATGCCACCACGACCCAGCTCGTCGAGGATCTCGTAGCGGGCGAACCTGTGGTTCCGCTGCATCGTTTCCGCTCGATCGTCGCCGTTTCCCGTGGACAGCGCTCGGCTCACCCCCGGACCCTTTTCAGCCGGCTCATTTTTGGCCATCGTACCACGGGTGGGGGCGCTGTCTACGGCCAGGAAACGGCCGGCTCAACTCTGGCCGTTGCCTCGCGCGGTCGAGGCGAGCAGCTCGAGGTAGACCGCGAGCGTGCCGTTGACCATGCGGTCGCTGGTGAATTCGGCCAGAACCCGCTCGCGCCCCGCGGCGCCCAGTCGGGCCGCCAGGTCGGGCGAGTCGAGGAGGGACACGATGGCGCCCGCGAGCGCGCCGGGGTCGTCGGGCGGGACGAGCAACCCGTGGCGACCGTCGTCGACGATCTCGGGGATGCCGCCGACGGCGCATGCGACGACCGGCTTCTCGAGAAGGAGCGCGTCGAGAATCGAGGTGCCGAGGCCCTCGGAGAGGGACGGCTGCACGTACACCCTCGACGCGGCGAGATAGGCGAGCGCGTCCTCGCGAAAACCGGTGCGGATGAAGCGCCCGGTGATTCCGAGACTGCGTGCGAGCGAGTCGACGGCGCCGGCCATCGGCCCGTCGCCGACCATGACGAAGACGACGTCGCGGGATTCGAGCACACGCGCCGCGGCGCGCGTGAACAACAGCGGCCCCTTGACCCGGTTGAGCGAGGCGATGCTGAGCACGATCGGCGTGCGCGGGGGGATGCCGTGCGACGCGCGCAGCGCCTCGGCGTTCACCGCGCCGTTGCGGAACGGCTCGAGCGTCGCCGGATTGACGCCGCTGTGGACGACAGTCACCGCCTCCGGTCGCATGCCGTCGCCGACGAGCACGTCCCGCACGGCGCGCGAGACCGCGATGTAGCTCTGGGCGCCGAGACGGTACTTCAGCCAGTTCAGTCGTAGCGCGTAGCGCCGGTAGATCGTTCGCGCCACTCTGCGCGAGACGACGCGCCCCGCGCCGGGCGCCAGTCGCGAGGCGATCGCTCCCAGCGCCAGCGCGTGCGGCGAGTGCATGTGGATGATGCCGGGACGCGTCGCGCGGATGAGGCGCGCGAGTCTCCAGATCGCCCGAGGGTCGACCTCGTTGATCGGCTTGATCGGGAAGGTGTCGAGACCGGCCGCGCGGGCGCGGACGCCGAGAGGAGAGTCCGGACGCGTCGCGAGCACCGCCTCGTGTCCGCGGTCGACAAGTCCACGAACCAGGAGGAGAGTCTGATGCTCGCCGCCGCCCCAGTCCGTTTGGGTATTGATATGAAGGGTCCGCAATCGCATGATAGGAGCTTCGAACGACCGCTACCGGCCTCGAAGGGAACCCCACAATGATACACGATAAGACGCGTGCGCTGCTGCGCCCTACCGGCGGCAAGATTGTCCTTCTGGTGCTCGACGGCGTGGGGGGCTTGCCGCACCCCGACACGGGCAAGACGGAGCTCGAGACTGCCGAGCTCCCGAACCTCGATCGCATCGCGCGCAAGGCGAGTGGCGGACGCATGCAGGTGATCGATACCGGCGTCACGCCCGGGAGCGGGCCGGCCCACCTCGCGCTCTTCGGCTACCATCCCTATACGGTCGAGTTCGGGCGCGGCGCGCTCGAGGCGCTCGGAAGCGGTTTCGACATGCGACCCGGCGACCTCGCCGCGCGCGCCAACTTCGCCACGCTCGAGACGCCTGGTGACGGGACGAGCGTCGTCGCGGATCGCCGCGCGGGACGTCCGCCGGACGAGGAGTGCCGGCGACTCTGCGACAAGCTCGCGCAGGGTCTGGGCGCGGCGGTCGAGGAGTGCGAGGTGATTCTCCTTCCCGGCAAGGAGCACCGGTTCACCGTCGTCTTCCGCGGCAGCGAGCTCGACGCCAGCCTCAACGACAACGATCCGCAGCGCGAGGGGCAGCCGTTGCTGCAGGTCCGCGCGCAGAGCCCGCACGCGGAGAAGTCCGCGCGAGTGGTGAACTCGTTCCTTCACCGCGCGCTGCGCATCCTGGCGGACGAG
This sequence comes from Planctomycetota bacterium, assembly GCA_041569895.1. Classification (GTDB taxonomy): domain Bacteria; phylum Planctomycetota; class UBA8108; order UBA8108; family JACQVS01; genus JBFFXF01. Next base: position 15,755 of record JBFFXF010000122.1, on the reverse strand, counting down.
CAGGCGGCGACCGGAATCCTGCTGCGCGGGTTCTCGACGCTGCCCGACCTCGAGCCCTTCACGAGGCGCTACCGCGTCACCGCCGGCGCCATCGCGGCGTACCCGATGTACCGTGGCGTCGCGCGGCTCGTCGGCATGGATGTGCTCGGCCCGCCGAAGAGCTTCGAGGAGGAGATCGCGCTTCTGGAGAAGCACTGGAACGATTACGACTTCTTCTTCTTCCATTACAAGCCGACCGACACCGCGGGCCACTCCGGGCTCTTCGAGGAGAAGGTCAAGGCAATCGAGGCGGTCGACGCGCAGCTGCCGAGGATCGAGGCGCTCGGGCCGGGCGCGCTGGTGGTCACCGGGGACCACTCGACGCCGTGCATCCGCAAGGAGCACAGCTGGCATCCCGTGCCGACGATCATCGCCTCGTCGCTCGCGCTCTCCGCGCCCGGCGCGTCGTACAGCGAGCGCGGTCTGATGAACGGAGACCTCGGCGTCTTTCCGGCGACGCGCCTCATCGAGCTGGCGCTGGCGCACGCCGATCGGGTCGACAAGTTCGGGGCGTGAGTCGCTCGCCCTCGCGAGACACGGCATGCCGCGCGTCTCCCTGGTGCTGTCGACTTACGAGAAGCCACGCGAGCTCGCGCTGTCGCTCGAGTCGATCGCGGCGGCGGGCTCGTGCGACGACCTCGAGGTACTCGTCGCCGACGACGGCTCGGGACCGGCGACCGGCGAGGTGATCGAGCGGTTCTCGCGGACGGCTCCCCTCGACGTTGTCCATGTCCGCCACGAGGACAGGGGGTTTCGACTCGCGGCGATTCGAAACCGCGCCATCCTCCGCGCTGGCGGCGACGTCCTGGTCTTCGTGGACGGCGACTCGCTCGTCGACGCCCGCGCCATCCCGCTGCACGCGCAGCGCGTCCGTCCGGGGCTCGCCCACGTCGGCTCGCGGTGCCAGCTCGACGAGCGCCTCACGGCGCGCCTCCTCGCGCGCGAGGTCGACGGCGACGAGCGGCGGCGAGTCCTCGACCGGGAGCTCCGCCGGGCGGCATGGGGCCGGTGGTGGAGCTTCGTGAAGAATCGCTTCTACGCGCGCACCGGTCTCAAGGTGCGTCCGAAGCTGATCGGCGGGAACTGCGCCGTCCACCGGACCGACCTCGAGGCGGTCAACGGCTGGGACGAGCGCTTCGTCGGCTGGGGGCTCGAGGACGACGATCTCGGCCGGCGGCTGCGTCGGCGCGGCGTCCGGATCGTCGATGGCGCGCGCGACTGCAGCGTGTTTCACCTCTTCCACCTGGCCCACCCGTCTCACCGGCCGACGGTCCGGCACGCGTCCAATTACCGGTACTTCCACCGGTCCTGCGTCCTGACGCGCTGTCGCCACGGCCTGCGCCGGAGAGCTCTCCAGGACGTGGCGTTCGACGTCCGGGGAAACCTCCCGCCCGCTCTCGCCGCGCTGCGCGCCCGCCTCGGGGCGCCGCGGGGAGGAGACCCCGCGGAAGTGGTGCTCCTCTGCGACGGCGTCTCTCGCCCCCGCGCCGGTGAGGCCGACGCGGTGCTCGAGCTCTCGACGCTCCTGGAGGGCGACGTCGAGACTGCCCTCTCCGGCGACGAGGCGGTCGACGATGTTCTGAGAAAGCTCGACGCGTTGATCTGAGGCGGCCCCTCTGGCACGAGAATCCGGGCAAGACTCGCCTCGCCGCTGACGATACTCAATCGAGGGGGTGACTCCATAATTCTCGCGAGAGAATCGGCTCCGAGGAACGATCCGATGACCGACACGCCGACTCCATCACCGCCGTACAAGCGCCGCCGGAAGTGGATCCGTCCGGATCTCCAGCTCAGGATGATCCTGCGAACGATGTTCGTGGCGCTGATCGTGCTGCTGGTCAACTTCCAGCTCTCGCTGATCGGGTACTGGGTCCTCGTCCAGGAGGGTCCGAGCGGCGTCGAGATCCAGCGGGTCCCGGTGATGCTCCTGCAGTACTTCTGCCTCTCGGTCGGCATCGCCGTGCCGCTCTGCATCGCGGTGTCGATCTTCCAGTCGTTCCGGTTCTGCGGGCCGCTGTACCGCTTCGGGGTCTACCTCCGGGACCTCGTCGACGGCCGGTGGGACAGGGAGTGCCGCATCCGCAAGACCGACGACCTCCACGACGTGAACGACCTCCTGAACGCCGCCGTCGGCGCGATGACGCGCCACGCCCGGAGACAGCACGAGCTCATCTCGAGGGCGCGAGATCTCCTCGACGGCTCCGACGTCGCCTCGACCGACGGCGGACGCAGGCTGCTCGCCGAGCTCGAGGACGAGGAGAAGGAGTTCAAGACGAGATTCCCCGACGGTGAGGCGGACGAGGCGGAGGGATCCGCCGCCGCGGAGGAGTCGGGCCAGAGTCAGGAGCACGAGGAGGAGCAGGAGCCCGCGACGACGTCGGCGTGACGCTCCGGCCCCTTCGGACAGCGTCTGCCGTCGGCTCTCGCCGAGACCTCGTGGCGACCGTGACGGGTCAACCCTTCGGGCACGCCGTCTTGCGTCGCATGCTGAGGAAGTGGAAGTCCTTCAACGTGTGCTCCTCGTTGTGGCATGCCAGGCAGGTCTCCTCGGCGACCTTGGCGTATCGGTGCTTCTCGGGCTCGCTCAGGTGCCCCGGGTTCGCGCCGTGGCAAGACTCGCACTGCACGTTGGCCCAGTCGCCGATCCTGGTGGTGTCGAGGAACGCCGTGCCGTATCCGAGCGCGTGACAGCCGACGCAGTCGTAGCGGTGCTCGTCGCCCGTCTTCTTGAGCGACTCCAACGCGTGGGCGTGCCCGGTGTCCGCCCAGAAGTCGAACTGCGCCTGGTGACACGGGCGGCACTTCGACGCCGTCGCGAAGACGTCACGCATCGGCAGCTCCTTCCCGCGAAGCGCGACCGCGGAGGGATCGATCCCCTTCTTCCACGCCTGCACCAGTCGATCGATCTCCGGGTCCTCGAGGTGGTGGGGGCTGATCGAGACGCGCTCGAACGTGTAGAGGTTGCGCTTCTCGTAGACGGCGAGCTCGGCCTGCTGCTCCGGTGTCGCCGTGCCGGATCGCGCGGCCTCCTCGAGCTGCTCCTTCAGGTACCGGTGCCGCAGCTTGGCGCCGGGACGATCGAGCCAGATATCGAGAACGCCGAGTCGCGCGCCCTGGCCGTCGCTGCGCAGGAAGAGGGTCTCGTCGAGCACGCCGAGCCATTCCTCCTTCTTGATCCAGGTGCGGTGGTTCTGGTACTCGATGAACGGGTCGACGACGACGCCGATCTCCGTGAGCTCCCGAACGAGGCGGTAGTTCGACTCCTGCTTGATGTGCGAGAGCGCGACGATCAGATCGACGCGGCCCCGGAGCGCGGCGACCGACTCGCGCGCCGCCTCGATCGGATCGGAGAGCTCCGTTCCGGGCGCGGCCTTCGCCAGGTAGGCGCTCCCCATGGTCTCGAGCGTCAGCCCGATGACGCCGACGCGCACGCCGTTGACCGTGTAGACCTCGTGCGGCTTGAAGATCAGCTTCTTCGTGGCGGCGTCGCGGAAGTTGGCCGAGAGCGCGTCGAACTTCGCCTTCGCGAGCAGCTCCTTGAGCGTGTCGAGGCCCATGGCGATGTCGGAGACGCCGACGGCCATGGCGCGGTATCCGATGTGGTCGTAGGCCTCGACGATCAGCGCCGCCTTGCGGATCGCCTCATCGCGCTGGACCGTGTGGGGCGCGTCCATCACCGAGAAGAGCGTGCTCCCGCCGTCGAGCAGGAGCAGTGTCCGGCCCGTCGACCGGAGCTGCTTGATGAAGCTCGACCGCCGCGTCAGGCTGCCGTTGCGCACCTTCTTCTGCTTGCAGCCGCAGACGTCGACGTAGCCGCCGTTGTTGACGTTGTAGACCAGCGTGAACTGCCCCGTCGCGGGTCTCGCCTCCGCCCCGTCACCGCCGGCGGAGAGCGCCAGCAGCGAGGAGAGAGCGAGCGCGACGGCAGTCAGCGCGCGGCTTCGGCTCGATCTGGGAGTTTTCATCGGATCTTCGGAATGGTCTCCGCCTTCTGCCCAGCGACGGGACTGCGCGCATCACGGCGCCCACCCTCAGTACAGGCAGTCGTCGTTGCAGTCCTCGCTGGTGATCGGCGCCGGCGCGGTCGCGAGGACGGTGTACCAGGCGAGCGCGAGGTCCGTCGGACCGACACGGCCGTCGCCGTTGACGTCCTCGTTGCAAGGGTCGAAACGCCCGACGTCGCCGACGCTGTTGATCGAGGTCGGGAGCTCCTCCACCCACGCCACCGGCGCGTCATCCTCGCTCTCGCTGCCGCCAACTTCATCGGCAGTCGTGTCGGGCCGGTGTGTCGAGACGAGGGCATCGGAGTGGTGCACGATGGTCGTCGCGTCGCCGAGAGTGGGCTCGCTCTGCCCGCCCGGCGCAGCCGCCGGAGGCGGCTCCGGATCCGTCAGGTTGCTCGATTCGGCGGACTGGGCGCCGGGCAGCGGGGCACGCGCCACGACGTCCGCGTCCGGTCGTCCGATCATCAGGAACGCCACGGAGACCCCGAGCGCGCCGAAGACGACTCCGGCGGCGAGCCCGGCGACGAAGCGGCGCAACGGCAGCCACCGGCGCCGGCGCGACTCGAGGCGGGCCTCGACGGCGCGACGGACCTTGGAGGTGAAGCGAGCGTGCAGCTTCGGCGGGGAGAGCATCGACTCGATCAGCTCGAGACGCTCCGACTCGAGGGCGAGCTTCACGCGGCGACAGTCGGGGCACGACCGGAGGTGCGATGACACGAACCGCGACGTCGCGTCGTCGAGCTCGCACTCGACGTACGCGTGGAGGCGATCCCGGAAGAGATCGCAGGCGCCGCGGGGGCTCATGCTCTCGGGACGACTCGTGTTTCTGGGGTCCATGCGGACTCCTCCGACTTCCCTCGCTCCCCCTCCCCTCCCGCGTTTCAGCGCGCGAGCCTGCGCTCGAGGCGCCTCTTCAGGAGGCTCTTCCCCTTCCGTATGAGGTAATCGATCCGGTAGGGCTTGATCCCCAGCCGGGCCTCGATCGCCTCGTAACTCATTCCCTCCAGATATTTCAGTACCAGAACCCGGGCGATTTCGTGGGGCAGCTCGCGGATCTCGCGCGAGATTCGCTGGGCGTCGTCGGCGTCGTCCGCCGCGCCCCGCGCCCGGAGCCGCTCCTCGCGCTCCTTGCGTTCACGCAACTCCCGGAATTTGACCACCTTGGTACGCTCGCGGCGGAACCACTTGTGGCAGCGGTTGTGGGCGATGCCGATCAGCCAGCCGCCGAAGTTTTCCAGATCCTTCAGGGTCGGCAGGGCATTATAGGCCGCCAGGAAGATGTCCTGGGCCAGATCCTCGGCGTCGAAGAGGTTGCGGGACTTGTAGTAGGCGATGTTGAAGATCGCCCGCTGGTAGGCGAGCACGAGCTCCTCGAAGGCGGCGAGATCGCCGTCGAGGGTCTTGCGGACGAGATCGGCGGCCTCCTTCGGGTGGATCGGCGGACCGCTCCGGGAACCGCTCTCCCGCGGCTCGCCGGCGCCGTCCTCCGGGCTCTCGACGGGCGTCGTACCATGGTCGCTCGCGTGACAGTCGCTCGCGTGGTCCGCGACGTCGTCCGGAGCGCTCGGTCTTTGCTCGGGCATCGGGGCGCTGGCCATCCTGAGAAACGAGCTTCGCACAGTGTCCTCCGCGCTGCGACCCCCCGCGCACGCTGCGCGCGATGCGCAATGATAGTCGGGAGCCGTGGCGCGTCGCAACAAAATGCGTTGCAGCCGCCGTGCCGGTAGAACCCCTTCCACGTGGGGTCGTGCCCCCGGGGCGCCGGGATTCGTAAACAAACCGAATGCCGGCAGGCCCGTCTACAAGTTGGGCGGATTTCCGGACGGCGGAGGAAGAGGAACGCAGAGGCCGCAGATTCCGCAGATTACGCAGATTACGCAGAACGAGACCTCGAGAGTCGGCGCGTCGATCCCTGGTCTCTGATCTCTGATCTCTGATCTCGGAATCGGACCTCGGAATCGGACCTCGGAATCGGAATCGGTGTCGGAGTCGGAATCGGTGTCGGAGTCGGTCCCGCGTCTCGCTCGCGTACGCCCCCGCCCCGGTCCCGACGGCGGCCGCCATCGCGACCCCGAGCGCTTTCGGGACCGGGCCCGGGTCCGGGTCCGGGTCCGGGAACGGGTACGGTTACACCACCTCCGCCATCGGCTTGAACCCGCTGTCGACGAGATACTGCGGCCGTCCCGAGAGATCGGTGACCGTCGCCGTCTCCACGTCGATGCCGAGGCTGTGGTAGAGGGTCGCGAAGATCTCCTGGAAGTGGACCGGGCGCGAGGCCGGCTCGGCGCCGTGGGCGTCGGTCTCGCCGATCACCTGGCCGGTGCGCAGGCCCCCGCCCGCGAGCAGCGCGCACGAGACCCGCGGCCAGTGATCGCGTCCGGCGTCCTTGTTGATCTTCGGAGTGCGGCCGAACTCGCCCCAGACGACCACCGTCACGTCCCGGTCGAGACCTCGCTGGTGGAGATCGTCGACGAGCGCCGAGACGCCCTGGTCGAGCGCCGGCATGTGGCGCCGGCCGTGGCTGAAGTTGCCGCCGTGCCAGTCCCAGAAGCTGAAGCTCACCGTGACGCACCGCACGCCGGCCTCGACGAGCCGCCGCGCGACGAGGAACTGCTCCATCAGCATCGGAGCTCCGTCGCCCTGGTGCTTCGGCGTGCCGCGACCGTAGCGCTCGCGCACGCGCGGGTCCTCGCGCTCGAGGTCGAGCGCCGCCGCGAGGTCGCTCGACGTCAGCACGCCGAACGCCTGGCGCGTGAAGGCGTCCATCCCGTCCATCAGACCGCTGGCGTCGGCTTCCCGCCGGAAGCGGTCGAAGCTCGACAGCAGCGCTCGCCGGTCGGCGAGTCGCTCGAGCGTGACGCCGTTGAGCATCATGTCGCCCTTGCCCTCGCCGTCGGGACGGAACGGCGCATGCGCGACGCCGAGGAAGCCCGGCTTTCCCGCGTTGTAGGGGCGATGCTGCATGATCGGCGCCAGGTTGACGAAGGGCGGGATCGATCTGCGAGCAGGACCGCGCAGCCTCGAGAGCACCGAGCCGATCTCCGGCCAGCCGCCGAGCGGCTGCGGGCCGCGGTTCGGGCGACCGGTCATGCACTGGAACGACGCGTGTGCGCCCTCCGACCCGACCACCGACCGGATCGCCACCAGCCGATCCATGCGCCGCGCGAGCCGAGGGAGGTGCTCGCAGATGCGGATTCCCGGAACGCTGGTCTCGATCGGACGGAACTCGCCGCGGATCTCGCTCGGCGCGTCCATCTTGAGATCGAACATGTCCTGGTGCGGCGGCCCACCGGGCAGGTAGATCATGATGATCGACTTGCGCGAGTTGCGCACGCCCGAGCTGTCCTCCGCCTCGAGGAGGCGCGGCAGCGAGAGCCCGCCGAGGGCGAGCCCCCCGATGCTCAGGAAGCCGCGTCGCGAGACACCGTCGCAGAAGGTGTGACTCTGGCCGGGAATGGTCAGCATGGGCTCTCCCTGGTGTGTGCGCTCCGCCGGCGTTGGTCTTGCCGGCCAGGTCGATGTTGTACATCGCGCGGGGGGCAAAGGGAAGCGGTACCTTGACCGGTGAAACGATGATCGACGCCGATTCCGACTCGGACTCCAACGTTGCAAAAACGTACCCGTACCCGTACCCGTTCCCGTGCCCGTTCCCGTCCTCGAGGGCTCTGGTTGCGGAGTCCGATGACCGACTCCGATACCGATGGCCGATGCCGATACCGATGCCGACTCCGATTCCGACACCGACACGGACTCCGACCGACTCCGATCGGCGACGGGTTACCGGTCGTTCGCCGAGAGGTCGATGATGCGATCCCAGTCGTCCGGCTGCCGGGGGTCCTTCTCGGCGGTCCGGTTGCGGCGCACGGCGCCGCACTCGACGCACCGGTGGACGAGGAACCAGCCGGCGCCCTCGGAGCCCTCGAGGTCGATCGGCTCCATCAGCCCTCCGCAGGCGTTCTGGCGATCGCCGGGGACATCGTCCACGTGGCGTGACCAGAGACAGGCAGGGCAGTGGTTTCGGAAACCCGTCACCAGGGGGAGCACCCGCGTCCCGCACCTGAGGCACTCGAAGGGATCGTTCCCGGTGCCCAGGAAGTTGGTGCGGTCGCTCACGCGATGCGACCGGGCCTTCACGGCCGGTTGAACGCGAGCGGCGCGTTCCGGAAATTCCGGATCAGCCTGGCGACCTGCGGGCCGGGACACGCGGTGGCGCCGTCGAGGATCTCCGCGTGCGTGTACACCCGCGACGCGGAGACCCGGTGCCTCTGGCAGAGGTACGCCAGGAAACGCCCGAGGCTGCGGGCCTGCGCGGGCGTGACGCGCTGGCGCGTGAGGTTGCCGAGGAGGACGACGCCGATGTTGCCGCGGTTCGCATCGCCGCGGGCGTGCGCGCCCTGGTAGCGCAGGCTCCGGCCCTCCCAGATGCGGCCGGAGCGGTCGATGACGAAGTGATAGCCGATGTCGGCCCAGCCGCGCGACCCCTGGTGGTTCTGCTGGATCTTGCGAATCGTCTCGGCTGCCTCCGCGAAGGAGGGGATCTCCGGCTCATCGGTTCCGCTGTGATGCACCGTGATCCGGTACGGTCTCGACATCACGGTGCGGTTGGCGCGGATGCTCCGCGCTCGCCAGTGACGGCGCGAGTACACCTTGAGCGGGCCGGGGTCCCGGGGCGTCGTCGCTCGCGGCTTGCGCGGCGTCACCACGCGGTCGCCCCAGCTCGAACGCTCGCGCTCGCGGTAATCGGGGATGTGCCGCTCGACGAGCGCCATCAGCTCGCGGTCTCGATCCAGCCTGGCGCGGCGCATCAGACGCTTGCCCGCCTCGTGATCGCCGAGCTTGTGCGCGCAGATGCCCGCGACGGCGAGAAGTCGGCGTTGCGCGTCCGCGCCGGAACGGTTGACGACACGGGCGAGACTGCGATACGCCCTCGAGTAGTCGCCGCCCTCGAAGTACGCCTCGCCGAGAGCGATCTCGATCGCCGCCGCGGTCGCCGGCTTCGGTTGCTCGCGCTGCGCGCGGTAGAGAAACTCGAACGCCTCCTTCGAATGGCCGAGCGCCGTGTACGCCTTCCCGAGGCCGAGCAGCGCGCTGCCGCGCAGGTCGGGATCGCTCGTCGTGTCCAGCACCTCCTGGAACGTCGCGATCGCGCCGTGATACCGGCGGTGAACGAGGTCGTCCTCTCCTCGCGCGAGACGGTCGCGTATCTCCGTCCTCGGGGGAGCGGTCTGACAGGAGAAGAGGAAGAGAAGTGCGGGAAGGAGAAGTGGAAGTGACGAGTAGGAACGGGCCCGAATCAAAGCGACGTGTTTCCCTCTCATGCCGTCCTCTGCGTACGCTTCTCGATCGTTCGCGTCGTTCGATCGAAGAAGGCTGGAGAATACTAACACATCCTCACGGACTGTACAGCAACCGATTCCCTCACGCGTGAAACCTCGTTGAAACGACCCTGCGCGCTGGCTACCATGTCCGCGCCGAACGACCGATAACCGGGGGGAACGTCTTCTCGGAACCCCTGGTGCTGGTCAATCGTCACGTCGGTCCGGTTTCTTGAGAGCTTTTCGGAAGCGCGTCACTTCCGGACCGAGGTGACAGGAAAAGAAGGTGAAGAGCGATGATCCAGCGCCAGGACGAGAACGTCGGGCCGGACCCCGTCTCCCGCGTCGTCGAGGAAGTCCTCCGTCTTCCCGCCAACGTCGCGCAGATCGAGTCGATCCGCGAGGAGCCGGAGCGCCCGGCGCGATTCGTCGACAGCGAGGAGGGGGACTTCTACGGGCTCGATCCACGCTGGCGCGACTTCCTCGGCTCGCTCGGAGTCGAGCGACTCTACTCGCATCAGGCCGAGGCGATCCGCCGCGTGCGCGCGGGCGCCAACGTCGTGGTGGTCTCGGCGACCGCGAGCGGCAAGACCCTCTGCTACAACCTTCCCGTTCTCGACCACTTCCTGCGCGGTGATGGCGCGGGCGGTCATAGCGGAGGCGGTCATAGCGGAGGCGGTACTGGCGGGGTCGGCGCTGGCGGGGGCGGTCGTGGTTACGCGCTCTACCTCTTCCCGACGAAGGCGCTCGCGCAGGACCAGATGCGCGTCCTCGACCAGCTGCGCCTCGGAGTCGGCCTCGAGATCGAGGCGGGCGTGTTCGACGGCGACACCGAGCCCGCCCTGCGCCGCCGGCTGAAGCAGCGCGGCCGCATCATCATGACCAACCCGGACATGCTGCACCGCTCGATCCTTCCGTATCACGGTGGGTGGGTCGGGCTGCTCTCGGGGCTGCGGTACGTCGTCCTCGACGAGATCCACTCGCTGCGCGGCATCTTCGGATCGAACGTCGCCAACGTGCTCCGGCGGCTATGTCGCCTCTGCGCGCACTACGGAGCGAAGCCGCAGTTCGTCGGGGCGTCCGCCACCATCGCCAATCCCGGGGCTCACGCGGAGGCCCTCGTCGGTGAGCCCTTCGACGTCGTCGCCGAGGACGGCTCACCGCGCGGACGGCGGACGTTCGTGCTCTGGAATCCGCCGATCGAGGACCGGCCCGACGGCTCGCGCTTTCGCAGAGGACCGCTGTCGATCGGCGTCCGGCTGCTGCCCGAGTTGCTCGAACGTGGCGTGCGCACGATCACGTTCTGTCAGGCACGGTCGACCGTCGAGCTCGTTCTGCGTTACGTCTGGGACCGCCTTCGCGCCAACGAGTCGACGCGCCCGCTCGCGGACAAGCTCGAGAGCTATCGGGCCGGATACCTGCCGTACGAGCGCCGCAACGTCGAGAGGCGGCTCTTCTCGGGCGAGCTCCTCGGCGTGGTGAGCACCAACGCCCTCGAGCTCGGTCTCGACATCGGCGGGCTCGACGCCTGCATACTGATCGGCTACCCGGGAACGGTGGCCAGCTTCCAGCAGCGCGCCGGGCGAGCCGGGCGCCGCGCGCGTCACTCGCTCGTCGTGTTCATCGGTGGCACCGAGCCGATCGACCAGTACTTCATGCGGCACCCGGAGACGGTGTTCGAGAAGTCGCCGGAATCGGCGGTGATCGAGCCGGACAACCACTACATCCTCACGAAACACCTCGTCTGCGCCGCCTACGAGCTGCCGATCGGCGACGAGGACGCCTCGTGGTTCACCTCCGGCGATGCGAAGCTCCTCCGCGGCATGCTCAAGCTGCTCGCCGAGTCGGAGCACCTGCGCGAGGGCTCCGGCAAGTGGCATTACATCGAGCGCGACTTCCCGGCGAAGAAGGTCAAGCTGCGCACCGTCGGCGAGGAAAACTTCACCATCTACGAGTGCAACACGAACAGGATCGTCGGCGAGCTCGATTACGTGTCGGGACTCCTCAGCCTCTACGAGGGCGCGATCTACATTCATCGATCGGAGACTCATTTCGTCGAGGAGCTCGACGTCACCAATCAGATCGCTCGCATCCGGCGCGACGACAGTGGTTACTACACCCAGGCCCTGTGTCAGAAGAAGGTGCGCGTCGACTCGCCGCTGGACGCGCAGACGTGGCGCCGGACGACGCTCGAACTCTCGGAGGTCACCGTCGAGACGCGCATCACCGGGTTCAAGAAGGTCCGCTTCCGGACACGCGAGAACATCGGATACGGTGAGGTCGACCTGCCGCCGATCCTGCTCGAGACGGTCGCCGTCCACCTCGACGTGCCCGAGGAGGTCGGACGGCGCGCGATGCAGCACGGCGCGGACTTCTTCCAGAGCGGTCTTCACGGCGTCGCGCGTCTGTTCACCAGCTTCATGCCGTTCTTCGTCATGGCGGAGACGCGCGATCTCGACTATTTCATCGACGGCCGGCGCATCTACGTCTACGACCTCTACCCGGGCGGCATCGGGTACGCCGAGAAGGCGTTCGAGATCTTCGAGCGCATCGTCGAGGCGGCGCTGCAGCACGTCCGCTCGTGCGGCTGCGCGGCCGGCTGCCCGAGCTGCGTGCTTCCCGGCTCGACGCGGTACGAGATCGCCATGGAGCCCACCATCAAGGAGTATCCGCACCCCAAGGAGGCCGCGCGCTTTCTGCTCCACGACCTGCTCGAGAAGGAGCCGTACACGCCGTGCCTCGAGCCCGCCGAGATGGCGCCGCGGCGGGAGGCGCTCGAGCCGCAGGAGATGCTCGATCCGAAGGTCGAGAAGCGCGTCAAGCGAGCGATTCGTGGACTCTCGTGAGCACCCGGGCCGCCAGCGGTGATCGACGCGCCGACCACATCACCGAGGCGTTCGACAGCGGCGCCATGTCCGTCGAGCTGTTCGGCGAGGACTTCGACTGGTCGCGCTTCTCCGCGAGCGTCGAGCGCGAGCTCGTCTTTCTCGACATCGAGACCTGCGGCCTCGGCGACACGCTGATCTTCCTCGTCGGCATCCTCCGATACCGCCCCGGCGAGCCGCTCCGTTTCGAGTCGGTCTTCGCGGCGGACCCCTCGCGCGAGCCGGAGCTCGTCGACCGCGTGGCCGCGCGGCTCGGCGAGGTCGATCGCTGGGTGTCGTTCAACGGCGCGTGTTTCGACTTGCCGCGGCTGCGGAAGCGAGCGCTTCGCCACGGCGTCGCCTTCCCGGAGTTCCGGACGCATGTCGACCTGCTCCACGAGGTGCGCCGGCGGTGGAAGCGCGACCTGCCGAACTGCCGACTGAGCACGGTCGAGCGTCGCCTCCTTGGCCTCGAGCGCGGCCCGTTCGACGTCCCGGGGTCCGAGGTGCCCGGGCGCTACTGGGACTGGGTGACCACCGGGCGGAGCGAGCTCATCGAGCCGATTCGCGAGCACAACCGCCGCGACGTGCTCGCGATGATCGCGCTGCTCCACCGGCTCGCGGGGGAGGGGCTGCTGATCGAGTGAGCGCCTGCCGCGCCGGCGATCACGGGCAGGTGGTCACCTCGCAGGTCAGGCCCGCGTCGAAGTCGCGACCGCACTCCGGGAAGGGATCCTGCGGCGGCTGACCGGCCTGGAAGAGGTAGCGGAAGAGGACGACGGCGTCGGTGATGTTGATGGTCTCGTCGTCGTCGACGTCCGCCGCGTCACGACACGGCGGCGGGCCGCCCTGCTTGAACAGGAACGCGAGGATGAAGCTCGGGTCGGAGATGTTCAGCACGCCGTCGGCGTTCGCGTCGCCGCGCACGAACTCCTTGCCCGCGATCCCCTCGGACATGTCGAGCTTGAAGATCCGGCGAGTGTCCCAGGCGACGATGAACTGAAACTCGTCCTCGCCCTTGGTCACGAAGGCAGTGCCGCCGAAGAGGCGCGATCCCGTCGCGGTCACGAGATCGACGGTGAACTCTCGCTGACCGGGGACGAAGACCGAGTCCTCCCCGCCGCGGATGACGCGTCCGTAGGAGATGCGATCGAGAGCGCCGGCGAAGTCCTCGTCCGCAGCGCCGACGCCCCAGTCGAGCACCAGGGTGTTCGGGCTGGTCTCGACGACGGCGAGCGCCCCGCCGCCGATGCCGTTCGCCGCGCCCACCGTGCGCGGATTGGGGACTTGCATCGTGAACGAATCGCCGGAGAGCGTCCCGTCGGCGCGGAACGAGAAGGCGACGCCGTTGTTCCGGTCGATCGACCAGAACTGATCGACCGCCGGGTCGTGCGCGATGTCACCGAGGAGCGGCCGCACGAGGTTCAGCGGAGACCGGATGCGCGCCAGGTCGCCGATTCTCTCGATTCTGAGGCTGCCGCCGTCGAGGAGTCTCGTGCGCTGGACGAAGTTCGAGCCATCGGCGCCGTTGAGGAGCCACAGGAGCTCGTCGCTCGACTCGACCCACGCGACGCCGGCGGTGGTGCCGATGATGAAGAACTGCCGCCGGTTGAACGGGCCCGCGAAGCGACCGCGGAACTCCAGGTCGGTGTCGAACAGATGCCCGTTGCCGGTGACGAAATCCGCGACCAGGATCTGGTCGCGCGAGCCGACGTAGGTCATCCCGAACGGCAGCGTGTCCTCCGGAGTCTCCGGTCGAATGAAGCTGGCGGACGCCACCGCGGTGCCGCGGCCGACGACCACGCGGCAGGTCTTCGCGGGGTACGCGAAACCGCCGTTCGTCGTCAGCACCGCGGCGTATCGGTACGCGCTGTCGGAGACGTTCCTGTCGACGAATGTCGACTCGCCCGCCGAGCCGTCGGCCATCACCGGCACGTCCTTGGTCTCGCCGGTCGAGAGGTCTGTGCGCGTCACCTGGAGGGTCGAGAAGGGGCTGAACGTGCTCCACCGGAGCGTGACGTTGTTGCCCTCCGGCGTGCACTCGAAGTCCGCGAGCCCGGTGTCGTTCGGGAAGTCCGCGGTGATCATGCGCACCCGCGGCGGGCCATCCGCAGATCCCGCGTCGAGGAGGACCTCGGTGTGCTGGCCGACGCCGCACGTGTCCGACCAGTACGCCAGACCGGTCACCGTCCCCGCGCCGGCGAAGGTCGACAGCGCGTAGTTGAGACCGACGGGATCACCGAAGGTGAATTCCCTGTCACGGAACGTGCCCTCATCGGCGAAGACGCGCTCGACCATCATCGGTCGACCGTCGGTGAGGCGGCCGATCGAGATGTCGAAGAAATCGACACCGTCGACGGACGCGTAGGCGATCGTGTCGCCGAATGCGCCGGGACCGAGCGGCGACTTGCGCGGGTTGACGAAGTGACGCACGGAGTCGCCATCGATGATCGGCTTGCCGTCGAGCCCGAACTCGAAGTAGACGTCGTTGACGACATCGACGCCCCAGAAGGTGTTTCGTTTGGCGTGGTAGGTGATGCCGCCGAGCTGTCCGGCGCGAGGAAGGCCCAGCAGATCGGCGAGATCGTTCATGTCGACCGTGGCCACCGGCTCGACCGTGAGCAGGAAGTCCACCGCCGCGATGTCCGCGGTGCTCCGGAAGAGCTGGCCGCCGATCGCCCAGTAAAGCAGCAGGTCGTCGGGATTGAACGTCAATCCGGTCGGCGTCGGCAACGACCCGAGCGGCGACACGAAACAGAGCGGCGAGCTGGCCCCGCAGCCGTTGAGCGTGAGCTGGTTGTTCGCGAACGCGAACCGGTAGACGAAGCCGTCCGAGTTGTCGACCACGTAGAGGAACCGCTGCGCCCCGACCGGCGCGACGGTCGCCGCGCCCGGCTCCTGCCCGGGATAGTTGGCGACGGCCACCTGGCAGCTTCCGAACGGGTTGACCGCCGCGCACTGACACTGCGGAACCTGGGCCCGGAGTCGGGACGCGCCGGCGAGCAACATCCCGGCACCGAGGATCGCGACGAAGAGAGACCTTGCCAGCCCGTACATGAACCACTCCTTCATGAATGCAGACAGCTCGTGAGCGCTTCGGGTTCCGCAAGCAGACACCCCGGCGACGACCCGGGATCACCCCGCGGGCGCAGCCACACATCCCGCGGTCGATCCGTCGACGGAGCGTCAGACGGGATGGAGACCCCGCCGCCAGAGCTGGTCGACCTCGTGGACCGCGTGATGGTGCCTGCGCCGTGCCGGTTTCGCCCCGGACACGGTCTCCTCGGAGCATGTATCTGCCGTGGACCCGGTTCGGGATGTCGCCCGGCGCGTTCGGAGGCAAGTTCCAAGTATACTTTGACCTCCATTCGGGTCAAGCGCGCCTGTCCGTGCCCGTTCCCGTCCCCGTTCCCGCTCCCGTTCCCGTTCCCGTTCCCGTTCCCGGGCACGGGCACGGGCACGGGCAGGGGCACGGGCAGGGGCACGGGCACGGGCGCGATGACAGGAGCGCGATGACCGAGCACGACGGGGAC
>JBFFXF010000121.1:0-20285 GCA_041569895.1 Planctomycetota bacterium | reverse complement strand
GGCACCTACCCGCTCCCGGAGGCGCAGCTCGACCGCTTCCTGATGCGCATCCGGATCGGCTATCCGGCCGAGGACGAGGAGGTCCGCATCCTCGACGAGCAGATGGTCAGCCATCCGATCGAGGAGATCGGTCCCGTGATGGACGTCGCGACCCTGCTCCGGGTGCAGCGGGCCGTGCGCGAGGTCCATGTCGGCGACGAGGTGCGGCGCTACATCGTCTCCCTGGTCAACGCGACGCGGGCCCACCCGTCGGTGCGTCTCGGCATCAGCCCGCGCGGGGCGCTGGCGCTGATGCGCGCCGGGCAGGCCTGCTCGTTTCTCGAGGGATCGTCCTTCGTCTCGCCCGACGCGGTCAAGACGGTCGCTCCGGCGGTCCTCTCCCACCGACTTCTCCTCGACCCGCACCGCGAGCACACCGGTCTCGACAGGGCGACGCTGATCCAGGAGATCCTCGACGACACCCCGATTCCGACCGTGCCGCATGAAAAGCTCGCCTCCAAGAGCTGAGCCGAACTGCGGCTCCGCGTTTCCGGTGGCGGCCCTCGGCGTGCTGGCGATCGTCGCGGGCGTGTATCACGGAAACGGGTTCGCCGTCGCGTTCGGGACGCCGCTCCTGCTGGGGCCGATCGCTCTGTGGCTGATGGTCCGCCATGCGCTCGCGCGCGTGCGCGTCGAGCGCGCCGTTCCGAGCGCGGTGTTCGAGGGCGAGGACGTCAACGTCACCATCTCGCTCGAGAACGAGTCCCGGCTGCCGATCTTCTACCCCGTCGTCACCGACGTGTTCACGCCGGAGTTGCATTCGCGCAAGCGAGTGACCTTTCCGTTCCGCGTCGTCGGGGGCGAGCGTGTCGAGACCACGTACCGCGGTCGCTGTCTGCTGCCGCGTGGCGTCTACACGCTGGGCTCGGGGATAGTCACGCTCTCCGACCCCTTCGGGCTGATCCAGATGTCGAAGAAGCTCCCCCACCGCGACCAGCTCAAGGTGTATCCCGTCGTGCAGCGATTCGGCATCGAGGAGCGTCTCGGCGCGATCATCTCGGCGATGCGTGACGACCACACCTGCTCGCGCATCGGCGAGAGCCTGGACTTCTTCAGCGTGCGCGACTACCGCTTCGGCGATCCGATTCGAAAGATCCACTGGCCGCTCACGGCGCACCGCGGGTCGCCCGTCGTGCGCGAGTTCACCCGCAACTCGATCGGCAGCCTCGGCATCTTCGTCGACCTCTTCCGGCCGGCGCTGATCGGCATCGGACGCGGCTCGAGTCTCGAGCACGCCGTGAAGATGACCGTCGCGATCGCCGGCCGTGCGCTCTCGCGCGGAATGCGAGTCGGTGTCTTCGCGCGCGGACAGCGCGTCGGGTTCCTGCCCGGCGGATCGGGCGCGGCCCAGTTGCAGGCGGTGCTCGACCTCGTCGTACGCATGCGTCCGGATGGCGCGGTGTCGCTGCCGGACCTCTTCACGCGTCACGACGATCAGCTCCGGGCGGGCGACTGCGTCTTCTTCACGGCGAGTCCGTACCTCTTCTCGTCTCGAGCGCTGACGGCGCGGGTGCGCGCGCTGCGGGCGCGGGGGCTGCGGGTCGTGGCCGCGGTCTTCGACGACACGTCGTTCCGCGCGCTCTTCCATGGCGATCAGCCGGCGATCGGAGAGCGCCTGGCGTTCACGTCGCGCCTGCGATCGCTGGGAGTCGAGGTGCACGAGGTCGCGTGCGGCACCGACCTCGAGGTCGTCTTCCGGAGGCGCGCCAGATGAGACTCACCAGCGGCATTCGACTCTTCTACGACGTGCCGTCGTCGCCGCGACGCGTCGAGGCCGCGCTGCTGGTGTGCGACGTCCTCATGGTCGCCGCGCCGCTCTTCTACGTGACCGCCGTGCTGCATCGCACGGCACCGCTGGCGGAGGGGCTGTCCCTCTTCTGCTGGGCGGCGATTCCGCGCTGTGTCAGCCGGTTCGTCGGATGGCTCGGCCGGCCGAAGGACACCCTGAAGGTCTACCTCCTCTCCGCGACCTTCCTCGTGCTCACCGTCGCGCTGATGATCGCCGGCTGGGAGATCGTCTACGCGTCGGCCACGCCACGGACGCCGATCGGCATCGGCACGGGGCTGCTCGCCGTCGCGAGCTGGGGGAGCGGATTCCTCCTCTTCCAGCCGCGGACGTACCGTCTCTTCGACTTCCTCTGCGGCGCGGTGCTGCTGCTCGGGCTGTTCGAGCAGAAACCGGAGCCGTGGCTGTGGGTGCCGGTGTTCTTCTGTGCGTTCCTCGCGTCGGCGTCAGCCCGGCATCTCCTCCGCGACATCCAGGACGCCGCGCCGGCGCGTCACCTGAACTTCCAGAACCTGCGCGCCCTCGCGGCCGCCGGGACCCTCGCCACGGCGGGTATCTTCCTCGCCCTCGGCCTGGCGTTCGTCGGCGACCTCGACTTCCCCGAGATGCGTCACGACGCCGGATCGTCGCGGACGAGCTCGCGGCGGGCGACGCGCCTTGTCGCGTTCCCGGAGCCGCAGGAAGCAGAGGAGCGCGACCGGAAGAACGAGTTCTTCCGCTCATCGCTGTCGCTGACTCAGGAGCAGGATCCCGGCGACCCCGCCAGCTACCGCGGCAGCCTCACCGGACTGGCGCGACGTCCGACCAACTCGCGCGTCGACGTGGTCATCCGCGCTCCGGGAATCGTGCGCGGATCCGGCGGGCCGTCGCCCGAGCTCGTCGTCGACGCGCCGCGGGCCGAGCTCGATCCGCGCCTGCGGTGGCCGCCGCCGCCCGAGCTCGCGTCGCGCATGCTCTATCGCGCGATCACCTTCACCGTCTTCGAGCCCGGCACACACACCTGGGCCGAGCGGCCGGCGCTGGTGAAGCGGCCGTGGCCTCGCGGGCCCGAGCTCGCCGTCGAGCCCGACCGCCGACTCACCGGAGACGACGCCCTCTTCGTCGAGATCTCGTTTCCCAGAAAGCCGGTCTTCCGCAGCCTGCTCGCACCGTACTGGACGCAGCGCTACCGCGCGCTGCTCTTCGAGTCCTGGAGCACCAACCGGGCCGGCGATGTCTTCCCCGATCCGGCGCCCCGGGAACACGACAGCTACCACTGCCTCGTCCAGCCGCTGCCGGGGAACGTGCTCCCCGGCAACGGCGCGCTCCCCGGCAGATACCCGGACGACCCGGCGACCCTGGAGGTGCCGGAGCTGTCGCAGCTCGGCATCGATCTGCGCCGGCTGGCCGCCCGCGTGTTCCGGAGCGACGAGCACCCGGTCGCCGCGCTCAGGCGGTACTTCGTCGAGGGCGGCTTCACCTACTCGCGATTCGTCTTCTGGCCGGACCACGGCGAGGTCCTGCGGGACTTCCTCCGCACGGAGAGAACGGGCAACTGCTCGTTCTACGCCACGGCGGCCGCGCTGCTCCTCCGGGCCCGGGGCGTGTCGACGCGCCTCGCCGCCGGGTATCTCGCCGGCGAGTGGGTCGAGGATCGCCGGGAGCTGCACCTGAAGCATTCGATGGTGCACGGCTGGGTGGAGGTCTACTTCCCGGATCGCGGCTGGTTCCCGGTCGATCCGATCGCCTGGGTGCCGGTCGACGAGAGCTCGGACGCGGGGCCGGAGGAGGACGCCATCGCCGACGGCTCCTCCGGACCGGAGCGCTCGGATGCGGGCGGCGGCCTCTTCGGCGCCGGGACGAGCCATTCCGTTTACCACGGTGACGACGGATCGCGCCGCGGATCGGATGGCCGCCGCGCCGCGCCGGCGCCGGTTCACACGCCCGATCGCAGCGGCGTCGTGTCGACGGCCGCTGGCGAGGAGGAGGACTTCGCGGAATGGATCGACTTCGCGCCGGATGTCGGGAGCGAGGGCGGCCCGGGACGACTCGACGACGACCGGCGCGCGGGGCTCCGCTACGGCGACTCCCCGATCCGTCGTCTGGTCGATGGCGGCGACGCGGCGCTCGAGGAGTACGACGAGCTGGCGGGCATCTCCGGCACGCTGCGGCGGTTCCAGACAGCGCTCCGGTGGAGCCTCGTCGGCATCGCCATCGCCGCCCTGCTGCTCGCCGTGCACTCATTCCGGAAGGCGCGACCCGACGATCCGGAGATCGAGGACGCCCCGGACGACGAGCCCGGCGACTCGCCCCTCGACGACCTCGAGGCGGCGACGTCGATGCTCGACCTGGACCGCAGCGACCCGCGCGGGGCGATCATCGCGTCGTACCACGAGCTCCAGCACGACCTCCGACTGACCCGCAGCCATCGCCGCCCCGCACAGACGCCACGAGAGCACGGCCGCGAGCTGTCGGGCCGAAGAAGCGCCCCGATCGCCGCGCTCGACACCATCGTCGACCTCCTCTACCGCTCCCTCTACGGCGACGCCGACATCAACCGAGAAGAGGCCCACGAGTTCGAACGCAGCTGCCGCCAGGTGAGACGGTTTTTTGCGTGAGCTTTCGTGCCCGGAGCCGTGCCCGTTCCCGAAAAGGCTGCTCGACATCACCGGGAGTACGGGAACGCAGATTGCGCAGATTGCGCAGATTGGAGAAGGAGCTGCGATCTCGGATCTCGGAGTCGGAATCGGAATCGGGGTCCGAATCGGTCATCGGAGTCGGAATCGGTCTCGGATCTCGGATCTCGGATCTCTGTCTCTGTTCTCTGTCTCTGTCCTCCGTCTCGGTCACAGACCGAGATTCGACGACGAAGCGTCCGGGAACGGGGACGGGGACGGGAACGGGGACGGGGACGGGAACGGGGACGGGAACGGGGACGGGGACGGGGACGGGGACGGGGACGACCGTCAACCGCGACCCGTCCCCAGTCGCCTCGCCGCCACATACACCATCACCCCCGCCCCCACCACCGTCAGCGGATGCCTCGCGGCCTCCGCCAGGGGGTGATGCGCCTCGTGGAGCGGGGAGAGCACGAAGATCACGAACGCGTTGTAACCCGCGTGGAAGACGATCGAGGGGAAGAGCGATCCGGTCCTCCAGCGCATGTAGGCCAGGAGGCAGCCGAGGAGCGCGGTCGGGACCAGGCGGTAGAGGCTCAGATGGAAGACGCCGAAGAGGAGGCCGACGATGATGATGGTCTTCAACGGCCTGCGCTCGCGCTCGAGCTCACCCTGGACGGTGCCGCGCCAGAGGATCTCCTCGCAGATCGCGGGTGACACGGCGAACAGGAAGACCTGGATCAACGGGTGGATCGCCGTCGGGTCGAGGATCTCCCGGTAGCGGTTCTCGAGTCCCGCGGGCACCGGAAGCACCGGGTGCTGGAGCGCCAGGTAGGCGGTGACCAGGACGGCGACCGCGGGCACGCACGCGACGGCCAGCGCGATGTCGCCGCGTCGCGGCCTCCGCAGGGCCAGCGCGGCGCGGAGTGGAAGGTCCTGCGTCACCGGGTACGCGAGGGCCGGCAGGAGCACGAGCCCCCAGAGCGTCACGGCGAGTCCCCAGTACGGCCCGAGTCCGTGCGGTGACTGGACCAGGGTGCCGGTGTAGTAGACGAAGAGCAGCATGACGCACGCGAAGCAGAGCGCTCGCCGCGCATGGCGGCGCGCCTCGTACTCGCGATCGAGCGGCTCCGACGCGCCGCCGAGGATGACGTCCTCGCGCCGCAGCAGGCCGGCGGCCCAGCGCAGGGCCCACACGGCGTAGGCCGCCGTGCTCGCGAAGGCCAGGAGCAGCGGCAGGCCCCTCACCTGACCGACGAGCATCTCGCGCACGGCCAGCGAGACGTTGGCCACGGGAACGCACGCCGTGGCGACGTTGAACTGGACGCTGGGCACTGCGGCGATGAGGGCCGGCAGCAGGCCGGCGATCATCACGGGCACCAGGAGGGTCTGCGCCTCCCGGAACGTCCCGGCCTTGCTCGAGACGGCGATGAGCACGGCGCTCGTCAGCACGGCGAGAGGCAGGAGCGAAATGAGGATCACCATCAGCGACGACCAGGGCGGCAGCGGGAATGCGAAGATGCCGCTGTCCGGCTGCAGTCGGCGGGCGAGCATCATGCCGACCAGGTTGAGCGCCGCCGAGAGAAAGGAGCAGACGAAGACGACGATGAACTTCGCCGCGACCACGAGACCCGGGCGAACCGGCTGCACGAAGAGCGTCTCCAGCGTGCCGCGCTCCTTCTCGCCGGCGACGAGATCGACGGCGGCGAACGCGCCGCCGGTGAAGAAGAGGAGGATCAGCAGGCACGGCAGAAAGCGCGCGAGCATCGCCTGGGCGCGCTCCTCGCCGAGCGCGATGTCGCGAGTCTCGAGCCGCACGACGTCGGCGTGCGGGGCCTCGACGCCGTGCGAGCGCAGTCGGCGCGTCACCAGCTCCAGGCGGTATCTCTCGAGGGCCTCGGCCACTCGACGGTAGGCCTGCCTCGAGAGAGGCAACGCGCTGTCGTGCAGGACGGTCGCGACCAGCCGGCTGTCCTCGCCCTCACGGCGCGTCAGACGCACGACCACATCGAATTCGCCGGATTCGATGTGCTTCCGCTTCAGCGGCAGTCCGGTGACGACCAGAAAGCCCGTGTCACCGGCAAGGAACCTGCTGAATTCGTCGAAGTCGCCGGAGACGCCGACTCGAACGCTGCCGTCGATCTCGTCGCTGCCGCCGAGCGCCTGCACGCGCTCGGAGATCACGAAGAGAAACGGATAGAGCGCCAGGGGGAAGAGGAACGTGAAGAAGGCGGCGCGCCGGTCACGCAGCACGTCCCGCAGCTCCTTGCTGACCATCGGGACGATCTCCCGCAGCAGTCGTGCCCCGACGTTCACCGCAGCGCCTTCGTCGTCGTCTTCGTGAGCACGGCCATGAAGATGTCCTCGAGGAATTCGTAGCCCGTCTCCTCACGGAGCTCGTCGAGCGTGCCCAGCGCGCGCAGCCGCCCGCCGTGGATGATGCCGATCCGATCGCACAGCTTCTCGGCCTCGGACATGATGTGCGTCGACAGGATGATGCACTTGCCGCGCGTGCGGCAGTCGTCGATGAACTGCACCATCGTGCTGGCGACCAGGATGTCGAGGCCGAGCGTCGGCTCGTCCAGGATCAGCACCGGCGGATCGTGCAGGATGGTGCGCGCGATCGACACCTTCTGCCGCATGCCGGTCGAGAGCTGCTCGCAACGCCGGTCAGCGAAGCTTCGCATGTCGAACAGCTGCAGGACCTCGTCGACGCGAGACGCGAGCCGATCCTCCGTCAGGCCGTGCAGGCGGCCGAAGTACTCGAGCGTCTCGCGCGCGGTCAGTCGCTGATAGAGACCCGTGTTGCCGGAGAGGTAGCCGATCTTTCGCCGCACATCGAGCGCCTCGCGGGTGACGTCGTGACCGGCGACGGCAGCGGTGCCGGACGTCGGCGCGAGGATGGTCGCGAGCATGCGGAGCGTCGTCGTCTTGCCGGCTCCGTTGGGGCCGAGCAGTCCGAACACCTCGCCGAACCGACACGAGAAGTCGAGGTCCTTCACGGCCTGCACGCTGCCGCGCCTGCGGTCGTGAAACACCTTGTTGAGCGATCGGACGGTGACCGCCTCTCCGGTCGGGATCTCGACGTCGACCGGCGCGCGCTTGCGCTTCCGCGCCCGGTGGGCCTCGAGGATGATCTTGTGAATGGAACGCGTCGTCATCGCCGGCTCCCCTTCCGCCGGCCGGGGCCGTTCGACCTGTCGGCCAGCAGGAAGCCCTCGCGAGAGATCGACGCCACGGCGACCGCGATCGCCGCGGCGGACCAGAAGGCGGAGAAGACGAGCGTCGACAGGATCAACGGCCAGTCGAACCGCCCCTGCAGCGCCTCACGGAACGTCATGCTGATGTTGACCACCGGGACCATCGAGAGGAACGGCGTCAGGGGAACGTCCGGCGACATGGTCACCGCCACCGGCGCCACGCCGAGCAGGTACACCGGCGCCATGTAGCTCTGTCCCTCCTTAAAGGATCTCGCCATGAAGGCGATCGCCATCATGAGCGCCGCGACCAGCGTCGAGAGGAGCACGGCCCCGCCGATGATGACCAGCAGCGAGACCGGCGAGAGGCTGAACCCGCTGAACTCCATCTGCGAGATGATGTGCTTGAACGAGAACGTCATGCTCGCCAGATTGAGAGCGAAGGCCATCAGCGCGAGGGTGACGACGGCGAGGTACTTGCCGAGCACGATCGCGAGTCGCGGCACAGCGGTCACCAGCGTGGTCTCGAGCGTGTTCCGCTCGCGCTCTCCGACGGTGGTGTCGAGCGCCGGGTAGAAGGCGCCCATGAGAACGACGATGACCATCAGCAGCGGCATCGTCAGCGACAGCAGGTAGTTCGCCTTGCGCTGGCCGGATGCGATGTCGACGATCTCCACCTCGAGCACGCCGAGGATCGACTCCCCCGCCGGCGTCCGTCGCGCTCGAGAGCGCAGCACGTGATCGCGATACTCTCTCACGACGCCCTCGATGCGCTCGAGCGAGACCGCCGAGGCGTCGCGCACGCTCGAGTACAGGAGCGTTGCCTCGACGAGGTCGCCCCGGTTCTCGACCAGGAGCACGGCGTCGACGTGGTCCTCCTGAATCGCTCTGCGGGCGCGCTCCCGCGCCGATCGGCCGTCAGACGCTCCGTCGCGCGGAGGATCGACCAGCTCCAGTCCCTCGGCCTGGTCGACGAGGCGTCGCAGCAGCGCGTCCGCCGGCGACCCGGCAACGTGCACGCGCGCG
This sequence comes from Planctomycetota bacterium, assembly GCA_041569895.1. Taxonomy (GTDB): domain Bacteria; phylum Planctomycetota; class UBA8108; order UBA8108; family JACQVS01; genus JBFFXF01. The sequence goes on along the minus strand of JBFFXF010000121.1, from coordinate 11,640 downwards.
ACCTGGCGCTCCTTCCAGCCGCGCACGACGGTGAGCGACTGCAGCACGAGCAGGAGCAGGGTCGGGTACAGGAACACCGGGATGGCGATGGAGTAGATGAGCGTGTGTCGGTCGCGGAGCAGGTGGACGAGCTCGCGCGTGTAGAGCGTCTTGAGGATGCGCCAGTCCGGCACTGTCGGGACTCCCTAAGTGCTGGCGTTCACAAGTAGTCTGAGGGTCAGGGCGAGCGCTCTGGTTCACAGCAAGGCGCGCGAAGGAGGCGATTCAGCGGAGAGAATCGTCGACTGAGCGCAACGCAGCTGTGGGCCGGAGACGCCGCCATAACCCTCGGAGGATTTATGAATGCCAGAAGAACGCGCAGGGGGAATGGACGTGGTTTTCCACTTCTCCGGATGGTGGCCGGTGCCCACGCGAGGACTCCTTTGTCCCCCTAAAGCCTGGATTTTTCTCGCCTCCAGCGAGAAAAGTCCAGGCTGGAACACTTCTGCATCGGCTGGCCGCGCCGCGTTTCTTCAGACGCCGGGATTACCGGCCGGGTGCGCCCGCCCGGCCGCGACGTGTGTCAGGCGGGAGGAGAGCGATCAGGCGAGGTCGCGATCGTGCAGCCGGCCGCTGTCGGCGAGGCGGCGGAAGAGATCGATGGTGCGCTGGATGCCGTCGCGGATCGGCGTGTGCGTGACCTCGCCGCCGAGGAGGCGCGCCAGTCCCTGCTCCTCGACGTCGAACGCGATGCGGATCGGCGGTCCGGACGCGCTGATCCGCTCGACCGATTCCGGGAACACCGCGCCGAGGTGGCCAAGGAAGGTCTCGACCGTATCGACGATGCCGCGCACGTTCAGCGCCAGGGCGCCGCCGGGGTCGGCTCGAGCGCAGTCGACGAAAATGCCCGCGAGGTCCTCGGCGAGGACGAAGCTCGTCATGCCGGTGAACGGCACCTCGAACCGCCGGCCGAGCACGGCCGCCTTGATCGCCTTCGTCGGGCCGCTCGTGATGCCGATCTCGCGACCCACGCCGTACACCGTGTAGGGCCGCAGACCGACGCTCGCGATGCCGTGCTCGAGAAAGTAGACGCGCGCGTTGCCCTCGTTGGCCCCCTTGAAGACGCCGTAGTGGGTCTTCGGCTGGTGCCGCGCGTCGTCGCCGATGGGTCCGTCGTACTCGTCCGGATCGCCGGCGACCGCAGCGCTCGAGGCGTAGGCGATGCCGCGCACCTGGCCGCCGGCGCGCCGCGCCGCCTCGAAGACGTTGAGCGTCCCGATGACGTTGACGCGCGCGCCGAGGACAGGATCCTCGCGGCATGCCGGCACCTGGAGACCGGCGAGGTGAATGATGTGCGTGATGCCGTGCTCGACGACCACGCGCGCGACGCGCTCGGTGTCGACCATGTCGAAGAAGACCCGCTCGACCTCCGCGAGCCGGTCCGGCTCGATCACCTGGGCGAGGATGCCGTTGTTCGGCGTCCGATCGGCGAGCACGAACGGCGTCCCCTCATCGAGAAGCCGCCGCGCGATCCACGCACCGATGAAGCCCTGCCCCCCGGTGATCAGAAAGTTCTCGGCCATGGAGCCGTTCCCGTTCCCGTTCCCGAAAGTCTGCTCGATTCCGCCGGCGAGACCCTGCGACGGATCCATGAGGAAGTCAGGAGGAAGAGGAACGCAGAGTACGCAGATTGACGCAGATCAGGAAGGAACGCTTCTCCGTCTCGGACCTCTGACTCCGATGTCTGACTCGGATCTCGGTCATCGGTCATCGGTCATCGGAATCGGTATCGGTCTCTGTCCTCAGCCCCCGCCTCTCCCGCTCCCCAGCCCTCACCTCACCCCGAGCAGCACCTCGATCACCAGCTGATCGAGCTTCTCGTACGGCAGCCGGCGCGCGGCGAGCTCGTCGCGGTCGAGCGGCAGCGACTTGAGCTTCTCGGCGTTCTGCGCGCTGAAGCTCGTCCACAGCGAGCGAAGCTCGTTGTCGGTCTCGTGAATCTCCGCGAGCAGCGACTGGATCTCCGCGTCCGCGTTGAACTGCGCGACCTTCTCCTTGAGGATCAGATAGGTCCGCATGCAGCCGGCGGCGAAGTCCCAGACGCCGTCGAGGTCCTCCGAGCGGTAGGCGTGCGCGTCGAAGTGGCGCATCCCCTCCCAGCCGGCGTCCTCGAGCAGCTTGACCAGGAAGAACGCCTCCTTGAGCGTCTCGGATCCGAACCGCAGATCCTGGTCGTAGCGTCCGGGCTTCTGGTCGTTCAGGTCGATGTGAAAGAGCTTGCCGGCCTCGAGCGCCTGCGCGACCACGTGCGGGAAGTTGAGGCCGGCCATCTGCTCGTGCGCGACCTCCGGGTTGACGCCGACCATCTCCGGATGATCGAGCGTCTCGATGAATCCGAGATACTGGCCGGTGGTGGCGAAATAGATGTCGCCGCGCGGCTCGTTCGGCTTCGCCTCCATGGCGAACTTGAAGCCGTAACCCTGCGAGATGTTGTACTCGCAGAGAAAGTTGAGGCACTCCCGGAACCGCTTGATGGCCTCCGCCGGCGACTTCGATGCGTCGACCTCGGCGCCCTCGCGACCGCCCCAGAAGACGTAGACGCCGGCGCCGAGCTCCGCGCCGAGATCCATCGCCTGCATCGTCTTCTGCAGCGCGTAGGCGCGCACGCGATCGCTCGTCGAGGTGAAGGCGCCGTCCTTGAAACACGGGGCCGTGAAGAGGTTCGTCGTCGCCATCGGCACCTTCATGCCGTGGTCATCGAGCGCCTTCTTGAACTCCCGGACGATTCGGTCGCGCTCCGCGGCGCTCGCGTCGATCGGCACCAAATCGTTGTCGTGCAAGTTGACTCCGTAGGCGCCGAGCTCGCTCAGCTTCTTGACGGAGACCACGGGATCGAGCGGCGGACGCGTCTCGACGCCGAACGGATCGCGTCCGGGATTGCCAACGGTCCAGAGACCGAATGTGAACTTGTCTTCCCTTTTCGGCGTGTAACTCGGCATCTCAGTGACTCTCCCTCGGGTGTGACTGTCTCGACCCATCCGCTCGCGACCGATCCACTCTCTCGACCGATCCCCGTCCCCCGGCACGCGACACGGGCGGGTTATGGAGGACTGCGCATTTCACCACACGAAGCGGGTGATTTCAGTTCATTTCGGGGTTTCCCGGCATCATGCCGAGGATGCCGAGGTCACCGCCGAACGTGCTGATCAGCTGGTTCCAAAGCCGATCCGCAGACGGGTCGAAGATCTGCTCGATCGTCGCTTTGCGGACCAGCCAGCCGCCTGCCTTGATCTCCTTCTCGAGCTGGCCGGCGGCCCAGCCCGAATACCCGCAGAAGACGCGCATCCGTGGGGGATCGTCGCTCTTGACTTGCTGCAGGACCTGCAGCAGCTCGATCGACTGATTGCCCAGGCAGATTCCCGGCTCGACGCACTCGCCGCCGACCTCGGTCAGCGTGTGCAGGAAGAAGACCGCCGAGTGCTGCACCGGCCCGCCCGCGAACACCGCGTAGCTGACCAGCACCTCGGACGACGGCAGATCGTGGCCGTCCTCGAAGATCTGCTCGCAGAGGTCCGCGAGGGTCAGGGTCGTCGGTCTCGAGAGCACGAGCCCGAACGCGCCGTCGTCGTTGTGCTCCACCATGAAGACGACGGCCCGCCTGAAGTTGGGATCGGCGAGATCCGGAGAGGCGATCAGAAACGAGCCTTTCAGCGATTCCATGGCTGCGCTGCCGCGTTCAATTGATGGCGTCGGGAGGGGGAGTCGGAGCCTCGCCCGATTCCCCGGTCTCATTCTCGCTGGCGGCCTCCTTCCGCGACAACATCCTATCGAAAGTTTTTCGCGCGATGCGGTGCGTGGCGCCGCATCGCGGACACTCCGCCTCGACATCCATGTCGCCGCGGAAGAGCGACTCGGGCGCCTCGCCGAACATCGAGGCGAGCGCCCTGGCGATCCACTCGGAATCGCAGCCGCACCGGAACGCCATCGTCCTCTCGTTGACGAGGTCGATCGCCCCGGCGCTCTCCAGTCGGAAAACTTCCTTCGACTCGAGACCGCGAAACCACTCGCGGTCGACGTTCGGCAGGGCGCTGACCAGGGCGACTCGCTCCCCGTCGCCGCGAAAGAGCCGGGCATCCTGCTGATCCGACTTCAGGCAGTACTGCTCGACGATCCACAGCATGTCGGCGCCCTCGACCTCGAGGCTCGAGGTCTGGAGCGGGCTGAACGGCCGGCGGATCTGCGCGTAGAAGCGGCTCTTCGGGATGGTCTTGATGTTCTCGAGGAAGACTCGACCGACGACGGTGTTCTCGAGCTGGGTGCCCGCGAAGAAGAGGTTCGCCCTGGGGTCGGTGAGGCTGACCGTCCACCCGAAGCTCTCGAAGCGGGGCCGCGACACGAGGTAGAGGGCCATCGCCGAGAGCCCGTCCCGGAGGAGGCGCATCATCACGGGATCGAGCTGGATGCCGCAGGAGAGGAGGTGGAGGTCGAGATCCTGGTGCAGCGGTGCCGGATCCCCGAAGACCGCCAGGCAGTCGTGCTCCCGGTCGAGGTAGGTCCGGAAGACGCTCATCCCCGGTCCCGTTCCTCCGGTCCGCGCAGCCTCTCGAGCACGTGGTAGCCCGGTCTCATCATGCCGAGTCGCTGATAGGTCTCCTGTGCCGGACGGTTGTTGTCCTCGACGTAGAGTCGCAGCCCGACGACGTCCGGGTCGCGATCGCAGAGAGCGGCGACATGACCGAAGAGACGACGGAACACGCCGCGTCGCCGGTGGGCGCTCTCGACATAGACGCTCTGGAGCCACCAGATGAATCCGTTTCGCCAGTCACTCCACTCGTACGTGATCATCACCTGGCCGACGATGCGCTCGCCGACGGTGGCGACGAAGTACCGGCCGCGCGAACGATCGTCGAGCAATGCGCGCACGCCGCGGCGCAGGACCTCGGGATCGAGCGACTTGCCCTCGGTCTCGGCGGCGAGACGGCTGTTGAACTCGACGAGAACCGGCACGTCTTCCTGACGCGCCTCGCGAACGGTCGGCTCCATGACGGTCTCCCCCGTGCACTCGTAGCCTGTTCGACCGAAAGCACTTGGACGGTGGTCGTTCGACCGGGACACCGAAAGCGTCCCGACGTCGAAGTATTCCCGGCGAAATGATGATTGCAAGAGCCGCGGACGGTCAATACGATAGCTCCGCGAGGGACCGGGTTAAGTTTCGCACTGGACACCGTTTGAAGCACGTTCAGCGAGCCCGTCCCGCGATCCAACGCCGGAAGGATTATCGACACCTCGCCGGAGCCACCGGGGGCTTCGCTCGCGGGCGGTCCGTCCGGCACCGGTCTTCCCCGTGCACGGACTCTCCTCTCTTGCCGACGGGTCGAGCTGAAGCCCCGAGAGCTTTACAGAGAAGCACGCGCATTCCACGCGAACCTGATTTCGGTCTCCACCTGAAGGCCGGTGGCGGGCTCGCCACGCGTCCGGAGTACCAGAGGAAAGGAAGCAGTATGTCGAGTTCACGGTTGGTGGCTGTCGGGGCATTCCTCACGGCGACGCTGGTCTCGCTCGGCCTGTCGGCGCAGGGCGCCTTTCGGATGCTTCGTATCAACGAGGTCATCGCCGACAACGAGACCCGCCCCCCGATCGACTTCGAGGGAGGCACACCCGACATGGTCGAGCTCTTCAACGCCGGCGACGAGATCGTGTCGCTCAACGGGCTCGCCATGAGCGACACCTGGACGCTCGAGCAGGCGAAGATGACCGAGAGCCTCTACGAGTTCCCCGTCGGCCTCAGCGTCGTCCCGAAGCGGACGCTGGTGATCTTCTGTGACGGGGACACGGAGCTCGGCAGGTGCGTCGAGCCGCACGCCAACTTCAACATCGACTCCGACGGCAACGAGCCGATCACGCTCTGGGGCCCGGCGGACGAGAACGGCGAACGCGAGATCATCGACCAGGTGATGCTCCCGCCGCTGCGCGGCGACGTCTCCTTCGGTCGCTTCCCCGACGGCGCCGGTCCGGCGCCGGTGCCGGTCGAGCAGACGTTCGAGTGGTTCAACTTCACGCCGGGCACGCTGACGAGCTTCGGACTCTCCTGCATCACGGTCGCGCCGCCGGGCACCTGCGGTCTCGGCCGGCCGAAGCGTTCCTGTCTCGGCGCCCAGAACAAGCAGGGCGCCAACCTCGATCCGCGCATCTCGCGTGCCGCCCACTCGACGAACTCGCCCGCGGCGGGCGAGGCCGTGGAGGTCCGGGCCCTCGTCCGGGACGACAAGGCGCCGGTGCCGCCGAACATCGCGCGCGCCGAGATCGTCTACCGCGTCATCGATGGCGACACCGTCGGCGAGTGGCAGAACGAGCCGCTGACCTGGAACGAGGCGGAGGGCGAGAGCGGCATCCTCACCGCGGAGGCGGAGGGGCGTCCGCTCGACCGCTGGTCGGTGTGGACCGGCGCCGTTCCCGGCCAGGCGGCGGGCATGCGCGTCGAGTTCTTCCTCGAGGTCGAGGACCAGGAGGGGGAGGTGTCCACGCGGCCGCTGGAGCTGTGCTTCCGGGTCCTGGTCGACGAGCGCCAGGGTCCGCGTCCCGACTGCGACGTGCAGGTGGCCAACGCAGATGACGTCGGCCCGTGCGACAGCCAGTTCGGCGGACCTGGCTGCCTCGAGGACCCGTGCCGGCTCGACCGCTTCGTCCCGTGCGACGTCCCCTGGACGTACGCCGTGGGATATCAGCCGCGCGGCAACCTCGCCAATCTGGTCGTCAACGAGGTGGTCGCGAGACAGCGCAACAACCCGACCGACCCCGAGAATCCCGCCACCGGCATCATCAAGGACCCGACGAGCGAGGACTTCCGACTCTGCAGCCGCTTCGACGAGCCGCCGAAGTACTGCTGCCGGCGCGGCGGACCCGACAACGGGGACGGACCGAGCTGCGGCTACGACGACTACGTCGAGCTCGTCAATGTCTCGGACACCGAGATCGACCTCTCCGGCCTGTGGCTCTCCGACGGCTACTTCACGCCGCGTATCTGGCAGTTTCCCGCCGGATCGAGGATCGGCCCCCGCGAGTACCTGATCATCTGGTGCGACGACGACGGCAGCAAGTGCCCCGACATCTCTCGACCCGAGTTCCCGCCGTTCTGGGAGTGTCCCGATCCGAACGACGTGACAAAGAAGGCGTTCCACACCAACTTCGAGCTCAACGGCGGTGGCGATCAGTTCTTCATCTTCGACAACCAGGCGAACAACTTCGGCGTCATCCACGGTGTCGCATTCGAGGGCCAGGAGGACAACGTCGCGCTGACGCTGTGTCCCGACGGTGATCGCACGGGAGACTTCGGGTTGACGCCGGGCGGCTCGCCCGCCGCGGCGAACGACTGCGACGAGCCGATGAACAGGTTCCGCCGCGGCGATTCCAATAACGACAACGAGGTCAACCTCTCCGACGGCGTCAACACCCTGAACTTTCTCTTCCAGGGATCTGCCGAACCGCCGTGCCTCGAGGCCGCCGACTTCGACGCGGACGCGATGCTCAACATCACGGACGCCGTGCTGACGTTCAACTTCCTCTTCCTGGGCGGCCCGCCGCCGCGCGCGCCGTACCCGGACTGCGGCACGGACCCGCAGAACCCGGACGTCATGTGCCCGGCGAGCGCCTGCAACTCCTGAGCTCCGAGTCCGGGCAGGCCGATCGCGAGCGGACGATCGCATGAAGGGCAGGACCACTCGCGGGACGACCGACCGTCCGGCGGCTCCGCCGCGGCGTGGGGCGCGCGCGGCGAGACGTCCCGTTGCCGCGACGCTCGCCGCCGCGCTCGTCGTCGTCCTCGTGGACCAGTCGGTACCATGGAATCGAGGTGCTGCTCCCCGGACCCGCGCTCGTCGTCCGGGCACGAGAGAAGGAACCATGAGTCGCAGCGTTTTTCCGTCGACCGGTCGCTGGTTTCCCGTGATCCGCGTCCTGCTCCTCGCGGGGCTGGTGGCGTCGGGCATGTCGTGCGGCACGCCGCGGGCCGAGCCGATCGCCGCTCCGTGGCACGTGCCGATTCGCGAGCTGCTCACGGAGCACGTCGAGTCCGGAAAGGTGGCTGGCGCCGTCGCGCTGGTCTGGCACCGGGGCGAGATGGCGTACCTCGACGCGGTCGGCTGGAAGGACATCGACGACCGCGAGCCGATGCGGACGGACACGGTCTTTCGCATCGCGTCGATGACGAAGCCGGTCACGAGTGTCGCGGTGATGATGCTCCGCGACGAGGGCCGGCTGCGACTGGACGACCCCGTCTCCGCGTTCATTCCGGAGTTCGGCGACGTCCGAATGATCGCGAGCCGGGACCCGTCGAGCACCGGCATCGTCGGGACGCCGCGCCCGGTGACGATCCTCGATCTTCTCACGCACACGTCGGGGATCTCCTACGGGTTCTCCGCCGGCGACGTACTGAGGGCGCATTACGATCGATCGAAGCCGTCAGACGGTCTCGTCGAGACGCCCTGGTCGACGGCGGAGAACGCGCGGCGCATCGCCGCCATCCCGCTGATGCACGCGCCGGGCGAGCAGTGGACGTACGGGCTGTCGGTCGACGTCCTCGGAAGGGTCGTCGAGGTGGCCTCCGGCCAGTCGCTCGGTGAGTTCTTCGAGGAGCGCATCTTCGGGCCGCTCGGCATGAAGGACACGCGTTTCTTCATCGACGAGGATCTCCACGCGCGACTGGCGTCGCTCTACGAGCCGGCGCCCGGCGGTGAGGGGCTCGTCGAGGTCGGCGAGGAGGTCGTCAGGCGGGGCCAGCTGGTGTACTCGTCGACGTTCCACCATCAGGGACCACGCTCCTACTTCTCGGGCGGCGCCGGACTGGTCTCGACGGCTCGCGACTACGCCAGGTTCCTCCGCATGCTGCTGGGCCGCGGCGAGGTCGACGGCGTGCGCCTCCTGTCGCCCGGCACCGTCGATGAGATGACCTCGAATCGGATCGGTGATCTCGAGATCCTCTTCAAGATCCACGGCGACAAGTTCGGGCTCGGTTTCGGCGTGCTCTCCGCGGCGGCGAAGGAGGCGACCGGAGCACCCGAGAGCGCGGGCAGCTACTCGTGGGGCGGCATCTTCCACACCTACTTCTGGGTCGATCCGCGGCAGGAGCTCATCGGCATTGTGCTGACCCAGCTCTATCCTTTCGGGCACCTCTCGCTGTGGGCGGACTTCAAGAGCGTGGTCTACGCCTCGTTCCCCCGCGATTGACCCGCCGTGCTGCCTTGCTTGACCGGCCTCGCGGCGCCGGTATACTTGAATCTTTCTGCGATCTCCGGTTCGAGATGGAAGAAGCGGGCGGCTCCTGGAGCGCCGAGCCGGATCTGGACTCGGTCCTTCCAGCGGCCGCGTCCGTCGGACCGAACGCTCTCGAGCAAGCTGGGCACGATCTGGAGGAAGGCTGTCCCCGGATGACGATCCGACGTACGCAGCGCGGCTCGCGGCCGCCCGTTTCCGCACTCGTCCCGTTCGTCGTGGCTGCGGTCGCTTGGCGGACCGCCGCGAGCCAGGAAGTCCCGAAGCTGCTCCAGCAGGCGCTCGTCATCCAGAACGCCCGAGTTCTGACGATGGCGGATTCGTCCTTCGCGGGCGAGTCACCCGCGGGCGCGGAGCTCGAGCGCGCGACCATCATCGCCCGCGGCGGGCGCATCGAGACGATCGCCCGCGATCCGGAGCTCCCCTTCCTCAAGCGCGTCTTCGACGCCGAGGGGAAGACGGTGACGCCGGGATTCATCGACGTCCACAGCGCGCTCGGCATGTCGACCCGAACCGCGTCGGCCAACGTCATGCTGCGGTCCGTGGACGGCTTCGATCGATACGCCACGCGCGCGCTCAACGGGGCGCTGCGTCAGGGCGTCACGGCGGTGTACGTCTCGATACCCGGAGCGCCCGGCGTGCACGGACGCGGAGCGATCGTCCGACTGCAGCCGGGGGACGGCCCCGAGATCGGCGAGCCCCTCGTCGCTGACGCCGCACTGGAGATCGACCTCGGGTCGAGGCTCTCGCCGCTGGCGCGAATCAAGACGCTGAGCGACACGCGCAAGAGGTTCGAGTCGGCGCGGGACTATCGCGAGGCGCTCGACCTCTACGAGGAAGAGCTCAAGGAGTACGAGGAGAAGCTCGCCGAGCGCGCCAGGGCGAAAGAGAAGGAAAAGAACGACAAGAAGAAGGACGGCAAGCCGCAGAACGGCAAGAAGAGGCTCGCCGCCGGTGAGAAGAAGTCGGCTCCGGCGCAGAAGAAAAAGGACGACGACGCCCCCAAGAAGCCGCGCCGTCCGAGATACCGGCCGGAGTACGACGTTCTCCTGAGCGCGCTCGACGGCGAGATTCCCGTCCGCGTCGAGGTGAACCGGAGCGACGAGATCCTCAACGCCATCGAGCTGGCCGATGAGCTCGGGCTCGACCTCGTGCTCGTCGGGGCGAGCGAGGCCCACCTCGTCGCAACGGAAATCCCGGAAGAGGTGCCGGTCGTGCTCGAGACGATGCCGAACACGGCCGCGGCGAGGACGGACGAGTGGGCCCGTGGCTCGAGAGAGACAGCGTCGGTGCTGTCCCGCGCGGGCCGGCGGGTGCTCGTCGGCAGCGGTGCGCGTTCGGCGGGCGATTCCCGCTTCGTGGCGTTCCACGCGCAACTCGCCGCGCCGGGAGAGGATCCCCGCGTGATCCTCCGACGACTGACGGCTGACGCGGCCGACCTGCTGCGTGTCGCCGGCGAGATCGGCCGCGTTCGACCCGGTCTCCGGGCCGACCTGGTGATCTGGAGCGGCGACCCGCTCGATCCGGCGTCGCGCGTCGAAAAGGTGTTCGTCGGCGGCAAGCTGGCGTACGATTCGTCGGAGGGAGAGCGATGAGAGCGTTGGCGATGGAGCTCACTCACGTGACGTCGACCACGGCTCGCGCGGCAGCGGTGCCGCGCTGCATCGTCCGGCTGACGACCGTCGTCGTTCTCGCGCTCGCCGGGATGACGGTGACCACCCGCTCGGTCGCCGCGCCCGCCGATGGCGCGCTGACGCTGGTCGGCGCCCGTGTCGTCCAGGCCGACGGAACGCTCCGCGGTGGCCTCGCCGTGGTGATCTCCGGCGAGCGCATCGAGCGCTTCGCGAGGCCGGACGAGGAGGACCTGCCCGGGCGGATCGACCTGCCGCCCGGCAGCGTCGTGAGCCCCGGGCTGATCGACCTCTGCTCCTCGATCGGCGCGGCGGGAGAGACGCTCGAGATCGCGCGACCCGTCGATCCGCGCTCGAGCCCGCTCGCCGCAATCGATCCGCGTCACCGTGATCTGCGGACCGCGGTCGAGGCGGGCATCACGTCGGCCATGGTATGCCCATCGCCGGCCAACGTCGTCAGCGGCACGGCGGTGACGTTCCGCACGCTGCCGCGAGGCGGCGACATCGACGTCGTGCGCGACGACGGACCGATCGTCTTCGCGCTCGGCGACAGCGTCCTCCGTCCAGATCGCGCGCCGACGTCGCGCAGTGGCGCGGTGAGCTTGCTTCGCGAGACGCTCGCCACGGCGGGGAACGGCTCGGGAAGCGCGCGCGTCTCGCTCTTCCTCGATGGCACCGTGCCGGGAATCGTCTTCTGCTCGGACGCGCTGGACGTTCGCGGAGCGCTCGCGGTCTTCGGCGCGGCGGGACGCGTGCCGGCGAT
>JBFFXF010000120.1:0-20591 GCA_041569895.1 Planctomycetota bacterium | reverse complement strand
GCCCGGCGCCCGGTGGCGTCTCGGCCTCCTGCCCCTCCTGCTTCTTCTTGCGCCGGTACTCCTCGGGCACCTGTGGCAGGTTCGGCTTGCCGGGCGTCGGATCCTTCCAGCGCCGGAATCCCTTCTTGCCGTCCTCCCGCCGTCCCCAGGACTGGTCGACCGGCACGGCGCTGAAGGTCATCTGGTCGACGAGTATGTTGCCCTCCTCGTGGCGGTGGTAGAGGCCGAGGTACTCGCCCGAGTTCGAGAGCCGGAACGGCGCGTGGTTGCCCCGGCCGAGACCGTCCGCCCTCAGCACGAGGAAGCCCCGCGGCGGAATCGGTCGCTTCTCGGTCAGGCGCCACCTGACCGTGTTCCGCCGCCTGTCGGTGAGGAACATCCCGTCGATCGACACCGGCTCGTCGCCCGCGTTGAAGAGCTCGACGAACTCGGTGAAGCCCCCCTGCGCCGATGGGCGCGGCAGCACCTCGTTGATGAAGATGCGCGGTCGCGTCGGTGTCCAGAACGGCAGATCGCTGCCGGTGAGCGGGTAGGCGCGCTCGAGACCGCCGGAGCCGCGCGCCAGGAAGAAGAACGCCTGGCGCTGCGCGTCGGCGCGGCCCCCGGGCGGTGGCAGCCGGCGCGTCCAGTAGAACTCGCGGTCGTTCCACGTCATCGCGTGGACGTCGAAGTCCGGCTGCCCGGGCGGGCGCATGCAGAGGAGCACCTCCTCGACTCTCGAGCCGGGTCGCACGCCGAGCGTCAACCCGCCGTCGCGGTCCGTCTCGATGCGCCACGTGTATTGCCATGAGGGCGGGCCGTTGCCACCGTTCCCGCCAGCGCCCGAGTCGTCTCCCGCACCGTCGTCTCCCGCACCGTCGCCGCCCTCCGCCCCGCCACGGAGAGGACCGTGGTAGGACCACTCGTCCCCCTCCCCGCGCACGGCGGCGACGCCCGGCGTCTGGTGGCCGTGGAACACCACGTCGACGACGCTCGTCCGCCCGCGCTCGTCGGCGCGGGCGAGGAGGAGCACGCCGCCGCCGGGCGAGGGTCGCAGCGGCGCGTGGAAGGGCCCGCGACCGGTGCCGAGCGTGATCCGGCGCCGTTCGCCGGGCCGCAGCTGCACGGAGGGCAACGCCCATTCGCCGGGCCGCGACGGATCGGTCGACAGCCGCAGGTCGCCGAGGTCGACGTCGGTCTCGGCGCGGTTGGCGATCTCGATCCACGCGCCGTCGAGCGAGGCCACCGCCGACGGCACGAGGCGCTCGCCGGCCCGCGCCGGCTCGCCCGGTCGCAGCAGGAAACCCGCGATCACCGGCGCGGCAGCCGGCGTCGCTCGAATGCGAGCGATCTCGCGCCGCAGCGCCTCGCGGTGCGCTCGAAAGTGCGCCCGGAGCAGCTCGGGACCGCGCTCGAAGGTCCGCCCGTCGTCGAACGGCCACAGGTCGGCCGTGGCGAGGCGGGCCGAGGCCAGCGTCGCGTGGAATTCATCGACGATCGAGTCGAAGACCTCGTCGGTGAGCACGCCGTCGAGCAGACGCTCGATGCGATCGAGGTACCTGGCGCGGAGCGAGGCGCGGCCGAGCAGGCGGGTCTCGATGATCTGCCACGCCGGCGCCGGCACCGGCGCCCCTCCGAGCGCGTGGCCGAGGATCGCTCGCCTCGCATCTTCGGGGGAGACGTCCGCCCCGGCGGGCTGCTCGAACGAGACCACGCCGAACGCCCCCTCGGGCGCCCGGTCGGGCAACAGGTCCCACTTGCCGTTGCGCGTGTCGCCGAGCAGGCGGCGCGGCTCCGGCGCACCGTCCGAGCGCCCGCAGATCGCCAGCACCGCGAGACGGGTCAGCAGTCGATCGAGATAGAAGCGCTCCTCGAACCACCGGTCGATCTCGGCCTCGTCGACGCGCAGCAGCTCGTGGTAGAAGGTCGTCAGCACGCTGAGCCCGCCGCCGCCGCCGTCGATCTGCTCGCCGTAGGGCTCCCAGGTGAGCGGCAGATCGCCGCGCAGGTGGGTCGCGACGAGCACGCCGCGGCGATCGAGCCGCGTGCGCTCGAGGAAGTCCTCGTCGATCGCCTCGCGGTTGACGCGGATCCCCTCGTGCTCGCCGTTGAGGAAAAGACGCACGAAGTCGACTCGCGGAGACGGCAGCCCGGCGCGCTCGGCGACGGCGCTGAAGACCGCCTCGCGCAGCAGCGTCGGGTCGCCGGTCTCGCCGAGGAAGTGGAAGCGGTTGCGCCCCGAGAAGCGCCGGCCGCTGTCGAGATCGAGGTGGAAGCTCTTGCGGAGCTGCCAGTCGAGCGGCCCGGTCTCGACGTGGATCCACCCGGGGTTCGTGCGGCCCTGAAAGAGGAGGCTTCCGGCGACGGGCCGATCCGCCGTCGACCGGGTGAGCAGCCCCGGCAGATCGTCCGCCTGCACGCGGAGCTCGAAGATGTCCAGGCTCCCGGTGGCCGGAGGCAGCGGCGCCACGCGGACCGGCGCGGAGAGCGAGCTCTGGGCTCCGCCGATGCCGTAGGCGCGAACGCGATAGAAGAACTCGCCGCGTCGACCCACGGTGCGATCGACGAACTCGGTCGACAGCAGCGGATACGGCGTCAGGCTCTCGTAGGGCCCCTCCTCGGCGGGCGCGCGGAAGATGCCGTAGCCGACGACGCCGGGCGTCCCGGGCGGCGTCCACTCGACGCGCGTCTGGCGGAAGTCCGGCGAGCCCCGCGCCACCGGCGCGTCCGGTGTCGCGGGCACCGTTGTCGGAGGCCCGAGGATCTCGATGCGTCCGACACGCGGAGGAAGGCGGCTGGTCCGCCGCTCATCGCCGCCGCCGAGCGGCGAGCTCTCGAAGTCGATGTCGAGCCAGCCGTCCCGCACGGCGACGAGCCCCTCGACGGTCAGCCAGCGGAAGTCACCCGCCTCGCGCGCGATGTCGAGCTGCTCGATGAACGGCCGTTTCTCGGCCAGGACGTCGAAGACGCGCACGCCCGGATGCGCGGTCTCGGTCTCGACGAACGAGAGCCGCAGCAAGTACTCGCCGTTCGGCAGGCGGAACGAGTACCGCCGGGGATCCTCGCGCCACGCCAGCGGCCAGCCGCTGCCGCCACCCCGCGCGGCGGACCGGGAGAGCGTGCGCGCCACGCCGCCGACGTAGCCGTGGCCCGACGCGACGCGGAACGGCCGATCGGGGAGCGCAGCGGGAGCGCCCGAGACCTCCGCCGCCACGCCGGCATGCACGACGATGGGAAGCTCGACGGTCTGCGCCCGGAGCGGCGCCACGAGGGCCCCGACCAGGATGATCTGCGCGCTGCGCCAGAGCACGAGCGGTCGCTCTTCGGATTCTCGAAACGCACGGAGCCGTCCGTGCCGCCGGCGTCCGGCGGGACGCGAGGGAATCAGGCCTCGAGCTCCGTGTTCCAGTAGATCTCGCTGACGAAGTGGTCCCAGCTCGCCTTGCGTCGCCCGAGCGGCAGCGAGAACGCCATCTGCGGCGACGGCTTGCGCGGCTGACGGATGAGGCGCATGCCGGCCTGCTCGAGGCTCCGACTCCCCTTGCGGGAGTTGCACTGGAGGCACGCCACGACGCAGTTCGTCCAGCTGCTGACGCCGCCCAGCGATCGCGGAACGACGTGGTCGATCGACAGGTCCTCGGTCGGGAAGCGGCTCCCGCAGTACTGGCACGTGTTGCGGTCGCGCCGGAAGAGGTTGCGCCGCGAGAAGACCACCTGCGGCCTGGTGAAGCGATCGAACGCGCGCAGGACGATGATCTCCGGCACGCGGATCTCCAGCGACACCGTGCGGATCGTCGAGCAACTTCCGTTCGGCCGGAGGTCAGACCAGCTGTGGAAGTCGTACGCGGAATAGTCCTCGGGCGCGATGATCCGCGCGAGGTCCTTCCAGACGAGCGTCAGGGCGCGCCGCACCGTGCAGACCCGGATCGGCAGCCAGTTCTTGTTGAGGACCAGAGTCGGTTCCGATAAGGCGCTCTCTGACATGGACCTCCACACCGAGTACGAGTGGCCTCTGCATCATGGTACCATAGCTCCCGGAGATCACGCTCGGGCGCGTCCCGATATCCCCGGAGCTGCTCGCCAAAGTTGCTTGCCGAACGTGTCGCCACGCAGTTCGCAGGTACGCGAATTGCGTCCTCGTTGCTCGACATTCTAACTGGAACCGGCGGCGGCGAAAGGGCAAATTCATGCAGCGGGGCGTGCCGCCGGGGCGTTCCGGAGGGGTCTCCCGGAACCGGCTCCCGGGCGCGAGACTGCCGCACCACTGGAGAGTAAGACGTGCCGCCACGAATCCGACTTGGCATCAATTTGAATTTCGCCAAGTTCGTGTACGGTCGACGGAGGGCCATCGACGTCGTCCGGGACGAGCTCGGCCTGCGCACGGTTGAGGCGGTCCCGGACATCGACTTCGGCCCGATGCTCTTCCAGACGTCGCCGGAGGTGTTCCGCCGCTTCCACCGGGACGTGGCGGCGCACGCCCGCGACCGGGGCGTCGACATCGCCAGCGTCCTGACCTTCTACCGCGACTGCGGCGCCATCGCGCACCACCGTCACCAGGTGCGCGAGGCGGCCTACCGCGTCGGTCTGTCGATCCTCGAGATGGCGGCATGCTACGGCGCCCGCTACTGCTCCGCCTCGCTCTTCACCATGGACAAGGAGCGCGCCGACGATCCGGAGCAGTTCCAGTCGCTCTTCGATTCGGCGATCAGTATCTGGCGGCGCTGGATGAGTGACGCGAAGCGACTCGGGATCGGGTCGATGCTGATCGAGATGGCGTCGACGTTCCGGGAGGGGTTTTCGACGATCGAGGACTCCCGCCTGACGCTCGAGCTCCTCGATGCCCACCACTGGCGCAACGCCGACACCACCGTTCCGGTCGGCATCTGCTACGACACCGGACACGGCATCAGCGAGGACGAGAGCGCCGACCCGCGCGACCGCGACTTCCAGGCGTGGTTCGAGGCGTTCCCGGGCCGCATCCACGAGATCCACCTGAAGAACACCGACAGCGAGTTCCAGGACACGTTCCACTTTGGCGACGATCGCGGCATCATCGACCTCGACCGCCTGGTGCGCGCCATCCGCGACACGCTCACCGTGCCCGAGTTGCTCTTGATGCTCGAGGTCCCCGGCAAGCGCGGCCGCGAGATCGGCGAGCGGCGAGCCATCGAGGACCACCGCCGGAGCATCGCGCTCGTCAACGAGGCGCTGGCGCGAAACGGCTACGGCGAGAGCGAGGGCGCCTGGGTGGCGTGAGCGAGAGGCGCATGCTCGAGATCTCCCTCGCCGAGTGGTCGTTCCACCGCGCCATCGAGTCGGGCGAGCTCGCCAACCTCGACTTCCCCCGCATCGCGCGCGAGCAGTTCGACATCGGCGCGGTCGAGCTGGTCAACGCGCTCATGGAGGGGCACGACGCGCGAACGATCGCAGAGCTGCGCCGGCGCGCCGACGACCACGGCGTGCGCATCCTCCTGATCATGTGCGACGACGAGGGCGACCTGAGCGACCCCGACGCCGCGGCGCGTCGCACGGCGGCCGAGAACCACCACAAGTGGGTCGACGCCGCCGCCGCGCTCGGCTGCCACGCGATCCGCGTCAACACCGGCGGCGAGCAGCACCCGCTCGACCTCGAGGCCGTCGCCCGGTGCGCGGAGAGCTGCTCGCGACTGGTCGAGTACGCCTCCCCCCGCGGCATCGCCGTGCTCCTCGAGAACCACGGCGGCATCTCGGGCCGCCTCGACCTCCTCCTCGATCTCCTCCGCCGCGTCAAGCACCCCCACTTCGGCACCCTCCCCGACTTCGGCAACCCCGTCACCGACGCGGACCCGTACGAGGTGGTCTCGCGCCTGATGCCGCGAGCGAAGGCCGTCAGCGCCAAGTGCGCCGACTTCGACGACACCACCGGCGAGGAAACCACCATCGACTTCGCCCGCATGATCGGCCTCGTCCGCGACGCGGGCTACGAGGGCTTCGTGGGCATCGAGTACGAGGGCGATCGGCTGGCGGAGGCGGAGGGCGTGCGCCGGGCGCGGGATCTGCTGGAGCGGCTGATCGGAGCCTGAGGCTCGAGACGGAGGTCCGAGACGGAGGTCCGAGACAGAGGTCCGACTCCCGACTCCGACTCCCGACTCCGATACCGACTCCGACTCCGATTCTATCGTTGCAAAGACGTACCCATACCCGTTCCCGTACCCGTGCCCGTTCCCGTTCCCGTCCTCGAGGGGTCTGGTTGCGGAGTCCGATGACCGACTCCGACTCCGACTCCCGAATCGGCGTAATCTGCGCAATCTGCGCAATCTGCGTCATCTGCGTTCCCGTCCTCGTCGCCCGTCAGCCGCGCCCCCACTGCGTTCCCTTCCCTCTTCCTCTTTTCCTGCCTTCCTACCTTCCTGCCTTCCTTGCTGCGTTCCGCCGTCCAGTCGCGCCAGCGAAGTCGAGCATCCCTTTCGGGTACGGGGACGGGAACGGGGACGGACTCCGGGAGAACGGAATTCCAAATTCCGATAAAATTGCGTACGATAGGCCCCGGAGAGTCGAGTGGATCTCTTTCCGCGCTCTCGGGAAGTGAAGAGACGGAGCCCAGGCGGATGACGACGCCGATGTCGGCACCCGAACCTTCTCGACTGACCGTCTTTCTCGACCGGCCCATTGCGGGGCTCGAGGACGGCCTGGGACGGTCCGTGCACGGTCTCGGACCCGGCCCGGGAGGGGCGGCGCGGCCGATTCCGCTCGCTCTCCAGCTCCTGGATCCCCGTCAGCTCGATGTCGCGTTCCGGCCCGGCGACGCGGCGTACCGTGTGCTCTCGAACGAGCAGCGACAGGACCCCCCACCGCGCAATCTGCCTCCGATCGTGGCATTCGCCGCGCCGGAGGACCCGGAGTCGCCCGGGGGCCACTTCGTCATCGCGCGGCACGCGCACTCCGAGGGAGCGTTCACGCTGCTCCACGACCTCCTCGAGGAGGGCGTCGAGCTCGAGGTCGACGAGCTGCTCCGGCTCGCGCGCGATCTCGCCGAGGTGCTCGCGTACCTGCACGCGCACGGCGTGCCGCACGGTCAGTGGAACGCGCGCAGCGTGCTCTGCCGGCGGCCGGGGGCCGGCGACCGTCGCTTCGACGTGATCAACACCGGAATCCGCTTTCGCGACCCGTCCGCGGTGCCCCCGGAGCTCATCGAGCGCGGCTGCTTTCCGCCCGAGATGCTCGGTCCCGCCGACGACCTGCCCGACGCGGACGCGCTCGACCTCGAGGCGGACGTCTTCTGCTTCGCGGCGTTCCTGCGCGACGTCATGCGGCGCGCCTCCCCGTTCGAGGAGCTCACGCGCCAGGCGGCGGGGGTGGTCGAGAAGTTCCTCCGCGAGACCAGCCGGCGGCACGGCGATCCCGCGCGCGACGTCGTCCGCCGCAAGGAGCAGGAGATCCTCGACCACCTCTACACGGTCAAGGTCGAGGCCGAGGAGTTGATCCGCGCCGGGCTCGATCGCCGCGGGCGGAGGATCGGCGCGACGGCGCTCCGAGATGGCTTCGTGATGCTCGAGGACCGCGCGCGGGAGTACGAGCGGCGCGTGCTCTCGGGCGACCCCTCCGAGATCAACCTCTTCGGCGACGCACTGCGCCACTACGCGCCGTACGCGGTCGAGCTCGACCCGCCCCGCGCCAACAGCTTCGAGCCGACGGTGGTCACGGTGCGCGGCGACGACCTGCCGCCGGAGGTCATCCGCGTCACGCTCGGCGAGGGCGGCGACCCCCTCGAGGTGCTCGAGGAGGGCGCGGACTCCGACGGCGACGCGGTTGGCGACGGGGAAATCCGTTTCCTGGTGCCCGCGGGATTCCCGGCGGGCGATCACCGGCTGCTCATCAACAACCGCCGCACCGACCGCACGCTCGCCGTCGAGTCACCCTCGTGGTCGCGGGTGTCGCCCGGGCGGGCGCGGCGGCCCTGGGCGGGCTTCGGCGGTGTCACGGTGACCGTGTCCGGACGCCGATTCCCGTCGCGCCTCGAGCTCTCGCTCGCCAGCCCCGCGCTCGAGGCGCGCTGGGACGCCGTGCGAGTCGAGCGACGCCGTACCGGGAGCGGCGCCCCCGGTGAGGCCGCGGGCGCGGCCGGGGATGCTCTCGCGGAGGAGCCAGACGCCGGCGCGCCGGACGAATCGGTCACCGCCGAGTTCCCCGCCGACCTCCCGATCGGTCTCTACCGTCTCCTCTGCAACGAGCTCGACACCGGCCTCGAGCTGCAGGTCGACGAGGCGCTGCCCGACCCGATCGTCGAGAGCGTCAGACACCCGGCGCGCATTCTGAATCACGTCGAGCAGCGGCTCGAGGTGCGCGGCCGGCACTTCCATCCCGACATGGTGATCGACCTCGGCGACGACGCGCCCGCCGGGGCCTCGTTCGAGGTGCGAACGGGAAGCACGCGGGCCGGCCTGCTGACGCTGCCCGCGGGATACTCCCCGGGCGAGTACCGCCTGCGGGTCAACTTCCGCGAGACCGAGCACGTCGTCGACGTGCGCGAGCCGCGCTGGCTGTCGATCGAGCCGGAGCGTCTCGATGTCGCGCGCGGTCGGCGCGAGCCGCTCGAGCTCGTGGTGCGCGGCGAGGAGCTGCCGCCGATCGATTCGCGATCGGTCGACGCGCCACGCTACGCGCTGCGCTCGGCCCGCGGTCGCGAGATCGCCGGCGGCGTCGAGGCGGCCCGCGAGGAGGCTCCGGGCGAGACGCACCGCCTGATCCTGCCCGGCTCGATTCGGCGCGGCCGCTCGCAGCTCTTCTTCGGGGACCACCACACCGGACTCGGCCTGCGGATCGACCGGCGACTCCACCCGCTCCTCCGTGCGGGCGCGGTCGCCGCCGCGGTGGCGCTCGTGGTGTGGGCGGGCTTCGCGATCGCCGAGTCGATGCGGCCGCGAATCGACGCGGTCCTCGACGCGGACGCCTACAACTTCGGCGGCGACGAGGTGCGCGTGCTCAGCGACGATCCGCTCGACGCCGTCGTCCTGCTCGACGCGTCCGGCGAGCGCGTCGGGCGCTTCCCGATGCGCGAGCGCACCGACGACGAGGGCGCGGGTTTCGTCTTCTCGCCGACCGCGGCCGCGCCGGGAACCTACCGGATCGTGCCGATCGCCATGCTGCTCGAGGGCGAGCCGGCCGAGACGCCGATCACCGTGCGGTCGCCGCGCTTCGCCGTCGAGCCGCGCTCCGTGCACCGCTTCGAGAGTCTCTTTGTGCGCATCACCAGCGCGGGCGGCTACTCGCCGGCGCGGCTGCGCTCGATGCGGCTGGTGCCGGTCGCCGGGGGTGACCACGACGGCGGTGACACCGACGTCGACGACGGCGCGCCGCGAGCCATCGACCTCGTGTCGCGCTCCGGCGGCACGGTCCAGCTCAACGCCGGCGACATCCCGCCCGGGGGCGAGGGCCCGTACGACATCGCTCTCGAGGGCGTGCCGCTCGGCGCGACGCTCACCGATGACGGCGAGCCGGCGACGATCGAGGTGGTCGGCCCCGCGGTGGCCGGGGTGTCGCCCGATCCCGCGGTCATCGATCGCGGCCGCATCCGCATCGAGCTCGACGGCGATCGACTGCCGGAGAGGATGCCGATCGGGCTGCTCGCGGAGGACGAGGCCCGGGGCACGAGAGTCGTGCACCGGCTGGCGCGATCCGCCGATGGCTCCTGGGAGGGCGCCGCGGCTCCGGGCGCCTATCGCCTCGCGTGGATCATCGACACGCGCCGCCACGAGCCGATCCCGGATCTGACGCTCGAGGTGATGCCGCCTCCCGAGATCGCGCGCGTCGAACCCGAGTCCGTCGCGCCCGGCGAGCCCGTCGAGCTGGTCTTCACGGGATCGCACCTCGCGGGCGCCACCGAGATCACGCTGCGGCGCGCGATCGACGATGCCGATGCGCCGGCGTTGACGATCGCCGTCGATGCCGGGCTCCTCGAGCGCGACGAGGCCGGCAACGACGTCTACCGCTCCGAGGAGCTCATCGCCGACAGTGGCATCTACACCGTCGAGCCGGGAGGCGTCGCGTCGCTCGAGGTGGTCGAGCCGGCCGGGAAGCTCCTCGAGGCGTACCGCCGGGACCTCTCGGGGCTCGATCGGCTGATGGAGTCGCTGCGACGGCCACGCACGCCGGACACGATCCGCCTGGAGGCCGCCGACACGCTCTTCGACCAGGGCCTCTTCGTCGAGGCGCGCGAGCTCTACGCCGGCCTGCGCCCGTCGCGGGCGCGCTATCGCGAGACGCTCATCGCGCGGCACGTCGACGGCGAGACGTCCGCGCCCTTCCAGCGCGAGGAGGGCGACGCGGAGGACGACCCCCACGTGCGCGCCGCGGCCGCGCTCGGCTGGACGCGCGGCGCGGCGGCGGGAGTGCCCTCCGGCCAGTCGGTGACGTGGGACGTCGACTTCGCGCGCGGCATCACCTCCGGCGATCCGCCGGCGGCGGTGGCGGCGCTGCGCGAGTCGATCCGCAAGAAGACCGCGGCGGCGGTCGTGCGAGAGCTCCACCCGTTCGAGGCCGCCCATGACGGGCTCGCGGCGGCGCAGCTCGACATGGCGGCGCACGAGCTCGCCCGCGCCGCGCCGATCGAGGCGAGGGACCGACTGGCGCGCGAGCTCTTCGGCGAGGGCGGCGCATTCGATCGCCTGTCGGCCGGGGATCGGTCGCGGGCGTTTTTCCTGCGCGGGCACACGCTGCTCTGGTACGCCGTCGACGAAAACGCGGCGCGCGAGGCCCTCGAGCGCGGCGCGGCGATCGAGAGCGGCGGGAGCTTCGCGACGCTCTGCGCCGTCTACCTCTCCAGGGCGCGGCTCGCGACGGCCGACGCCGGCGTCGTGCGGGAGCGACGCGGCGACTCGCTGCCCGAGTCGTGGGAGCGCGACTTCCTCGATGCGTACGGCCATCACGTCACGGTGCGCGACACGCCGAACTTCAACATCCTCGCGGAGAGGGCGGCGTCGGCCGCGTTCCTCTTCCCCGAGGAGCGCACGGCGAGCGCGGACGTGCACGATGTGCTCGAGCGGCTCGAGAGCGCGCAGGCGACGCCCGACCCATTCGCGCACCGCGCCGTGCTCCACTTCCTCCGCAACGCCCAGCGGTTGAGCTGGCCGCGTCAGGAAGGCGGCCGTCGCGCCGCGGAGCACCGCGAGCGGTTCCTCGCGCTCGAGCTCTCGGAGCCGGCTGCGACGCTGCGCGAGGCGCTGCTCCTCGAGAGCGAGATCGCCCCGCTCGACACGGCGCAGATCGCCGTCCTCCCGCGCGAACGACTGAACGACTACCGCCGGCGACTGAACGGACTCCTGGCGGGCGATCTACCCGAGGCCCTGAGGACACGGATCGAGGAGCTCGCCCGGCGCCTCGAGCGAGGCTGAGTCGCGAACGAATACCAAACAGATTGGTGACCAGTTGAAACCGACACAGACGGAAGGAAAGACGACCCTCGCGGCGCTGATCGTCCTGGCGGCGGCCACCGGCTGCGGCGACCTGGCCGCCCTGCGCGAGGAGAACGCCGCGCTCAGGCTGGAGATCGAGGCGCTCCGCAAGGCGACCGGCGTCTCGCGGATCGGCGAGTTCACCGTCGGCATCGCGGCCGTCGACGAGGACTTCGACGAGGGCGCGTTCAGCGAGCTGCTGCGCACCAGCCTCGAGGAGTCCTCGGTGGAGCCGATCTCGTTCCGGGTCGCTCCGGAGCGCGATGAGCGGCAGGTCGCGAAGATGCGCGGCATCCTCCTCCAGCAGTACCTGCGCGAGCAGAAGATCCCGGTGCGGATCTCGAGCCTGACCTACAAGGTGCGCGACCCGCGCGGAGGCTTCGTGATCGGCGGCGCGCTGGTGCCGTCGGAGGGCGTCGTCGTCGAACCCGCGGGGGACGATCTCTTCCGGTGCACGTACGAGGACCCGCTCGACGTCACCATGCTCAGGGATGCCGCCGGGCGCTACGCCGTCGAGTACGAGGGCAGCTCGGGGGAGCGCGGGCGTGTGACCATCGAGCTCGACGACTCGCAGCTCCACCACCTCGGCCCGGAGCCGCGCGCGGCGAGGGAGGGGGACATCTCGTTCGCCTGGCAGCCGGGCATCGAGCGCATCCTGGTCTACTCGGTGAGCGACTTCCAGGGCGACCTCGGGACCTTCCTCGAGCGCATGCGCTACCCGCGCTCACGCATCGAGCTCAACCAGTATCAGACGGTGCGCGACTCGGTGTTTCTCTTCGGCTACGGCCCGTACGCCACCGGGCTCGTCCAGCAACTGCGAACGCCGGGGTACATCGATCGCGTCGAGGTGATGCCGATCTCGCCGGAGGTCTTCGCGCAGCTCGATCCCGGCCTGTCGCGAGAGCAGCTCGAGGAGCTCGTCGCCGCGCGCCGGGGTGACTGGCTCGAGTGCGAGTTCCTCGACACGGCGGGGACCGAGAAGGTCTGGGAGCGGCCGGTGGAGATCCACGTGCCGTTCCTCAGCCGCCAGACGTCGGGCGAGAAGAGGAGCGTGTTCTTCACGAAGTACAGCGCCGAGGGTCCGCGGTTGATCGGCGACTACACCACGCGCTGATCGCACCCGCGTGACGGGACGCGGCGCGACGGCCCGCGGAGAGAGAGCGAGAGAGAGAGGAAGTCGAAGAGATGTCCGGTCCCCTGAAGGCGTTCTACGCCGACCTCCACCAGCTCGGGACGCGACTGCGCGAGACCGCGAGCGAGTTCCAGCGTCTGGTCCGCGCCGGCCGGTTCCCCGAGCACGGCGGCAGCTTCCGCTTCGATCGTGACGACCCGGCCGATCCGCTCAACCGGGCGGTCGACATCACGCGCGACCACGAGTTCCTGGTCGCGGTCACGGGCGCGTTCAGCAGCGGCAAGTCGACCGTGCTCAACGTCCTCCTCGATGCGCCCGACCTGCTGCCGGCGAGCGCCATCCCGCTGACCGCGGTCTGCACGGTGATCCGTCGTGGCGAGGGCAACCGGCGGATCCGTGTCCGCCACGTGCCGTTCGAGGAGTGCTTCGAGCGCGTCACGCAGTTCCTCGGGGGGCGACTCCGAAAGCCGTTCGCGCGACCCGAGCACATCGACGAGGCGCTCGAGCGGCCGGAGAGCTTCGCCGACGGCAAGGACACCCGCGAGTCGCTGCGTCGCTTCGCGCGGCTTCTGTCGCGCCACGACGCGATCGCCGGACGACCGGCGACCTTCGAGGAGCGCTACCGCTTCATCTGCGGCGGCGGCACGGTCGCCACGTCGGGCGATGGCGGCGCGCGGATGCGACATTTCCTGCCGACACCGACGCAGGAGCAGGAGTACCTGGCCAGCGGCGGCTCGCCGGACGAATGGGTGACGCAGGAGTGGCTGGCGCTCATCCGCGACGTGACCCTGTGGATCGACTCGCCCCTCCTCGAGAACGACATCGCCTTCCTCGACCTGCCAGGACTCAACTGCCGCGAGGACTACCACCGCCGCGCGATCCAGAGCTACTGCAACATGGTGGACTGCGTGATCCTCACCGCGTTCCAGCCGGGGAATCAGGCGGACGAGGACGTCGTCGCCAACTTCCGCGCGCTGAGCTCGAACTTCCGCGACAAGCTCTTCTTCGTCTTCAACCGCGTCGACCAGTTCGAGAGCGAGCCACAGGAGCTGGCGCGATCGTTCGACTACCTGACGCGCGACTGCATCGGCCGTGACTTCCCGCGCGATCGCTGCTTCCTGACGTCGGCGTTTCTGGCGCGCGGCCACCTCGTGGGGCGCGCCGGCGCGAGCGAGGCGCTGGAACGCTTCCGGGGCGCGTTGGCCGGGCTCGACGGCGGCGTCGGCGGGCTCGACCGGCTGCTCGAGCGCGTGCTCGAGCCGGACGACCCTGGCGGCATGGGTCACCTGCGCCGGTGCCTGCAGCGCTTCCTGACGGACGACGCCCACCCCGCCAAGATCGACGAGATCCTGCGCGCGTACCGGGGCGTCGCCGACGGTTTGCGCGCCGCGGCCACGCCGCGGATCGAGGAGGTGCGCCGCATGGACAGGGGCGAGATGCGCGTCAGCGCCGTGCTCGGGTACTTCACCGAGATCGAACGCATGGCGCGGCATGCGATCTATCGCTTCCGATACGAGTACCTGCGGGAGTCCGACGACGCCGCGTCCGACATGACCCGTGACCTGAGATCGGTGCTCGAGCGCGCGCATCGCGATCTGCACGAGCGCATCGTCGCGTACTTCAACCGGCCGATCAGGACGTCGCCGCCGCGCGAGGATCCGGTGAGCGAGTTCGATCTGCGACGGATCGGCGACGACGCATCACACGAGCTCCGCCGCGAGTTCCAGGAGCTCATCGTCTCCGCCGTCGTCGATCGTGTGCGCGCGCGCTTTCACGAGCGACTCGCGGAGAGCGGCTTCCGGGAGCACTTCGACAACCTCCTCGGCGGCTCGCCGGAATGGGTCGCACGGCTCGACGGGACCCTCGAACGCTTCGAGCTCAGGCTCCACCACAGCATGCTCTCGAAGGTGCGCGAGCGATTCCACCGCATGCCGGGCGG
The DNA here is from genome assembly GCA_041569895.1 of Planctomycetota bacterium. Taxonomy (GTDB): domain Bacteria; phylum Planctomycetota; class UBA8108; order UBA8108; family JACQVS01; genus JBFFXF01. Next base: position 6,112 of record JBFFXF010000120.1, on the reverse strand, counting down.
CCGCCGACTGAAGCGTCTCGAGCGCAGCGTGCCGCTCGCGGAGATGAAATCGCACCTGATCCGCATCTTCTCGGAGTTCTATCCGGACTGGATCTACCAGAACGTCTCGACACGGATTCAGGAGAACCTCTGGCTGGCGTTCTTCCTCGACGCGGAGGAGCTCGAGCACGAGCTCGACCGCCTCTTCGACGACTGCCAGGGCGCGCTGACGACGCCGGCGGTGGTCGAGCGGGCGAGGATCCCCGAGGAGCTCGAGGGCGCCCTCGGCGAGCTGCACGAGGTGGCGCGGGTCTGCCGGGAGATCGACGTGGTCGACCGGGAGCTCACCGGCCTCGCCACCCGAGCGGGCGGCTCCGCGGAGCGACCGACCGGGGAAAAGCGGCCGGCGGTGGCGTCATGAAGCGCCGCTTCCGGCGCGAATCCCGTTCCCGTTCCCGTTCCCGTTCCCGTTCCCGGTCCCGGTCCCGGTCCCGGTCCCGGTCCCGGTCCCGGTCCCGTTCAAGAATCTCGTCTTCCCCCTCGACGTCCAACTCTCACCGAGACGCGCGATAGACCCATGGATCCCTTCTCAATCCAATCCCCCCTCCTCGTCTTCGACGAGGTGCACCGCGGCACCGGGACCATCGAGCGGGAGTGCGTCATCGAGAATCGTCTGGCGGAGACGCTCGACCTGCGGGTGGAGTATCACTTTCCCGAGCACAGCTGGGTGCAGCTCTACGCGCCCGGGTCCGGGGTCGAGGCGCCGATCGGGTGCGGGCCGGTGGCGCTGCGTCCGGGCGAGAACCGCGTGCTGATCTCGCTCAACACGGACAGCTTCCACTTCCCCGACACCGCCTTCCGCGGCCGCATCTCCTTCGTCGATCGTGATCACCGCTACGACTGGATCGAGATCAACTTCGAGAGCGTCCGCCAGCTCGAGCCGTTCACCGGATACGCCGCGATCGACATCGGCACGTCGACCAGCACCGTGGCGCTCTATCACGTCATGCGGGACGCCGTGCGTCGCGAGCCGTGGACGCCGCGGCTCGAGGAGGAGACCGAGTACATTCCGTCTGCCGTCTACATCCGCGACGCGCTGAAGTTCGTGCGTTGCGCCGACGGCGGCTGTCTCGTCGGCGGCGACGCGATCCGCGCCTATCGGCACCGCGATCTGCGCGCCCCGCTGAGTCTCCAGGTCGGCACCAAGAGGCTCCTCGGCAGCCCGCGCATGCTGATCGCCGACGAGCACGGCGCCGGCGGTTTCGTCGATCCGCTCGACGTGCTCGAGGCGCTCGCCCGCGACGTGCGCGAGCGCGCGCAGCGGCATCCGCACGTGCGATCGCTCCTGCGCAAGGTGTGCGTGACGTTCCCGCCGACGTGGAGCTACCGTCAGGTGAGTCGCTGGAAGGAGGTCTTCAGACGGGTCGGCCTCGACGAGAACGACATCGACATGTCGGTCGACGAGGCGAGCGCGGCAGGGCTCTTCCACGTCTACAACGCGGTGCGCGAGCGCGACGCGCGAGATCGGCTGATCCAGGACCTGGTCGAGACCGAGCGCGAGGTCGAGGAGGACGGCGAGAAGGGCTCGGCGTACACGCTCAGACTGCTGTCGTTCGATTTCGGCGGCGGGACCATCGACCTGGCCCTGCTCGAGGCCGAGCTGCGCATCTTCCCGCGTCTGATCCGGCTGCGCCTGGCGCTCGACGGCTCGGACTCGCTCGAGTACGGCGGCGACCGCGTGACGCTGGCGATCTTCAGGATGCTGAAGCGACGGATCGCCATGGCGATCGCCGATCCGGCGCGGCTGCTCGAGGCGGCGATCGGTCGTCGAGACGACCGCGAGGACGAGCCACCGGCTCCCCCGAGACCGGCCGTCTGCGCGCCGGCCCTGCGTGGCCGCCACGCGCCAGAGCGCTTCCTGCTACCCGACGGACCGAGCCACCGCGGCTCCCTCGAGGCGAGCCGCGGATCGGGCGCGCTCTGGAGCGGCGGATCGAACGGCGGCGACAGCGCCGGCGACGCGGCCCTCGCCCGCGTGCGCGAGAGCTGGGACACCTTCGCCGCCGGCATCGCCGGTGACCTCGACGAGTCGCTCGACGACGCCGTCGATCGTCTCTTCCCGACGCGTTACCAGCGCTCGGAGGGCGAGCCGATCCGGCTCGACGCGCGCCGCAACTTCGACTGGCTCTGGCGGCGCGCCGAGGAGCTCAAGCTGCGGCTCGTCGCGCGCATCGAGCACGAGCTCGGCGACCGGAGGTTCCCCGGCGCCGAGGACCTCGTCGGCCTGCGCGAGGGCGTGCCGCTCGACACGGCCCCGGACGAGCGCGTCCTGCGCGCCGTGCCCTGGGCGGCGGAGCCGGCGTCATCGGAGGTGATCTCGGTGAGCGCCGGCGAGCTGCTCGAGGCGATCTCGCCGGCGATGGAGCGCGCGCTCTTCAAGGCGCGGCAGCTCACCGGCGACGGCCGCGTCGATCGCGTCGTGCTCTCGGGCCAGTCGGGGCGCATCCCGATGGTGCGGTGGCTGCTCTCGCGACCGCCGGCCGATGGCGGTCTCGGCATCGCGCCGTCGCGCATCGACTTCGACGAGAAGAACGCCAAGCAGGCGGTGTCGAAGGGCGCGTGCCTGCTCCACGTCATGCGCGAGGCGCTGGTCGGCTTCGAGGTCGACATCTGCGACTTCCGCGCCCGACTGCTGTCGGACTTCTTCTACCTGCAGGCCGATCTCGGGCGGCGGGTCCTGTTCGCGGCGGGCGAGGTGGACGACCTCGTCCCGTTCGAGGACGTCCCCGAGCCGCGCGGGTTCCCGAAGTACCTCTCGATCTACTGCGGCGACGAGGACCACCTCGCCGGCCAGTTCCGCTTCGCCGACGACGGCGAGTCGCTGCCGACCGCGCTCCCCGACGACAGCGCCCCGTCGCACGCGGAGCTCCTCGCGCTCCGGGAACGAGACCGCACGCGCGCCTCGCGCCTGACCTCGACGATCCTCGGCTGGTCGGCGCGGGAGCGCATCGCGTGGATGGAACGCTCGGCGGACGCCACTGGCGCATCGCCGTCGCGCCCGGTCTACCGCTACTACCTCACCCGCCAGCACGACCTCTTCGCCGTCCGCGACACGGGCAGCGCGGGAAAGCGCCTCTTCGCCCTCCGGGCCGACACCTCGCCGATCACGGGCCTGGCGCCGGGGGAGAATCCGTTTTCGGGGGTGCATTGAGCGCCCGCGGAAATCACTTCCGTACCCGTTCCCGTACCCGTACCCGTTCCCGTGCCCGGGCTCGAGGACTCGGACGGGGAGATCGGTGAGGCGGGGGGTAGAATCGAAATTCGCGGTCGATACCGATTCGGACACCGATACCGACACCGACTCCGATTCCGACTCCGATGACCGATACCGAGTCCGACACCGACTCCGATACCGAGTCCGATGACCGATTCCGCGACCGATGACCGATACCGACGGCTCGAGGCCGACGGGTTTGCGCTCGTTTGTGGGGCGGTTGGGGGGTCGCTTCTCGGAGAGCTGCGGGACGTTTGCGAAGGGCTTTGTACCGAGGGCGCGGGCGGGCGCGAGGTGCGGGCCGGGATTCGCGTTTTTCTCGACGAGCACCCTGGGTTGTGCGCTCTTCTCGAGGGGCCGCCGTTTCGCGACCTGGCGGCGCTCGCGCTCGGCGGCGCGCCTCGTGCCGTGCGGGTCATCCTCTTTCACAAGACCGACGATGCGAACTGGAAGGTCCCCTGGCACCAGGACTGCACCGTGGCGGTCCGGGAACGCCGTGAGACGCCGGGGTTCACCGGCTGGTCGGTGAAGGCCGGAGTGCCCCACGCGCAGGCGCCGGCGAGCGTCCTCGAGCGCATGGTGACCCTGCGGATCCATCTCGACCGGAGCGACCCGACCACCGGCGCGCTCGAGGTCCTCTCGGGCAGCCACCGCGACGGCGTCCTCACCGCCGAGGCGATCCGATCACGTGCCACCACGATCGACCCGACGCTCTGCGCCGCGGACCCCGGCGACGTCCTGCTGATGAAACCCCTCCTCCTGCACCGCTCCCTGCCGGCGACCGCGCCGTCGGGACGACGGGTGGTCCACGCCGAGTTTTCGGCGACGGAGCTGCCCGGGGGGTTGGAGTGGAGGTGAGGATTGCGCAGAGTAGGGGTAGACGGTCCGCAGATTACGCAGATTACGCAGATCGAGAATGGGTCGGTGTCGGGATCGGAGTCGGACCCCAACGTTGCAAAAAAACCGAAAGGCCGCTCGACTTCGGCGGCGAGACTCTGCGACGCATCCAGGAGGAACGCAGGAAGACGATGAAGCAAGGAAGGTTCGCTCGACAGCTCAAGCGAGGCTCACCAAGCTCCACGCAGTCGAGAGTCCCCGTGGAGTTCCGACATATCTCCCAGAAACGCCAGCGCTCAGCGGATTTAACCACAGAGGCGCGGCGCGAGCTGGCGCAGCGCCGCGGCACAGAGGACACAGAGGCGGTCGACGTCAAGGACCTTTCTCGGCGAACCTCGCTCGCGCCGCACAGGAAACCCCACGCATCGAGTCGGAGTCGGTATCGGTATCGGTCATCGGAGTCGGTATCGGTATCGGCCATCGGTATCGGTATCGGTGTCGGAATCGGAATCGGAATCGGAGTCGGACTCGACATCGGTCATCGGACCCGCATCGATCGCCTTCGAGGACGAGGACGAGCACGAGAAGAAGCGCGAGCGGAAAGCTCCCACCGCCTGTCAACTCCCCCCGGGGCAACTTCGTCTCATCACCCATGCTCCAGACAGTCGCCCCACAGGACCGAGCCCGCGCTCGAAGCAGCCAGCGGTTGACGCGAGAGGTCAGATTCTCGTCCTCGCCGCCGAACGGCGACCGGGTCCACCACGTCAGCGCCGAGGACCTCGAGGTCGTCCTCTCACGTCTCCCGGCGTCGGTGTACGCTCGACTGCGCGCAGTCCACTTCAACGACCGCGCGCGAGGCAACCGCCGTCTCGGCTACACGACGAAGCGGGGTCGCCGCGAGATCGCGCTGTGCGCCCTTCCACCGCGGCTCAGCTTCACGCCCTTCCTCGTGCGAGGACAATCGCCGCGTCAGTTCGGCGCGCTCCGGGGAGCGCAATGGCCGAAGCTGGCGATCCGGCGATTCCTGCTCTACGACGTGTTCCTCCACGAGATCGGACACCTCCAGGTCATCATCCCGAAGGCGAAGAACCCGAACCGACGATTCGCGAGTGAAACGAAGGCGCAGGAATTCGCGGACTTCTGGCGTCACCGGCTCTGGTCAAAGCACTTCGAGCACGAGGACCCCGTCCACAACGCCCCGACGGACGAGGAGCTGGCCCGGATCGAGTAAAACGATCCACTCGGAGTCGGAATCGGAATCGGTGTCGGAATCGGTGTCGGTCATCGGTATCGGAGTCGGAATCGGAGTCGGTCATCGGTATCGGCGAGCAGAGCCTCCGAGGACGAGGCCGAGCATGGGAACGGGAACGGGCACGGGAACGGGAACGGGAACGGGACCGGGAACGGGAACGGGGACGAAAGCCGTCAGCGACCGATCCCCTCCCTCCACGCCCAGCGGAAGAGATTGCGGGTGTCGATATACCGCGCCCACGACGATGAGCTGCCGAGGACGGCGACGATGAGCTCGCGCCCGTCGCGCTCGCCGATCGAGACGAGGCATGCGCCCGCGGCCTTGGTGGTGCCGGTCTTGACGCCGCCGTAGCCCTCGATGGCGAGCAGTCGGTTGGTGTTCTTCCAGACGACGTTCCGCAGGTAACCGCCCGGGCCGACCACCCGGCAGCCGCGCTGGCGCGTGTCGACGTAACGCCGGAAGAGCTCACTCCGCAGCGCCGCCGACGCGAGCCGCACGAGATCGCGAGCGCTCGAATCGTGCCCCTCCGCGGTGAGCCCATGAGGATTCCGATATCGCGTCGACTCCAGCCCGAGCTCCCGCGCCGCGCGATTCATCGCGGCAACAAACCGCTGCAAGGCGTCTCCCCCGCCCCCAGTCTCGTCCTCGGTATCGGAATCGGAGTCGGAGTCGGTATCGGTATCGGAGTCGGTATCCGAATCGGAGTCGGCATCTGCATCGGTATCCGTATCGGAGTCGGTATCGGAGTCGGTATCGGAATCGGAATCGGT
>JBFFXF010000119.1:0-20668 GCA_041569895.1 Planctomycetota bacterium | reverse complement strand
TGAACGCGTCGATCTTCTTCGGGTTGTTGGTCAGCAGACGCACGCGTCGCAAACCGAGATCCTTGAGGATCTGGATGCCGATTCCGTAGTCGCGCATGTCCGCCTTGTACCCGAGCGCGACGTTCGCCTCGACGGTGTCGAGCCCCTCATCCTGCAGCGCGTAGGCCTTGATCTTGTTGATCAGCCCGATGCCGCGCCCCTCCTGCGGCAGGTAGACGAGGGCGCCGGTTCCCTCGGCGGCGATCATCTTGAGCGCCATGTCGAGCTGGTCGCCGCACTCGCAGCGCAGCGATTCGAGAACGTCGCCGGTGAAGCAGGACGAGTGCATGCGCACCAGCGGGGCGTGCGGCTTCGACAGCTCGCCCATGACGAGCGCGAACGGCTCCTGTGTCTCGTACTTGACCTCGTACGGGATGAGCTTGAAGTCGCCGTAACGAGTCGGGAATCGCGCCACCGGTCCGCGCGCCACCAGGCGTTCGGTGCTGCGGCGGTGCCGGATGAGGTCCTCGATGGTGATGATCGGCAGCTCGAAGCGCCGCGAAATCTCGATCAGCTTGTCCCGGCGGGCCATGTCGACGCCGTCGAGGATCTCGCAGAGCACGCCGGCGGGAGTCAACCCGGCCATGCGGGCGAGGTCGACCGACGCCTCGGTGTGTCCCGCGCGTCGCAGGACCCCGCCGTCCTGGGCGACGATCGGGAAGACGTGTCCCGGACGCGCGAGGTCGGTCGGCGTGGTGCGCGGGTTGACCAGCGCATGCACGGTCTCGGCACGCTCGCGGGCCGAGATCCCGGTCCGGCACGACCGGGCGTCGATCGAGACCGTGAACGCCGTCTGCAGGAGCGCGGTATTGGTCTCCGCCGCCGGGTGCAACCGCAGCCGGGCCGCGGTCTCGGGGAGTATCGCGGCGCAGAAGAGGCCGCGACCGTGGGTGATCATGAACTCGACGATTTCCGGCGTCACCCGCTCGGCGGCGCCGATGAAGTCGCCCTCGTTCTCGCGGTCCTCATCGTCGACGACGATGACGAGGCGGCCCTCGGCGATCGCCTCGATCGCCTCGCCTATGGTGGAAAACTCGGTCTCGGCCATGACTGTGAAGGTCCGACGCCGCCGCGCCGATGTCCTTTCGGTCTGCTGGATTTTTTCGGTAAAATCCCGACAACTTATGATAGAAAGGGAAGTTTTCCGGCGCAAGCGCGCCGGGCGGGAAAGAGGTGGGCCGCCGCCGTGAAGCGCGTTTTGAGGCGCCATTTTTGGGCGCCCCGAGGTCTGATCGGCCGGCCCGCGGGCCGCCCGGGGGAGTTATCGGAGAGATGCCCACCGCGTTCGTCACGGGCGCGACCGGCTTCGTCGGATGCGCGGTCGCCCGCGAGTTAATTCGTGACGGCTGGAGCGTCCGGCTTCTCGCGCGCGACAAGTCGGACCCTCGCAATCTCGATTCGCTCGAGCAGGGCGTCCAGGAGGCCGGCGGTCGCGTCCAGCGCCACCCCGGCGACCTGCTCGACGTCCCCTCGCTCGAGCGCGGCCTGCGCGGCTGTGACGCCCTCTATCACGTCGCCGCGCGATACTCGCTGTGGAATCCGCGGCCGCGACAGATCTATCGCGACAACGTCGAGGGGACCCGGAACGTCCTCGAGGCGGCGCGGAGGGCCGGGGTGGAGCGTCTCGTCTACACGAGCACCGTCGGCACGCTCCACCTCCCCGACGACGGCCGGCCGGGCGACGAGACGCGCATCGCGGATCTCGACACCGTCAGGGGGCACTACAAGCGCTCGAAGTGGCTTGCCGAGAACGAGGCGCGCCGGCTCGCGCGCGAGGGCGCTCCGGTCGTCATCGTCCATCCGAGCGCGCCCGTCGGGACATGCGACATCAAGCCGACGCCGACGGGGAGGATGATCGTCCACTTCCTCGACGGACGGGCGAGGGCATACACCGACACGGGGCTCAACATCGTCGACGTCGAGGACGTCGCTCGCGGTCACCTGCTCGCCGCTGAGCGCGGCGAGGTCGGCGAGAGCTACATCCTCGGTTCCGAGAACATGTCGCTTCTCGAGATCTTCCAGGCGCTCTCGGCGAGCACCGGCGTGCCCGCGCCCGGCGTGCGGCTGCCGACCTCCGCGCTCCTGCCGGTCTCCCTCGTCACCGAGATCGCGGCGCGGTTCACGCGGCGTCCGCCGCTGGTGCCGTGGGAGGCGCTCTCGATGAGCTCGAAGCGGATGTACTTCGACACTTCGCGGGCGCGGCGTGATCTCGGGTACGAGCCCGGACCCGCGCGCCGCGCTCTCGAGCGCGCAGCGCTCTGGTTCTACGACAACGGCTACACGCGCAGGGCGCCGCGCGAGGACGTCGTCGAGCGGCTTCGCGAGGGCTTGCTGACCTACGATGCGGCTTCGTAACGACTTCTTCGAGAGGATGCTGGGAGTGACGGCGGACGTCCTCCTGCGGCATCCGTGGAAGGTCATCGCCGGCTACACGGTGCTCGCCGTCGCCTCGGTGGCGGCGGCGGTGATGCTGCTCGAGTTCCAGACGAACCAGAACGCGCTGGTCTCGAACGACCTCGAGTACAACCGGCGCTTTCTGAAGTTCCGCGAGGAGTTCGGCGACCTCGAGTACCTCTACGTCGTCATCGAGGTGCGGGACCTGCGGCGAGCGAAGGCGATCGCCGAGGCCGTCGCCGAGGAGATGCAGGCGCTGCCGGAGCACGTCAGCGGCGTCTTCCACAAGGTCGAGACGGATCCGCGCAGCGCGCTGATCTACGTCCCGCGCGCGCTCCTCGAGCGGCTCTCGTCGCTCCTGTCGGAGAACGAGGAGGCCGTCCGGGAGTTCCTCTCGATCGACGGCCTGCCGTCGTTCTGCGAGCTGGTCGTCGACAGGCTCGACGCCCGCGCCGCGCGCGAGAACGAGGAGCTCGCCGAGCTCGGGCTCGCCGGTCTCGGGGGCTTCCTCACGGAGCTCGAGCGCGCCGTCGAGGGCCGTCCCGTCAAGCTGCCCGATCTCGATTCGTTCTGCTCGAACCGCGCGCGGCAGCCGGCCGATCCGCTGACGCGGCTCGGCGAGCGCGAGGGGATCGACGCCAGCGAACTCATCAACCGAGTCTGCAGCGAGGGCTATCTCTATACCGGCGACCTCATCCTCGTCCGCATCCTGCCGTTCAAGGACTTCACCAAGCTCGAGGTGATCCGCGAGCCGAAGCGGGCCATCCTCGCGGCGCTCGATCGCGTCCGCGCGCGGTTTCCCGATCGCGTCGAGAGGATCGGCCTGACTGGACGTCCCGTCCTCCAGGCCGACGAGATGGAGACCACCAACCGCGACATGGTGCGCGCGTCGGTGCTCGCCGTCCTCGGCGTGCTGGCGCTCTTCATGGTCTTCTTCCGCGAGATTCGGCGGCCGACGCTCGCCGCGCTGACGCTGGTCGTCGGCGTCTGCATCACCTTCGGCGTCGTCACCGTCACGGTGGGGCACCTCAACCTGCTCACCATGGTCTTCGCCGTGATGCTCGTCGCCATGGGGATGGAGTTCGGGATCCACGTCATCGCGCGCTACCAGGAGGAGCTGCTCGCCACCGGGAGCGTCGACGGCGCCATCCGGAACGCGCTGTTGACGGCGGGGAAGGGCAACGTCACCGGCGCGACGACGACGGCCGCGGCGTTCTACACCACGCTCTTCATCGATTTCCGCGGCCTCGCCGAGCTCGGTTTCATCGCCGGCACGGGCCTACTGCTCTGCATGATCGCGATGAACACGCTGCTGCCGGCGCTCATCGCGGTCACCGAGCGCCGGCGATCGCACAGTGTCATCCGGCCGCCCGTGCGGCTCGGTTTCCTCGGCGTGCTCGCGAGCCGGCCCGCGTGGACGCTGCCGGCCTTCGTGATCTCGGTGCTCGTCGGTTTGCCGTTTCTCCGCGGTGTCCGCTTCGACGCCAACCTGCTCGAGCTGCAGGCGGTCGGATTGCCCTCCGTGCAGTACGAGAAGCTGATCCTCCAGAGCCCCGGAATCAAGACCTGGTTCGCCGCCTACGTCGTTGAATCGATCGACGATGTCCGCCGTCTCACGGAAGAGCTCACGGACGAGAGGTACGAGAACGTGATCGGCAAGGTGGAGAGCCTCCTCGACTACGTGCCCGACGACCAGATGACCAAGATCGAGCTCGTGCGGCGGCTGGCCAGCCGGCTCGGGGCCGGCATCGATGGGGACGGCGCGCCATTCGCCGAGCTCACGCGGCGGCTCGACACCCTCGACCTCGATCGGCTCCGGGATGCCCTCGAGCGGCTCCTGTCGCGCCTCGAGTCCTACCTGAGCGGCACGCTGCGGGTCGACGGCAAGGGAGCGCGGACGCTCGAGGACCTCACCGACCGTCTCGATCGGCTGATCGAGAAGATCGACGACAGCCCGGAGCTCGCGCGCGAGCGGCTGATCGCGTTCCAGGTCGCCTGGGGCCGCCAGCTCGAGAGCGCCCACCGGGCGCTGACGCCGCTCCTCGACCCCGTGCCGGTGTCGGTCGAGGACCTCGACCCGATCATCAAGCAGCGGGTGATCTCGAAGTCGGGCAAATACCTGGTTCTCGCCTATCCGAAGAAGGACATCTGGAAGGGAGAGAACATGGCCGAGTTCATTCACGCGATCCGCGAGGTGGATGAGGAGGTCACCGGCGTGCCCGTCCAGGTCTACGAGTCGACCCGGCTGATGCGCCGCGGCTTCGTCATCGCGGCGCTGTACTCGCTCGTCGCCGTCTTCCTGCTGATTCTGCTCGACTTTCGGAGTATCCTCTTCACGGTGCTGGCGATGGTGCCGGTGCTGCTCGCGCTCTGCTGGGTGGCCGAGGTGATGCCCGTTCTCGGAATATCGTTCAACCTCGCGAACTTCTTCTCGATCCCGATCCTGATCGGTGAGGGGATCAACGGCGGCGTGCACATCATCCACCGCTTCCGCGAGGACCGCTCCGCGCGCGTCGCGACTCGCAGCACGGGGACCGCCGTGACGCTCTCCTACCTGAACACGCTCGTCGGCTTCGGCATGCTGCTCCTGGCGCACCACCGCGGGCTCGCGAGCCTCGGCATGATGATGGTGCTCGGCTCGGCGGCGAGCCTCGTGTCGTCGACCCTGGTGCTGCCGGCGATCCTCAAGCTCGTGGAAGGGAGGCGCTGGCATGCGGACAGGGAGTAGGCCCCGCCGTCGCCGAACGCCGGCGCTCGCCGCGTTGCTCGCCGTCGCGGTGGGGGCGCCGCTGCTCGCCGGGTCGGAGCGCCTGGTGATCGTGCAGCCGGGCTACCCCGGCTCGACCGAGGAGGCGCGCGAGTTCGTCGCCGGACTGGTGAAGTTCGTCGGCGAGCACGGCGGACCGTCGATCGCCGCCGGCGAGTATCACAACACCGAGAAGGGCGCCCTCGAGGCGATCCGGCGCGATCGGCCGACGCTCGGCATCGTCAGTCTCGCCTTCTACCTCGAGCACGCGGACGCGCTCGGCCTCGAGCCGGTGCTCTCGAGCCGCCCCGACGAGCCGTTCCACATCGCCGTCAAGTCCGGCCGTTACACCGATCTCGCCGATCTCGCCGGGAAGACGGTCACCGGGACGCCGCTGGTGGAGGACAGGCTGGTGCGGCGCCTCCTGATGGCCGGCGCCGACGGCAAGCCGGTGACGCCCACCTTCGCGACCTGGAAACTGGAGCCGGTGAAGTACTTCTCGAAGGGCATCCGGGACGTGACGCGGGACCGCAAGGACGCCGTCATTCTCAGCCACCGCGAGTACCGCGGGATGAAGCGCCTGCGCTCGGCCAGGGAGCTCAGCGTGATCCACACGACGCCGGCCTTTCCGACCGCTGTCGTGGTGACCATCGGCAAGCCGGCGCGGCGCGAGAAGCTCGCCGCGGACCTGGCCCGGGCGCTCGCCGCGCTCGAGAAGACCGAGAAGGGTCGCGAGATCCTCGAGACCATGGGGATCTCCGGCTTCGCGCCGCTCGACACCGCGCGGCTCGAGTCGCTCGAGGCCCGCTACGAGCGCGGCGCGCACGGCGCACGCGACAGCGCCGGTGCGCGAGGAGCATCGGGAACATCCGAAGAGACGCCGGGGAGCTGAGTGTTCTGTTCGATTCCAATCGTGCCAGCCTCTGCAGGAAGCGGTCCGGATCGAGCGCGGGCGTGCCTTCCGGCGGTCGCCGTGATGCTCACCTTCGCGAGCGGATGCTCGCTCTTCCACGATCCCGCCATCGACGAGGGCGCCATCGTCCGCGAGAGCTCGCTCGCCGCCGCCGAGCTCGAGGAGCGGATCGCCGCCGCCGATGAGCTCTGGGCCGAGCCGCGCACGGTGGACCGCGTGCAGCGTGCGCTCGACATCTGCCTCGAGTCGGCGTCGCCGAAGAACGACTGGGCCGCTCTCTGGCGCGCGGCGCGGTGCGCGTACTGGCTGGCCGGTCACCACCCCGACGAGGAGCGACGGCGCGAATACGCGCTCACGGGCGCGCACCTCGGCGCTGCGGCCGTCGAGCGCACGCCCGCCCGGCCCGAGGCGCACTACTTTCACGCCCTCAACCTCGGGCTCCTCAGTCGGCTCGAGGGGCGGGGCGTGCGGCGCGTGCCGCTGATGGCCGAGCGGGCTCGCCGCGTCATCGAGCTCGACGAGGCCTACGAGCACGCCGGCGGACGCCGCTTCCTCGGCATCCTCTGCTTCAACACCATGAACAATCCGCTCGTCGCCATCGGCACCATCGATGACGCCATGGACAACCTGCGGCGCGCGTGCGAGATCGCCCCGGCGTACGGCGGCAACCAGCTCGCGTACGCCGAGGTGCTGCTCGCCGACGAGCGGCTCGACGAGGCGCGCCAGCGGCTGGAGCGTGTCCTCGCGAGCCCGCTGCCGCCCGACGACAGCGAGCTCCACCGCGAGTGGATCGCCCGCGCCCGCGAGCTGATCCGCGAGCACTTCGCGGGGGAGGCCGGGAGTTGAACCCGGAGTCCGGGGCCGGCGAGCAGTCCGACGAGTCGCGCGACGCGCCGCCGGAAGAGCATCCCGGAGAGGAGCCGTCGCTCGACGAGACCGTGCCCGAGCTCGAATCGCCGTCACTCCGCGAGCGTCTGTTCATACCGGAGCTCGAGCGCATGCTCGGCGACCCCGTCGACTTCCCGCCCAACGAGGCGTTCGACTTCGATTCGATCCGCGTGCGACTCGATCGCGCCATCGAGACGGTCGAGAAGCGCAGCGACGAGCTCGCCACCGAGGCCTACTCGCGGAGCATCGCACTGCGGCTCGGCACCATGGTCTCGGCGCTCGTCGGCGTCGCCGCGCTGGTGACCGCACTCGGCCTGCCGCAGTACGCTCTCATCGCATGGATCGTCGCGGCGATCGAGCTGTTCTTCGTGCTGCGCTTCTCCCGCTCGGCCCGCCGAAACGCCGTCGACTGCATCGAGCTCCACCGCCTCGCGCAGCGCTACCGCCCGGAGCTCGAACGCGCCACCACCACCGACGACCTCCGCGCCCTGGCAGCACGCATCGGCAGCGAGATGCGCGGACTGTGGCTCGAGCCGCCGACGCAGCCACCGGAGCCGGAGGCGCGGTAACGGGTCCCGTGCCCGTGCCCGTGCCCGAAAGGCTGCTCGACTGCACCCGCGAGACTCTGACGGCAGACCACGGCAAGGAAGGCAGGAAGGGAGGAAGGCAGGAAAAGAGAAACGGCGCATCCCACAGCCTGGAAGCGCCGCCGGCAGACGGCGAGGACGGGAACGCAGATTACGCAGATTGCACAGATGACGCAGATTGTGGGGGAGTCGCACCGCGAGCTCGCTCCGACTCGGCATCGGACTCGGAACTCGGATTCGGAACTCGGACTCGGAATCGGTGATCGGAATCGGAGTCGGGGTCGGAGTCGGAGTCGGTATCGGCACTCCGGTTTCTGATCTCTGATCTCTGTCTCCGGCTCATCGAGGACGAGGACGAGGACGAGGACGAGCAGGAGAATCCGGGTCTCGGTGGCCGACTCCGATCGTCCCGGTCCCGACGGCGGCCATCGGGCTCGACTCCCACAGCTCTCGGGACCGGGACCGGGACCGGGTCCGGGTACGGGTCCGAGAACGAGTTCACTCCCGCCCGATCGCCGGCACCAATCGCTCGAGATACCGCGCCAGCTGCTCCCCCGCCTCGCGCGCGTTGCGGGCGAGGTCGGCGATGGTGCGGGCGCGGCGTGGTCTGACGATGACCGACCAGAGGACCATCAGCGGGCGGGGGCGGCCGTCGGCGGTGACGTAGCGGTCGATGTCGACCGGCAGATCGGTCGCGGCGTCGTCGACCACCGCGCGGACGCAGAGGAGCGGCACGTCGTGGACGTTCGCCGCGCGCGCGATGCCGAGCGACTCCATGTCGACAGCGTCGACGCCGTGCTCGTCGTGCAGGCGGCGCTTCGCCTCGGCGGAGGTGACCACCCGACTGGTGGAGGCGAGCGTGCCGAAGCGGACGCGGTCGTCATCGCCGGCGGCGGTGCGCGCCGCGGCGAGGAGCTCGGGGCTCGAGTCGATCGTGCGGGGCGGCGTCGAGCCCCCGGGTCCCGGCAGGTCGAGCACGCGCTCGGCGACGAGGACATCGCCGGCGGACAGGTCCGGATCGGTGGCGCCCGCGAAACCGGTGGCGATGAGCGCGGCGGGCTCGAGGCGAGCGAGCAACGCCAGCGTGGCCGAGCGCGCCGCAGGGGCGCCGACTCCGGTGCGCGCGACGAAGACGGGCGTGTCGCCGATCTCGCCGTGGAGCGCCGGCACGCGGTCCATGGTCTCCCGGTGGGGTTTCGACAGGATCGACCGCACGGCGCGTAGCTCGTCCGTCAGCGCAACGACGATGCCGATCGGCGCCCGCTCGGGGGATGGTCCAGGCGACCGTCCGGGCGCTGTTTCAGACGGTGTTTCAGACGGTGTGTCAGGCGATGGTCCACCCATCGCGGCGGGTCACTCGACGCGGGCGGTGAGCTCGGCCGCCTCGCGGTCGGCCTCCTCGACCTCCGGCTCGCGGAGCGCCCGGCGGTACGCCCCGAGGGCGAAGAGGGGGAAGTACTGGCTGTAGAGGTGGTACTTGAGATAGAAGACGCACGGGAAGCCGGTTCCCGTATAGGCGTCCTCATCCCATGTCCCGTCGGGGTTCTGGCGGTCGAGCAGGTACCGGATGCCGCGACTGACGGCGCGGCTCCGCGCCTCGCCCGCCGCGATCAGGCCGAGCACCGCCCACGACGTCTGCGACGCCGTGCTCGTGCCCTGTCCCTTCGTCGAGGGGTCGGCGTAGGAGTGACAGCTCTCGCCCCAGCCGCCGTCGTCGTTCTGGCAGCCCTCGAGCCACTCGACGGCGCGGCGGATCGTCGACGAGCGGAGGTCGACGCCGACGCTGGCGAGACCCTTGAGCGCGTGGCACGTGCCGTAGATGTAGTTCACGCCCCAGCGTCCGTACCAGGCGCCGCTCTCGTCCTGCTCGCCTACCATGAACTCCACCGCCTTCGCGATCGCCGAGCGCACGCGCCGCTGCCGGCGAAGGTCCGGGAAGCGGCCGAGCATCTCGAGGACGCGTCCCGTGATGTCGGCGCAGGCGGGATCGAGCATCGCGTTGTGATCGGCGAAGGGCACTTTCGTCAGCACCTCGTGGTCGACGTCGACGTCGAACGCGGCCCAGCCGCCGTTGGAGCACTGCAGGCTGAGCATCCAGTCGACGCCGCGCTTCAGCGACTCGGGACCGCCAGCGACCTTGTCGAGGTCGGCGCGCTCGAGCGCCATCAGCACGGCCGCCGTGTCGTCAACGTCGGGATAGAACTCGTTCTTGAACTGGAAGTACCACCCGCTGGCCTCGATGTTCGGCTTGCGCACCTGCCAGTCGCCGGAGCGCCGGGCCTCCTTCGACACGAGCCACCGCGCGCCGCGCAGCATCGCGGGGTGGTCGGCGGCGACTCCCGACTCCTCAAGGGCGTTCATCGCCAGCGCGGTGTCCCAGATCGGCGACAGACACGGCTGCAGGCGGATGGCGTCGCCCTCCTCGATCTCGAGCTCGCGCAGCTTCTCGATCCCCTCGGCCACCTTCGGGTGACTGTCCTCGTAGCCGAGGCTCTTGAGCGCCATCACCGAGTTGACCATCGCCGGAAAGATCGCGCCGAGCCCGTCGGAGTCCTCGAGCCGCGCGACCATCCACTTCTCGGCCTGACGGAGCGCGAGATTGCGGAAGGGCTTCATCGGGGTCTTCTCGACGATCTTCAGGAGGCGGTCGACCAGCAGGAAGAAGCTGCGCCACGAGAAGAGATTAGGATCGCGCGGAATCCGCAGGCGGAAGAGCCCCTTGCCGTTGCGCCGGTTTCCGAGCTCGCCCGAAGCTTCCGCCGCGCGGTCGCCGTTCGAGCCGAGCACGTCGTGCTCGGCTCCGCTGAGCGGCTCACCGGTCCCGTCGCCGTTGCCGCTCGGTCCGTCGCCCGCGGCGAAGATCTCCTCGATGGTGGCTTCCGGCGGGACTTCTCTCTTCGGCTGGCGCGCGTAGAGGATCGAAAGCGGGATGACGATCGCCCGCGACCAGTACGACATCTCGTAGATGTTGAAGTAGAAAAAGCGCGGCAAGAGGACGATCTCCGGCGGGATCGCCGGACAGTCCTTCCAGTCGACCTGATTGAGGAATGACAGGTAGATCTTCGTGTAGCTGTTGACGCGGTCGGCGCCGCCCATGCCCAGGATCGCCTCGCGGGCGCGGACCATCAGCGGATCGGAGACCGGCCTTCCCGCGAGCTTGAGCGCGAAGTACGCCTTCACCGACGCGCTGATCTCGCCTGGACCGCCGGGGTAGATGTTCCACGTGCCGTCCGCAAGCTGCCGTGACGCAATGTAGTTGGCGAGCTTGCGAATCTTTTCGCGATGCGCCTCGGGGTCAAGGAAGTACAGGAAAAGTATATAGTCGGACTCGAGCGTCGTGTCGGCCTCCAGCTCGCCGATCCAGTAGCCGAGCTCCGAGGCCGACCCGTGCGGCAGCGGACGATCCTGGCTGTCCGCCGTCGTCTCGAGATTCAGCAAGTGGCTCTGGCTTGCGGCGATGGCGCGCTCGAGCCGTCCGTGGCTCGATTCGGGCCTGATCACTGACTCCCCCTCGGCGTGATCAATGCGTCGCGTCGTGGAATGTTGTCCCACCGAGAAACCTCCCCGCGGATGCGGGGACGGGTATCCCCCTTCCATCATCGATTCCATCTTCCCCATCTTCGGGGCCGGTATCCACCCGACCACTTACGCCACGATGGCGAAAAAATTTACACCGCCCGAGACCATTTTGCCATTCAAAAAGACTTCCGCAAACGTTGACGGCGGCGGCTCGCACGGGCCTCCGGCACGCGAGTCGTGTAAGCTGATCCCCGGAGCGCAGGGATTTGGGGTCGCGGGCGCGCGTGGCGCGCGAGCGGAGCGAGGGCCAAACCTCGAATTATCGGACCTTGGCGCCGTCCTCGGCGTCGCACGTCAGCGGTCCCGCTGACGTCTTCAGCGGTCGGCCCTCCGAGACCACCTGACCGCCCTGGATCGTCAGTGGCGCCCGGTCGAAGTCCTTCGTCGAGAGCTTCGCCTTCGGGGCCGGATCGACGCCCTCGACGCGCGCCTGATCGCCGAGCGGCGCGTCACCAGGATCGACGGGCACCACCTTGCCGTCCTTGCGGTCGGTGGCGAGGATCATGCCGCGACTCTCGATGCCGCGCAGCTTCGCCGGCTTCAGGTTCGCGAGGACGACGACGCGCCGCCCCTCGAGCTCGCTCGCGGCGAGGTGCTGCCTGAGTCCGGCGCAGATCGTGCGCCTGTCGTCGTCGCTCTCGCCGAGCGCGACGCGCAGGACCCACAGCGCATCGGCGTCGGGGTGCTCCTTGACCTCCTCGATCAAACCGACGCGGATGTCCAGCTTGGCGAACGGCTCGACGGCCGGCGCCGGCGGCTTCTTCTCCCGCTCCTTCTTCTTCCCGGACTTCTTCCGAGCCGACCGATCGGCATCCGCGCCGGCGGTCGCTCTCTCTCGCGCGGTGTCGATCCGTGGAAAGAGCGGATCGGCGCGGCGCACGCGAAACGAGCCGGACCCGAACGGCGCCAGCGCCCCGGTCGAGAGCGAGCTGCCGATCTGATCGGCGATCGCCTCGGCCGTCCTCGGCATCACCGGCGCCAGCAGGTACGTGATCGCGCGCAGCGCCTCGAGCGCGTTGTAGAGCACGGCGCGGCACCGCGCGTCGTCCTTCTCGCTCCACGGCGCGCGCTCGTTGAGATACGCGTTCGTCCTTCTGACGAACGCCCACAGCGCCTCCACGGCCCGCTGGTGCTCGCGGGCGTCCACGTGGCGGGCGAACTCATCGACGACGGGCGCGGCGTCGAGGTCCGCGGGCGGGCCGTCCGACCCATCGAGCGTCCCGCCGCACCGGCCGTCGACCAGCTTGGCGACGCGCATGACGAGGTTTCCGAGATCGTTGCCGAGCTCGTTGTTGTAACGCTCGACGATCTCCGCCTCGGAGAACTTGCCGTCCTGGCCGCTCGAGATGGCGCGGAGCAGATAGTAGCGCAGGACATCCGCCCCGTACCGCGTGATCATGTCGAGGGGATCGACGACATTGCCGAGGTGCTTGGCCATCTTGCGCCCCTCGTGGTCGAGCACGAACCCGTGGACGTAGACCTGACGCGGCAGCGGCAGCCCGGCCGAGTGGAGCATGCAGGGCCAGATCACCGAGTGGAACCAGATGATGTCCTTGCCGATGACGTGCATGTCCGCCGGCCAGAACTGCTCCATCCGGTCGACCGGCTCCCTGAGCGCCGAGATGTAGTTCGAGAGCGCGTCGAACCACACGTAGAGCACGTGGTCGGGGTCATCGGGAAGCGGGATCCCCCATTTGAACGTCGATCGCGAGATCGACAGGTCACGGACCTCATCGTCGAGCCGGGCGAGGATCTCGTTCCGCCGCGAGTCGGGGAACACGAACTCCGGGCGATCGCGGATGTGGTCGCGGATCCACTCGCGGTACTTCCCGAGCCTGAAGAAGTACGACGGCTCGGTGACCCGCTCCGTCGGCCGCTCGTGGATCGGACACGCCCCATCGACGAGCTGGCTGTCGGTGTAGAACGTCTCGCAGGAGACGCAGTACTGCCCCTCGTACTGGCCGAAGTAGATGTCGCCGGCGTCCTTGACGCGACGATACATATCGACGGCGAATCGATGGTGCCGCGGCTCCGAGGTGCGGACGAAGTCGTCGTTCGAGACCTCGAGCCTCTCGCAGAGCGCCGTGAACGCCCCCGACTTCTCGTCGACGAACACCTGCGGACTGACCCCCGCCGCGTCCGCCGCCTCCTGGATCTTCTGACCGTGCTCATCGAGCCCGGTCAGGAAGAAGGTCGTCGCCCCGCGCAGCCGGTACCACCGCGCATAAAAGTCCGCCACCGCCTTCTCGTACGCGTGCCCCATGTGGGGGACGCTGTTGGGGTAGTCGATGGCTGTGGTGATGTAGAAACGTTCCAACGCGTGTCTCTTCCCGGCCCCGGTCCCGGCCCCGGCCCCGGCCCCGGTCCCGGTCCCGAGTCGTGCTCGACTCCGATTCCGATTCCGATTCCGATGACCGACTCCGATTCCGATGACCGATGCCGATTCCGACTCGGACTCCGATACCGACTCCGAATCTGTCCTCTGTCTCTGCTCCCCCGCTCGATCGTCGAAGGATACAGCCCAGCTCCACGCAGCGGAAGGGATTCCGGCGGAAATCCTCGCTCCGGTGTCAGCCGGCTTCGCTCACGCGTCGGGCTCGGGCCAGGCGTGCTCGCCGACGAGGGGGACGAAGCGCACGGCGCAGTGGTCGTCGACGTGGTAGTGGCCGTCGAGGCGGGTGACGCGACGCAGGACCTGGTCGTGGCGGTCGCCGACGGGGATCACCAGTCGGCCGCGTGGGGCGAGCTGATCGAGGAGTCGTCCCGGCACGCCGGGGCTCGCCGCGGTGACGATGATGCCGTCGTAGGGCGCGTGCTCGGCGAGACCGAAGGTGCCGTCGCCGACGATGAAGTGGACGTTCGAGCACCCGAGGTCCTCGAGTTGCTCGCGGGCGCGGCTCGCGAGGCGCTCGAGCCGCTCGATGGTGTACACCTCGCGGGCGAGCTCCGAGAGGATCGCCGTCTGGTACCCCGAGCCGGTGCCGATCTCGAGCACTCGCTCCGAGCCGGTGAGGCGGAGCAGCTCGGTCATCAGCGCGACGATGAACGGCTGCGAGATCGTCTGTCCCTCGCCGATCGGCAGGCTCGAGTCGTCGTACGCCGCCGTGACCGCCGCCGCCGGCACGAAACGGTGGCGCGGCACGCGGGCGATCGCCTCGAGAACGCGCCCGTCGGTGATGCCGTGGCCCTCGAGCTCGCGCACGAGTCGGTGCCTGGCCAGCGTGAGCTGATCGTCGTTCATCGCGCCCTCTGCTGAAGAATAGGGTATCGCCACGATGACCGCCATGGTTGAGGTGATTTCCGGCACCGGGTACCATCGGCCGCCGATCATCTCGGGACCGGGACCGGGGCCGGGGCCGGGGGAACGGGTCAGGACCTGCAGGCAGAAGGCAGGACCATTCCTGGCATGTCGCCCTCGAAGTCGCGGTTGTTCCGAGCCACGCTGTCGTCTCAGCAGATCGACGCCGAGTGAGGTTCGCCAACAACCGAGAAGCATGCCGCGCGGGCGGTCGGGCACGGGAACGGGAACGGGTACGGGAACGGGTTGGGGAAGGAGACACACCGATGGCCGCGCTCGATATCACACCGATCCAGGCCGCTCTCCGCGAGCTCGGGCTCGACGGGTGGCTCTTCGCCAACTTCCGCGGCAATGACCCGATCGCGCTCACCGCGCTGCGGCTCGGACCGGCGGCCGGGGGAACGCGGCGGTGGTTCTACTACCTGCCGGCCCGGGGCGAGCCGACGCGGCTCGTGCACGCGATCGAGACCGGCATGCTCGACCCGCTGCCCGGCAAGAAGCAGGTCTACCTCTCGTGGCGCACCCTGCGCGACCACCTCCGTGACGCGCTCGCCGGGGCGGGCCGCGTCGCCATGCAGTACTCGCCCGAGAACCACGTGCCGACCGTGTCGCGCGTCGACGCGGGCACCGTCGAGCTCGTGCGGTCGTTCGGCGTCGAGGTGGTCTCGAGCGCCGACCTCGTGCAGCTCTTCGAGGCGAGGCTCGACGCGGCGCAGATCGCCGGGCACCGTCGCGCCGCCGGGCATCTGCGGGCGCTCATCGATGAGCTCTTCGAGCGTGTCGGGTCCGAGCTCCGCGCGAATCGCGAGGTCACCGAGCGCGCGCTGATGGATTTCGCGCTCGCGCGCCTCGAGGAGAACGGGCTGGTCACGGACCACGGGCCGATCGTCGGCGTCAACGAGCACGCCGCGGACCCGCACTTCGAGGTCGCGGAGAACGGCTCCGCGCCGGTCCGCGAGGGAGACCTCCTGCTCTTCGACGTCTGGGCGAAGGAACGCGCCGCGGGATCGATCTACGCCGACATCACGTGGTGCGCGTACGTCGGCGACTCGCCGCCCGATCGCATGCTCGAGGTCTTCGACGTCGTCCGCCGGGCGCGCGACGCCGCCATAGCGCTCTGTGACGAGGCCTTCCGCTCGGGACGGGAGCTCCACGGCTTCGAGGTCGACCGAGCCGCGCGGTCGACGATCGAGGAGGCCGGTTTCGGCGACCGGTTCATCCATCGCACCGGCCACTCGATTCACGAGCAGACGCACGGCAACGGCGCCAACATGGACGACCTCGAGACGCACGACATGCGGGTGATCATTCCGGCGACGCTCTTCTCGATCGAGCCCGGCATCTATCTGCCCGGCGAGTTCGGCATCCGCAGCGAGGTCGACGTGCTCCACGCCGGCGACCGCGCCGAGGTCACGGGACCGCCGCACCAGCAGGAGCTGGTGACCATCCGCGTGCGCTGATCGCAGGGACGGCGCTGCAAGCCGTACCCGTACCCGTTCCCGTGCCCGTGCCCGTGCCCGACCGCCCGCGCCGCCCCGTCCGACTCAGAACGAGTAGCCGAGCGTAAAGGTGAAGACCTGCTCGCGGTCCCTCGGGCCGGTGCGCAGCGGCTCGACCAGGTAGAGGTTGACCGGCACCTGCTGGCCGAGGAGTGTCAGCCGGAACTGCAGGCCGCCGCCGACCGCCGTGCGGATCCGGTTCGCGGCGAGCTTCGAGAAGCGCTCCTCGACGTCGCCGAAGTCGAAGAGCGCGACGCCGCGGATCTCGCGCAGGAAGATCGGGAAGGAGTACTCGATGGTGCCAAACCACTCGACGTTCCCGCCGGTCGGGATGTCGCGACCGCGAGGGCCGACGCCGCGGTACTCGAATCCCCGGAAGCTCCGCGGACCTCCCGGCATGAACCGATCGAAGAACGGCGTCTCGCCCCCGCCGATGTCCTTCATCCAGCCGAAGCGGCCGCCGAGCCGCAGCGTGTGGGAGTAGGCGGGGTCGTCCTCCTCGAGCAGCTCGCTGCCGAACAGCCTGTTCAGCGTACGGTTGACGCGAAAGGCGACGTCGACGGTGGTCACGCTGCGGACGAAATCGGTGTCGGATCCGAACGCCTCGAGCGGGAGGTCGAGCCGCGTCCTGGCGATGAGGCCCGCGGGGCCGCCGTGGAAGTCCACGGTCGCGTCCCTCCAGGCCGCCTCGAGCGCGGGGTACGTGAGGAAGGTGTGTCGCTTGAACGCCTCGACCTCCGGCGGCACGTCGCCGTCGGAGTCGATGTCGACCTCGACGTCGCGGATCAGCCAGGAGAGCGTCGTCGACAGGCGCCGCTCGAGGTCCCAGGTGCGTCGCACGCCCACCCCGCCCGTCAGGTGGACCTCGTCGAACTCGCGCCAGTCGTAGATGGTGTTCGTGCCGCTCACCGAGAGCGCGTGATAGCTGTTGTAGAGGTACGGCTCCTCGAAGAGGAACGAGAACTCCGAGACGCGCGTCCCGGGCACCACCGCGAGGCGGAGGTACTGGCCGCCCCCGGAGAACGGCCGGTCCCAGCCGCGTTCGCCGCCGGGAATGTCGAAGAGATCGAAGTCCGGCTTCGTGAGCTCCACGGCGAAGATCTCGCCCTCGCCGCTCGAGGCGCCAGCGCTGACCTGCAGGAGCGGCGTCACGAACCGTTTCTCGTCGACGCCGATCGACACGTCCCGCACCGCCTCCGGATCCGCGCCGGGCTGCACGTCCGCGAAGCGCGTCGTCGCCTCGACCTCGTCGAAGAGGCCGAGGGCGCGGACGCGACGCTCCGTCTCCTGGACGTCGAGCGCCGTGATCGGATCGCCGGGGAAGACGGTCGACTGCGTCCGGATGACGCGCTCTCGCGTGCGGCGGTTGCCACGGATCTCGACGCGGCCGGCGGTCATGTGGACGCGCTCGTCGATGTCGAACGAGACGCGCACGCGGTGGTCGTCCGGCGACAGCTTGAAGAAGTGCGTCAGGCGGATCTGCGGGACGCGAAACGTCCGCCGCTGATAGAAATCGAGCAGACGGCGGCGGTCCTCCTCGAGCAGGACGCCGTCGTAATAGTTGCCGGGGCGCGAGCGGATCTGGAACTTCAGCGCCAGCGTCAGCGCGGGGTTGTTGCCGCCGAGCTCGATCGCCTCGATGCGGTAGCGCGGTCCTTCCTCGATGACGACGCCGAGCTCGACCTCGCGCAGGCCGCGCAGAAAGCGCATCGCCCCGCGCCCGACGACGACGTCCAGGAAGCCGCGCGAGCGGTACAGCCTGCGGATGCGCTCGAGGTCCTGCTCGAAGTCCTCGGGCCGGTAGAACCCGCGCGAGATGAGCCCGAAGAGGATCCGGCGGCGATGCGTCATCGCGTTCAGGATGCGGCGCGTCGGCAGGCTGTCGTTGCCGTCGACGCGGATGGCGCGGATGGTCACGCGCTGCTGCTCCTCGATCGTGAACGTCACGTCGACCGCGCCGGGCGCATCGGGCACGGGGGTCACCGTCCGGTCGACGCGGGCGAGGAGGAAGCCGCGCTCGTGGCATCGGCGCAGGAGGAGGTCGCGATCGGCGTCGACGTCGACCTGCGAGAAGAACTCGCCCGAGACGGTGCGCAGGTCCTCGCGCAGGGTCTCGGCCGCGATCGAGCGGTTGCCGGAGAAGATCACGTCGCGGACCGCGAGGCGCCCGGAGAGCTCGATCTCGAGGGTGACATCGTTATCGGACGAAGGGATCACCCGGGGCGACACCGAGACGATCCGCGGGTGGGCGAGCAACCGCTCGACGCCCCGCGCGAACTGCTCGGGGTCGAAGGTGTCGCCGGCGCGCAGGCCGAGGCGTCGCTCGAGGCCCTGGCGTGGGATCCACGGAGCCCCCTGGAACCGCACCGAATCGACCCGCGCCCCACCCGCCGGCTCCTGCGCGTTGGCGGGCTGGCAGGCGGACGCGAGCAGCATCAGGGCAAGCGCGGTCGGCCGCAGGTGCACGCGGTCACCATCGGGACGACTCCCGGTGTTGTCAACAAAATAGCCCGGCACGTCCCGTTGACCGGTCTCGCGGGCGATCCTACAATACCTCGCTTAATATAAGGAAAGGCGGACGTCCGCCGATGACCGGGCGCGCGCGACGCGCCGAGGCCCTTTTCGGACACCCATGACGCTGCAATTCAAGCGAGCTCGGACCCGGAGCGTGAAGATCGGAACCATCGTCGTCGGCAACGGCGCGCCGATCTCCGTCCAGAGCATGACGGCCACCAAGACGCAGGACGTCGACGAGACGGTGGCGCAGACGGAGCAGTTGAAGAACGCCGGCGCCGGGCTCGTGCGCGTCGCCGTCGACAACCAGAAGGACGCCGCCGCGCTCGCCGAGATCCGCAAGCGAACCGACGCCAACCTCGTCGTCGATCTCCAGGAGAACTACCGGCTCGTGACGCAGGTCGCGCCGCACGTCGACAAGGTGCGGTACAACCCGGGTCACCTGTACCACATCGAGAAGACCAAGCCGGTGCCCGACAAGGTGAAGTTCATCGCCGACACGGCCGGCGAGAACGACTGCGCGCTGCGCGTCGGCGTCAATTGCGGCTCGGTCGATCCGGCGTACAAGGAGAAGTACGCCGAGGATGGCATCGAGGCGATGGTGCGCTGCGCCATCGACCATTGCGAGATTCTCGACCGCATCGGATTCACGCGGTACGTCGTCTCGCTGAAGGACTCCGACCCGCAGAAGGTGATCGAGGCTAACCGGCGATTCAGCGCCGAGCGACCGGACGTGCCGCTCCACCTCGGCGTCACCGAGGCCGGACTGCCGCCGGACGGCGTCATCAAGACGCGCATCGCCTTCGAGCAGCTGATCTCGAACGGCATCGGCGACACCGTGCGGGTGTCGCTGACGCTTCCGAACGCTCGCAAGCACGAGGAGGTGACTGCCGGTCACGAGATCCTCGAGGACATCTACGCCGGCCGTTTCCGCTCCGTGCCCGACCTCGGCTCGGGTCTCAACATCATCTCCTGCCCGAGCTGCTCGCGCGTCGAGAACGAGGCCTTCGTTGAGCTCGCCCAGCAGGTGCGCGAGATCACGCAGTACGCCAACGAGCACGACGTGACCATCGCGGTGATGGGGTGTCGCGTCAACGGGCCCGGCGAGACCGACGACGCGGACCTCGGGCTCTGGTGCGGACCGAACACCGTCAACCTCAAGCGCAAGGAAGAGCTCCTCGGGAGCTATCCCTACGACGTGGTGCTCGACCGGCTCCGCGAGGAGCTCGACCGGATCATCTCGACGAGGAATTGACCTGGGTTTTCTCGCCGTGGGCGAGAAAACCCAGGTTGAAGCGAAAAAGAGCGGCTTTTTGATCTACGCGAACTGCTTGCATAAAAGTACAGACCTGGCGATCAATTATGGCCTGCGTTTGTCAAACCCTCCCGAGTATTCGAATCTGATGGTTCGATCAAAGAGGAAAGCGTTGCGGCGGCCATGCGATGTCTGTTCTCCATGCAAGCCATTCGGGAACAGCAAAGCCTCGCCTTTTCGAATTTAGCCTTGGTTTTTCTCGCCGCATGCGAGAAGAATCAAGGCTGGCTACGCGGCGCGTCGTGGACGTCCTCCCCCCGATCCTCATCCTCCAGCACTACCGCGAGAACCAGCGCAAGTGCTCCGTCGAGGCGCTGCGCGGACGTGACGGCGTCGAGTTCCGGACGATCGAGCCGGTCTACCCGAACCCGTCGCTGGTGGTCGACGGCGGTATCGTGCTCGCGATCGACGCCCCGACGCTCGCCCCCGCCGACCGCGGCCTGCTCGAGTCCGACCCGCGCGCCGCGCTGATCGTCGTCGACGGCACCTGGACGAAGATCCGCTCGGTGGTGGCCAACATCCGGCCCCGCGACGACGGCACGCGTCTCGAGCGCCGATCACTGCCGCCCGGCCTGCGCACCGCCTACCCCCGCCGCTCGAAGCTCCGCGACGACCCGCCCGCGGGCCTCGCCAGCCTCGAGGCGCTGGTGGCGGCGCTGGCGATGCTCGGGTACGGGTGGAGGGGGCTGCTGGAGGGGTATCGGTGGCGGAAGGAGTTTCTCGAGCTCAATCGAGAGGTGCTCTGAGCATCGTCCCCGTCCCCGTCCCCGTCCCCGTTCCCGTTCCCGTTCCCGTGCCCGTTCCCGTGCCCGTTCCCGTGCCCGTTCCCGTGCCCGTTCCCGTGCCCGTTCCCGTGCCCGTTCCCGTGCCCGTTCCCGTGCCCGTTCCCGTGCCCG
>JBFFXF010000118.1:0-20841 GCA_041569895.1 Planctomycetota bacterium | reverse complement strand
CCGGGAAGCGAGGCGAAGAGCTTGACGAAGGGCGCCACGTGGCCGGCGACCTTGCCGTCGACGGCCTCCTCGATCGCCGCGGCGTCCTCGGCTCGCCGGCGCGTCTCGTCCTCGCGGAGGAGCGACACCGTGTCGTTACTCCTGGCGGCGCGCTCCTTGCTCGCGGCGGCGCGCTGCGTGCCCGCGATGCCGAGGGCCTCCATGAAGCTCCAGGCGAGCTGCTCGGGACCGAGCGGCTTGAGCGGCGCCACCGCGAGGCGACGCTCGAGCTCGCCGAGGCGGGTCTCGTCAGCCGGAGCGCCGGCCTCCCCGACGGCGGCGTCGAGCGTGTCGTCCGATTCGCCACCCGCGCCGTGAATGACCGCGTCACCCGCCGCGTCGCGCAGGACGTCGCTCGCCGCGGCGATCTCGACCGGCGGCGGTGTGCTCGAGCGCTGGTACGTCCGCGTCAGCGCGATCTCGGCGAGGAACTGGCCGGTGTCGAAGTCCATGGCGGCGAGCTCGTCGGCGAGCAGGTCGAGGAGCTCGGGGTGGGACGGCGGGTTGTCGGGGTGGATCAGGTCGACGGGCTCGACCAGCCCGCGGCCCATCATCATCGCCCAGAGCCGGTTGGCGATGTTGCGGTTGAAGGCGCGGTTGTCGCCGCTCGCCGCCCGCTCGGCCAGCGCGATCCGCCGGCTGAAACGCGGCACCGATCGCACGTCCTTCGCCGGCGCGACCTCGTACTCCTTGCCCTTCTCGAGCTCGGGCTCCTCGAGCGGCTCGCCGCCCGGGAGACGCGGCGCGGCGTCATGCGTCGTCTTCTCCGGATCGAACACCGACGTGAACGTCGCCTCGCCGTCGGCCTTCTCCGCGAGCAAGACCTTCTTCTTCTTGTCGGTGAACAGCGACGTGCGCGTCAGGAACGCGTAGATGCCGTAATAGTCCGCCTGCTTGTACCCGTCGATCAGCGGGTGATCGTGGCACTGGGCGCATTGCAAATCCATCCCGAAGAAGATGCGCCCGATGTCCCTGGTGATCGCGTTGAGCTCGCCCTCGCGGTCGAGGTAGAACCTCGACGCGGCCCGCACGCGCTCGTCGGTGCCGTCGGCGGCGAGCAGCTCGCGGGCGAGGTCGTGGAAGCGCACCCCCTCGCGCAGGCGCCCGAGCAGGTAGGCGCGCCACTCCGCGGACTTGACGTGCTTCTCGGGGCGGCGCTCCATCAGCATCTCGTCGAGGAAGTCGAGCATGCGCCGCGCGTGGAGCGGGCCGGCGACCAGGCGCCGCACGAGCGCCTCGCGCTTGCCCGCAGCGGGATCGGCGAGGAATCGCCGCGCGACGTCGGCGGGAGGGATGACGCCGGCGAGGTCGAGGTACACTCGCCGCAGGAACTCCGCGTCGTCGGCGGGGACGGCGAAGGGGCCCTCGTGGGCCGCCTCGACGAGGCCATCGATGCGCTCGCGGAGCGGCTCGCCCGACGGCGTCCCGGCGACGCCCGGTCGGGGCAGGACCACGGCGAAAAGGCCGAGGAGCAGGGCGACGAGCGCTCGGTGGAGCACGGCGAGCCTCCGCGCGTCGACGTCGTTCGGCCGGCGCCCGCGCGCCGAAGCCGCGTCCATTAGGGGAGAACGGGGGCGTCAGGTCAAGAAATGTCGAGGATGCCGGGGCTCTCCGGGGGCCTGCCGGTTGCCTCCGCGCGTCCGGAGTGCGTACAATACATGCTTCGGTCGGATCTCGGGCGGACGCGCAGTGCGCTGGGTTTCTCTATCGTCGACTTGTGACGTTCGTTCAACCGTTCCTTTTCCAGGAGGTGACAGGACTGTGAGCAGATTCTTTCGTACCTTTCGACGTGGCCTGCTGGCCTGTGGACTCGTTGCCGCGCTCGGTGTCGTCGGTTGCTACCTCTTGCCGCCGGGCGAGGGGAAGCGGACCAGCACCCGGACGCTGACCCGCGCCGACTACAAGCTGACGCCCGCGCTGGCGCGCGAGCTCGGCGACTTCCTGAAGGCGCACTCCGTTCTGGAGCTCGAGACCGAGGTCACCGGTGACACGCTCACCGTGACGACGTCGCGATCGGTGCAGCGCGTCATCGATGGGTTCGTCGCCATCCTCAAATCTCCTCCTCCGCCGGCGCCGGAGGCGGAGTCGGCGACGTCGTCCGGACGCTGAGCTCGGGGGTCCACTTGATCAACGCGAGCGCTATCGTCCTGACGCTGTCGGCCCTCGCCGCCGGGGCGAGGGCCGAGCAGCCCCCCAACGTCGTCTTCTTCCTGGCGGACGACCTGGGGTGGGGCGAGCTCGGCTGCTACGGCCAGGAGCGCATCCGCACCCCGAACATCGACCGCATCGCCGCCGGGGGAATCCGGTTCACCCAGCACTACAGCGGCCAGGCGGTGTGCGCGCCGTCGCGCTGCGTCCTCCTCACCGGCAAGCACACCGGACACGCCTACATCCGCAACAACCGCGAGGTCAGGCCGGAGGGCCAGCACCCCCTCGCCGACGCCGAGGTGACCATCGCCGAGCTCCTGAAGACCAGGGGATACGCCACCGCGGCGATCGGCAAGTGGGGCCTCGGCATGTTCGGGACGAGCGGCGACCCGAACCGACAGGGTTTCGATCTCTTCTACGGGTACAACTGCCAGCGTCACGCGCACAATCACTATCCGCGCTACCTCTGGCGCAACCGGGAGCGCGAGACGCTCGAGGGCAACACCCGCGAGCTCACCGGCAAGCAGTACTCGCAGGACCTGTTCACGCGCGAGGCGCTCGCCTTCATCCGCGAGAGCCGCTCGCGGCCGTTCTTCCTCTACATGCCCTTCGCCATCCCCCACCTGTCGATCCAGGCGCCGGAGGAGTCGCTGGCGTGGTACCGGGACAAGATCCCCGAGGAGGAGTACGAGCACCGCGGCTACCTGAAGCACCCGTTTCCGCGCGCGGGCTACGCGGCCATGGTGACGCACATGGACCGCGACATCGGCCTCGTCATGGAGCTCATCAAGGAGCTCGGCCTCGACGAGCGCACGCTGGTCTTCTTCTCGTCGGACAACGGGCCGACGTTCGACCGCCTCGGCGGTTCCGACTCCGACTTCTTCAAGTCGGCGGGCATCTTCAGCGGCCGCAAGGGCAGCCTGCGCGAGGGCGGCATCCGCGTGCCGCTGGTCGCGAGGTGGCCCGGGAAGATTCCCGCCGGGACCGTCACCGAGCACGTGTCGGCGTTCTGGGATGTGCTGCCGACTCTCTGCGAGATCGTCGGCATCGAGCCGCCGGCAGGGATCGACGGCATCAGCTTCGCCCCGACGCTCCTCGGGCGCGGCGAGCAGGAGCGGCACGAGCACCTCTACTGGGAGTTCCCCGCGTACGGCGGGCAGCAGGCGGTGCGCCTCGGCGACTGGAAGGGGCTGCGCCAGGGCCTGATGCCCCGCCGCGGCAAGAAGGGCCGTCGCGAGCCCGACATGACGATCGCGCTCTTCAACCTCGCCACCGACCCCTCCGAGTCGAACGACGTCGCCTCGACTCACCCCGTGGTCCTCGCTCGCATGCGCGCCGTCATGGAGAGCGCGCGCACGCCGTCCGAGGCGTTTCCGTTCCCGGCGCTCGACGGGCGTCCGGTCGAGAAGTGATGCGATCCATCACTCGCCCACGCGTCGACTGCAGGTCCGCTTTACACCGCGGCAGGCGGGCGCCGGGGCCGTCGCTCTCCGGCCCTTACCCCGACTGGTTTAACGACATCGGCGCGGGGCGGTCAGGGATTTGCTCTCTCCCTCCGCAGGTCGATGTGCCGCCCCGCTCGCCGTGCGCCCCGTGCCGGCGCCGGAGAGAGGATGCGGCACGGGTTTTTTCAGACGACTCCCAATTCTCAATCGAGGAGGTCTCATGACACGCACGCGCCTTTCGATTCTCGGCGGCCTCGCGGCCGCCGCGCTCGTCGCCCTGTTCCCCGTCTCGACCGCGGCCCAGGACGAGGAGCCGGCGCCGGGAAGCCAGGGACGCGGCCGCAACAACGTCAACTCGAGACACGCGCTCGAGCCCACCGCCGAGAACCCCAACCCGGACTCCTCGGGGAACGTGCAGCTCAAGCGCAATCCGGTGCGCGAGGCGATCTTCGTGCGCGCCTGCGGGCTCGCCCCCGGCGTGACGTTCGACGTCGTCGCATCGCGCGACGGCGAGAGCGAGGTGATCGGCAACATCACCACCATTCCGGCGGACATGGGGATGGACGGTGATGATGGTGATGGCGGTGATGGCGGTGACGGCGGCGATGATGGGATGGACGGGGGCGATGGCGGTGACGGCACCGACGGTGACGGCACCGACGGTGATGGCACCGACGGTGGCGGCGCCGAGAACGGCAACGGCGCGGACGACGAGAAAGATGCCCCCGGATGCGGCCTCCTCAAGGTCGACACCAAGCGGGGCGACTCGCTGCCGCTCGGCGCGGAGAGCGTCGGGGATCTGGTCGGCGCGACCATCGACGTCGTCAACCCGGCGGGCGTGGTGATGCTCACCACGACCATCGACGAGATCCGCCGTCCGGGCAACCGCGGCCCGAAGGACAAGAACGGCGACAACGGCGACAACGGTGACGGCGGTGACAATGGCGATGGCGATGGCGATGGCGATGGCGATGGCGGCGACGGCATGGCCGGCGGGGGCGCCGCGTTCGTGCCCTTCGATGCCACGGTCGAGAATCCGTCGGATGCCGACTTCATCGTCATCGGCGTTCACGACGCCAGCTTCCTGCGCGGGGACACCAACGGCGATCGGCAGGTCGACATCGCCGACCCGATCCGGACGCTCGGGCACCTCTTCCGCGGCATGCCGCGCTCGTATTGCGCCGATGCCCACGACGCCAACGACGACGGCCGCATCGACATCTCCGATGCGGTGACCACGCTTCGCTTCCTCTTCACGGACGGCGGCGCCCTGCCGGCGCCCGGGGCCGGGTCTCCCGGATTCGATCCGACTCCCGACCCGCTCTTCTGCGACGAGACATTCACGCCGGGTCTCTGATCCCGGGGATGTCGCGCCAGTCTCCGGCGGGATGATGCCGGAGCCTTCCGAGGCCGCCGCGAGCGCACGCAGGTGCGTTCGCGGCGGCTTCTTTTTGTCGGTGGAGCGGCGCCGTGGCGGGTGCCCGCGGTGACTTTCCCTCTGGGCGGCGGTCGCGCGGTTGATTAGAATCGTGCCGGGGCAGGGGCGTCAGGCAACTCGACCGTCTCCGGTCGAACCCCGCCAACGGAACAGAACTGGCATTCGCTGTCGAGGAAGGAGCTCGCGACCCGATCCATGAAACTCCTGGTGGGCCTCGTGCTGGCGCTCAACGCGCTCTTCGTGCCGATGTCGCTCTTCCTGGCGACCGCCATGCCGCAGGACGCGGCCGCCGAGCGGCGCGCCGAGCTGGCGGCGATCGTCTTCGGCTTCCTCTCCGCCGTCGGGCTGACCAACCTCGTGACGCTGGCGATGAAGCGCCACTTTCGCCCGTACGGCGTCTTCCGCGGCATCTGCTTCGTGCTCAACGCCGTGACGATGTTCGGCCTGCCGTTCGCGCTGCGCGGCGTCGAGCTGCTGTTCTTCGTCTCGGTGCCGGCCCTCTCCGCGGTCACCGTGTGGTTCCGGACCGAGGTGGCGGACTGAGTCACTCCTTCGCGGGGGAAAAACGGAGCGTCACCTCCGCGGGGTCATCACCCGCGGCGATATCGACGTCGATCGGGGTCGATTTCGTCTTCCTGTCGAAGCTGTGAGCGATGATCCGGTACGCCCCCGGCTTGAGGCCCCGGAACTCGAACGCGCCCTTCGCATCCGTCTTCGTCCGCTGGTTGACGCCCGCGACTCTCGCCAGCTCGCCGCGCCCGATCAGGTAGACGTTCTCGCCGGCGCAGGGCTTGCCCGCGGCGTCGAGCACCGTGCCCCTGACGGTCTTGCCGATGACCAGCTCGACGCGCAGCTCCTCATCGACGTCGTCGACGACGAGCGGACCGATGCGCGCCGGGACGTAGTCCGCGTGCAGCACCTGGATGGAGACCCTCCCGGAGCGCAGATCGCGGAGCTCGAAGCGGCCGTCGCCATCGGTCACCGTCGCTCCGGATCCGGCCGCGCCAGGCCTGAGCCTCGAACGTCCGCCGAGGACACGCACCGAGCAGCCGACCAGCGGCTTCTTCGTGGCGCCGTCGATGACGACACCCCGGATGACGCCGCCCTCCTCGAGCTTCACCTCGCCGACGTCGACCTGCCCGGTGGGTCCGACGACGATGTCGCGCAGCGTCTTCGGCGCGAGACCCGGTGCGCGGATCGAGACGGTGTAGGAGCCCGGCGCGATGGCCCGGTCGAAGCGTCCGTTCTCTCCCGCGAGGGTCCGTGGGCGGGCGCGTCGACGGTCTTCCGCGGACTCGAGTTGCGCCAGCACGGTGAACGAGGGCACCGGTTTCCCCCTCGCGTCGACGACCGTGCCGGTGAGCCGCGGCAGCGCCCGGAGCGTGACCCTCACCTCGCCCGCGCTGGCGGCGACGGCGTCCACCTTGTGGCCGTGGAAGTCGGCGTGCTCGACGTCGAGCGTCACCATGCCGTCCGGCTCGAGCTCCTCGAGGACGAAACGCCCGCTCGAATCGGTCTGCGCCTCGAGCACCCGGAGCCCGCTCGACGCCGTGTGCTGCGCGGCGATTCTCGCGCCGGCGACCGGCTTGCCGTCCGCGTCACGGACGAGGCCCGTCAGTCGCGCCGCGGGGCGAAGCTCGACCCGCACGCCGCGGCTCTCGCGGTCCTCCTCGACGGCGACGCGGCTGACGATCGCCGGCAGGAATCCGGCGCTCTCGACGCGGAGGTCGTACTCGCCCCCGCGCAGTCCGCCGAGGCGGAAGCGCCCGCCGTCACCGCTGCGTGCGCCCTTGAGCACGTTGAAGCGCGTCTCCCCGGCGCCACGGAACGAGACCGTCGCGCCGCGGATCGCCCGCCCCCTCGCATCGACGACCTCTCCCGAGATCGATCCCCCGAGGGCCAGCACGATGTCGTCCAGCCGCGCGACCGCGCCCGGCTCGAGTTCGAACACGCTGCTCGATCTCTCCAGGAAGTCCGAATGGCGCGCCGACACCCAGCGGTCGCCTCCGGCCTCGAGTCCCGCGACGGTGTAGCGGCCGTCCTCGCCCGTGACGGCCACGCCGAGCACCCGCGGCAACCTCTCCCCCCTGGCGCTGACCGTGACGCGCGCCCCGGCGACGGGACCACCGGCCGCGCTGACGACGCGCCCGCTGACCGAGGCGTTGCGGACCAGCGCGAAGTCGACCCCGGTCGTCGTGCCTGCGCCGGTCACCTGGACCGTGCGGCTCTCGCGCGTGAACCCGGCGGCGCCGGAGGCGGTCACCTGCCTCCTGCCTCGCCCGGGCGTCACGCCCAGAACGCGGTACGTGCCGTCCTCCCCGGTGACGGCCTCGCGCTTGACGTCGAGGATGTCGGAGACGGTGACGCGGCAGCCCGCGA
Source organism: Planctomycetota bacterium (assembly GCA_041569895.1). Lineage (GTDB taxonomy): Bacteria > Planctomycetota > UBA8108 > UBA8108 > JACQVS01 > JBFFXF01. The sequence goes on along the minus strand of JBFFXF010000118.1, from coordinate 13,392 downwards.
TCGGCTCGCCGCCGTGGGAGGCGGTGACGCGCCCCGCGATCACCGCGCCGCGGCCCAGCACGACCTTCAGCGCCGCGCCGCCGGCGGTGACTGCACGGAGGTGTCGGGCGGCGTGGTCCGCATGCCAGGCGAGGACCGCGTGCGTGCCCGGATCGAGCGTCGTGAACTCGAACGCGCCGTCCGCGCCGGTGACGACGCTGCCGTCGTCGAAGTCGATGACCACCGCCTGACCGGGCGACGTCGACTTCGTGATCACCCGCACACGGGTCCCGGCGACCGGTTTCCCGTCGGCGTCGACGACCACGCCCCGGATCACCTGGCCGCGCTCGAGCTCGAGCACGCGCTCGGAGTTGGGCCCGGCGACGAGCTCGACGGAGCGAAAGGTGCCGCGACGGTGTCCGCGCGCGTCGACGAGCAGGTTGAATCGACCGGCTCCGAGGCGCTCGAGCACGAATCGCCCCGAGGCGTCCGACCGGACCTCCTCGAGAGGCGGTCGTGACTGGACCGCGATGCGCTCGAAGACGTCGTCACTGGCCGGCTCGGGATACGCGCGAACGAGCGCGCCGGCGATCGGCTCGCGATCGGCGCCGAGGACCGAGCCCTCGAGGCGGGATCCGGGCGCCAGAGCGAGATCGACGCCGTCCGCGGGTTCCACCCAGCGCCGGGTCGCGGGTCCGTGTCCGCTCGCCAGCGCGGTCAGCGCGTAGTGGCCGCGCTCGACCCCGCGGAGCGTGAAGGCCCCGTCGCTTCCCGTCACCGTTTCGATGGCGACGCCGGCGACCGCCTCGATGTTCGTCAGCTGAATCAACCTGGTGGGGAGATCGTCGTCCGGAGACCCGAGCTCCCTCGACGCCACCACCCTCGCCCCGGCGATCGGCCGGCCTGTCGAGTCGACGACACGACCGGAGATGACCGGACCCTGCCTCGAATCGTCGTCGGCCGCCGGCGCGTCGAGAGACAGCGCCAGCGTCAACAGCGACAGGAGAACGACACCACCACCGCGCTCACACCACATGGCCCCTCCTTTCGATGTCCGGTGCTTCGTATCACCCGGACCCCGACGTTGCCAAACCGTACCCGTCCCCGTTCCCGTTCCCGTGCCCGTGCCCGACCGCCCCGCTCACCGCCCGAGGAACCGCAGCCACTCCTTCTCGAGCTCGGCGACGGTCGTGCCGTAGACCTCGCGCAGTCGGTCGGGGAAGGTGGTCGCGGCCGGTTTGCCCTCGGGCAGCACGTAGAGTCTCTTGAAGCGCTCGATGCCGTGGCGTTCGATCAGGAAGCCGACGAGCGAGCCCGACTGCGGGTACGTGACGTCGTCTGGCTTCGAGCGGAAGTCCGCGGTCTCGATCAGGTCCTCGAGGGGCAGGAGGCGCTCCCTCGTCCTCAGTCTCCGTGCGGCCACGTGCACGGGCCGTCCGTGCCAGGCGCCGGAGAGGTGGACGGCGAGCCCCTCGCCGAGGAGCGCGATGGTGTTCTCGCCGAGCCCGTGGTTGGCGAGCACGTGGACCACCTCGTGGCGGTCGCTCCAGAAGATGGTGTGGATCTCGGACCCCTCGACGTGAGCGTTCCCCTCGTTCCCGGTGATCGCTCCCTTGCGCGCGCCGGAGGCGTACTTGTAGTAGTCGATCTTCTCCGGGTGCGTGATGCCGAGGAGCTTCTCGAGGCGCTCGAGGTTGCGGTCGTTGCCGCGCATGACCGCCGGCGACAGCGTCTCGCGGGCCTCGAAGAAGTACCTGAAGCGCGCCGACTCCTGTCGCTTCCACGGGATGGCGGCCTGCGCGCGAAAGCTCACCGCATCGAACCACGCCGTCCCCGAGCACGAGAGGAAGCAGCCGACGACCGCGGTGGCGGCTCCGGCGGGCGCGCGCAGGAGGCGCTCGACGGGCTGCCAGTCGCGCGTGCCGAGGAGCGCCTCGGTGCCGACGACCGGGTAGCCGCCGATGCGGATCGCCCGTCCGCGCGCGTCGCGGAACGACACGAAGAGGTTGCAGTTGGTGTATTGCTTGCCGACGGCCTTGACGCGATCGACGCGCATCCTGGCGGAGAGCAGGTAGCGGGCGCCGGCGGTCACTTTCACCGGCTCGGACGTCAGCGCGTGGAACGTCGTGTTGGCGTCCTTGACGTCGATCCGCAGGCTCTGCTTCCCGTCGGCGCGAACGTCGTCATCGAGCGCCACGATCGACGCGGACCCCGATCCCGCGATGCGGGCCCCCACCCCGGTGCGCCAGCCCGCCGGCAGCCCCTCGCCCTCCTCGAACGACCCGTTCCGCAGCAGGTTCGGGCCCCAGAGTTCGTCGTCGGCCCCGCGCAGCGGAGCGAGCGCGAAGAGCGCGAAGAGCAGGGTGACGCTGGCCGCAGCCGTCCTCACTGTCGCCTCCATGCCGTTGGCGCGGCGAGTCTGTCTCGGAGCTGGATCAGGCCTGGATCAACCATGCGACGATGAGCACGAGCAACGCGGAGAATGGAATCGAGCGCGATGCCACATCTTATAACTCAGGAAATAAGATGTGGCAGGAGGATCTTCTTCGACGACGTAAGCCGCTGCGCCTGCTCGGAATAGCAGCCCCTGACCGCGGCGTACCGGACCGACCCACCCGACCGGCTGATCATCGACCTCGCCGGGCACGAGATCCTGCTCGGCGAGCGGATCATCAGCCTCGAGCGCTTGCCCGCGAGCGGTCGCTGAGTCCCTCGACCCGGCGTCCGTCAGTTCGGGCACCTCGCGTGCCGGTCGCAGCCGATCGCGTCGCCGGTGGGATCGACCCCGCACGAGCTGATGCCCGGTGCCGGGATCGTCCCCGTGCCGAGAAACAGGACGCCGAGCGTCGCGATGCCGTCGGAGATGTCCACGTCGCCGTCGTCGTTGGAGTCGCACGCGTCCTCGCAGGTGAGCTCTCCCTTGCCGCTGAAGAGCGAGTCGAGGAGCGCGATGACGTCGGAGATGTCGACGACCGCGTCGTCGTTGCAATCGCCGCGGCGAAAGAGCGGCTCGACCACACCGCAGTTCGGCTCGCTGCAGAGCTCGCGGAGCGCCGCCGCGTCCGCCTCGGTGATGGCGCCGTCACCGTCGATGTCCCGCGGATCCCGCCACGCGCTCAACTGCTCCCGCAGCGTCGCGAGGATCTCGCGGTCCGCGTCGTCGATCTCGCCGTCGCCGTTGAAGTCCTCGAGCTCGATCTCGGGGACGATGATCGGATCGCCGATCGACGTGAGGACGATCTCGACGTCGTCGAGGTCGACGTCGCCGTCGGTGTCGAGGTCGCCCCGCAGCCATTCGACGATGACCGTCTGCTCGACCGACGCGATGTTTCCCGCCGCGTCGCGCGCCGTCCACGTGACCAGCGTCTCGCCGACCGGGAACACGTCGTCCCGGGGCTCGCGGCTCACCACCACGGGCGCGGAGCAGTCGTCCCGCGCAGCCGGTGCCGGCAGGCTGACCACGGCCAGTCCGGAGTCCTGTTGCATGACGCGGATCTCGGGCGCCACCGGATCGATCACCGGCGGCGTGGTGTCCTCGACGGTCACTCGCTGCTCGGCGCGGCTGGTGTTCCCGGCGTCGTCGATCGCGATCCACGTGACGACCGTGGTGCCCCGGGGAAAGCGCGCCCGGTTTCCCTGGACACGGATCTCGACCTCCGGGTCGCGGTCGTCACTGGCGACCGGCTCGCCGAGCTCGACCTCCTCGCCCGCGCTCGACGTGCACTCGACGACGATGTCCGGCGGCGCGAGGATCACGGGCGGCTCCTCGTCCGGCGGGATGACGAACTCGCGAACCGGCGGAGGCGCCCGGAGCTCGCACAGCGGCACCCCGAGCGTCTCTCGAACCCTGAGCGCGACGTCTTCCCAGTTGTCGAAGAGCGGGTCCTCCGGTCCGTGCAGCCGGAGTCGCCGCTGCTGCTTGCCCGAATCGAGCCCGATCGTCTCGACCAGGATATTCAGTGGATCCGACTGACCCTTGACGCAGAGCGTGCGGATCCCGAGCCTGGCGCAGAGCAAGTTGCCGTTGAAGGAGCGCGTCATGCCGCGATTCTCACACAGCACGCGGTGACCGACCGTGATGCACTCCCCGACGGCCTCGCCGCGTGTCGGGAAGTCGAAACGGACCGACGAATCTGCCGGCTGCGTCGACAGGCTCGTGATGCCCACGAAATCGATCGGCGCTCGTTCCCGGATCGCCCGGGTCAGCGCCTCGAGGAGCGACGTCGGGATCGGCTGCGGCAGCGGCACGTTGGCGTGAGTGACCTCGAACGGCTCGAAGTACGTCGCCCCCGACGCGCACGGACGCGGGACGCAGAGATAGGTCGTCACTCGCCGATCCGAACTCACGAGTCGCAGCTCGGCGGAGCAGTCATCGAGGAACCACCAGCTGTAGATCGGATTGCCCGGGAAGTCCGCGCCGCACAGGGTGGCGCCGCCGTCGAGCACGGCCACCTGCGTGCGATCGACCTCGATGAGCTCGTCCTCGGTGACGAGCTTGGCCGGCAGGCTCGAACCGGGCGCGAGGGGAAAGGGATCGTCCGGGGAGCTTCGATTCGGGTCGTTCTCCCCGAGAATCGGCGTCAGGCCGACGATCTCGGGATCCTCGAGCGCCGGCGCCAGCGGCCCGAGGAAGATGCTGTGGAAGACGCGCGTGCGCGCCTCGCAGTCCTGCCAGATGCGAAAGCCGGTGCCGTTCTGCACGCTGAACGGCAGGCCGTGACTTCCCTGCTCGCTCTGGAAGCCGGGCCGTCTCGGGTAGGGTATGCCGTGCTCCTGCCACTGGTGGTTGCCGTCGAGCGACCGGAAGGCTCCGAGGATCATGTTGAAGTTCCGGTTGGTGGCGAAGCCCACGTTGAATGGCAGCATGGTCACCGGGTAGAGCCGCGGGCCGTACGCCGTCGCGCCGACTCCCGCTCGCTGCATCAGCAAGTTGAGCTGGTGCGGCTGGAGGAGCAGCAGCTTGCAGAGGACGACGGCGTTGTGCACGGGCGCGAAACGCTCGGGATCCCAGTGCCCGCCGGCAAGATACATGTCCGCGTTGACGCGCTGCACGACATTGGGGTTGGTGAACTCGAGCAGGCCCCTGCCCGACTCGTCCCGGCGGAACGTCTCCGCCAGTTGCTCGGTGATCACCGGGAGGGTCCTGCTCCGCCGGTAGCCGAGCAGGTCGACGATGCCGCTGTCGTCGCCGATGATCGCTTCCACCAGATCGAACGCGAGTTCCTCGAACTCGTCCTGGATGACCTGCGTGAGCTCGTGCTGGAGCTTGCCGATCGGGTCGATCAACCACGCGAAGAACTCGAAGTCCTCGCCGAGCAGCTCCTCGAGCTTGCCGTGGACGTTGAGCAGCGAGTCGAGCACCTCGCTGACCTCGCAGAAGCCGACGGAGATCTCGCTCGGGACCGCCATGAACGCGGGAAGATAGCGGCAGACCCAGTCCTCGATCGGCGCCATCGGGTCGCCCCCGTCGCGCTTCAGCATCTCGATGGCGACCCGCTGGCTGGTCCTGACGTACTCGAGGACCGCGTCACCGACGTCGTCGCGCCACTTCTTGACCGGATTGAGAGCGGAGTCGACGAGGCGCTGCTGGATGTGATTGCCGAGAGCCAGCGTCTCCCGGGTGAGCAGCAGCGTCGCCTCGTTGGAGAGCACGAAGAGACAGGTGCCGGGATCGAAGAAGCAGTAGGCCGGCCAGATCTTCACCGTGGCGCCAAATATCGACACGGTCGCGTTCTTGATGCGGTTGATCTCCGCCAGGAGGTTGTTGATCTCCCGCTGGATATCGGCGAGGGCGCGGGAGACGTCCGCGCTCATCTCCTCGATGTCCTGCACCGCGGCGTTGAGCTTCGACCAGTAGTCGAACATCAGCGCCAGGTGGGTGGTCACCGGTTTCTTGCGGTACTGCTGGGCGACCGCGCCGTTGAGGATCAACCGGTTCCGTACGAACCGGAGCGGCGTGGCGACGGCGTCCGCCGGGGCGATGGCTCTCCCCTGGTTGTCCCGCATCGGTGGCTGCCGCGCGGCGATGTACTCCTCGAGGATGGAGTGCCGCAACTCGACCTCGAAGTCGTTCTCGGCGATCCCGGCGATATCGAGGTCCCACGCGCCTCCGGCGTACAGGTTGACGTAGGTGTGCGCGAAGACGTCAGCCGCCGCGTGGGAGAGGTACCCCAGCGCGAAGGCGAGCTGGCCAGGCGACCGGGCACCGTTGAACACCCACCGGAGCCAGCCGTCGGACGACCAGCCGCCCGAGACTCCCGGGTGCGCGGTCGCCTGGCCGGAGATGAGATCCGGGAAGGCGTCGGGGCCGACGTGGCCCATGCGGTATCGGCTCGACCGGGCCCGCAGCGCGTCGAGGATGTGCTCGGGGACCTCGAACTCGCCGAACGGCTCGATGGTCACCCGACCGTCGGGCAGCGCGTCGTTGATGACCTGCTGCGCGATCCACACGTGCGTTTCCATCTTGAATGCGGAGAGCCGGCCGGTCGGTCCCGCGACGGCGACGGCGACGAGGAAAAGCATCGACAGCCGAGCTCGGCAGCGGTGAGAGAAGATCATCGATCGGTCCCCGAACAGAGGTCCTGGAAACACCACATGTCGTCGAGAAGCCCGCGCCTCTCCCGGGATGCATACCGAAAAGCGGCGATCGGCTTCAGACAACTTCCGGGCGAGCGGTCGGACGGGTCGTTAGTCGTTGCGGGCGTGGGGGTTCAGGGCGGCGGGATTGTCGGGCGCCGCCTCGCGCTCCGTTCGTCGAGGCGACTTGTCGACCGTGGAGAGCGCCGCGATAATGAGAGGCGGCGTGATCACCGACTCACTCCAGGGCAGACCGGTGTCGGATCCATCTCGTGAGGCAGGTGCGACGGGCGATGCTCGAGACCGACTCGAGGGGCGGTCCGATCGCCGACTTGGGCCCGCTGGGCTGTTCCAGCGCCTCATCCTGTGGGCGCGGCGCGTCGAGCCTTGCGTGGACGACTCGAAAACCGGAGCCGCGCGCGCAGAGAGACCGGGTGGAAATCTCAATCTGTACGAGGCGACCGCCGACTACTACGACTTCGACACGGATTGCGTTGCGGCATTCGAGAACTTCCGGGACATCCCGTTTTTCCTCGACCAGGCCAGGCTCGCGAGGGGGCCCGTCCTCGAGATCGGGTGTGGAACCGGACGAGTGACGATTCCCGTGGCCGCAGCCGGCTTCGAGATCCACGGAATCGATCTGTCCGACGCCATGCTGAAGAGGTGTCGGGAAAAGCTCGCTCGATTGGACCCGGCGATCCGATCGCGGATCTCGATCGAGAAGCAGGACATGCGAGACTTCCGCGTCGACCGTCGATTCGATCTCGTCATCGTTCCGTTCAACACGTTTCAGGGCCTCCTGACCGAGGCCGACGCGCTGTCGTGCCTGTCGAGCATCGAATCTCATCTGACGACGACCGGCAGGCTGATTCTCACGTTGAGTTCGCCGGAGCACCTCGCGGGTGCGGCGATCCATCACGTCACCGGCGAGGAGACCTTGTGGGAGACGGACGATTCGAGCACGGCAGAGGAAAAGCTCAGCGCCAGGATCGCCAACCGCGTCGTGGACTGGGACGGGGGGATTCAATACTTCGAGCTGAGAATCTACAGAACGCTCGGGGAGGGACCCACCACCCGGGTATCCGACTCGTTCGCGCTGAGGTACTACACGGAATCGAGAATACGATCCCTCCTCGCGTCCTGTGGCTTCGAAATCCTCGAGGCGTACGGAGACTACGCCGGCTCGCCGATCGGCGAGGGGCATGACTTCGTGCTCATCTGCGCGCGTGGTTGATTGTCGCGCCGCCCGGATCCTCGAGCCGCGCACGGCGTCACCTGTCGACAGGAGCCAGGCCATGAGTCGATCTCAGCACGACATGGGGGCCGCCCCATCAGTGAAAGTCCCATCGCTCGGGACCGTCGAGCTCATCATGGCGCTCGAGGAGGCGTTCGACCTGACGGGTGAGGGCGGCGAGGAAATAACTGCGGACACCTTCCTCACCGTCGGAGACATCAAGAGTTTCGTCGCAGCGCATGTCCGCGTGCGTGGCGGAACTGATCCGGAACCGCACCAGCCGAGCTGGACACGGGAGGAGATATCCCGGATCGTGGACCGCATCGTGATGGACGTATGCCGGACGAGCGACTTCTCCGACGACTCTCGCCTGGAATGCTGAACGAGCGGCTGTGACATCGCAGCTCGTCGCGTTGCCGGAGGGAGCCGTGAGCCTCAAAAGAGCTTTGCTCGGCGATGTTCGACAGGCCAGCCCATCTCCTCGAGACGGGCGAGCTTGGCCCTGTGGCCGCCGAACGACATGGCGACGTGGAACTCCTGGTCCGGCGTGCGGACCTTCAATCCCGTCAGCCTCGAGAACTCGATCTCGACGGTCGGAGCCCGTGGGATCACGGCCACCAGCCCGCCCTCCAACGGGAAGGGCCATTCCGGATCGCCGGTGATCTCCGCCGGAAGGTTCTCGAGCGGCACGGTACGGCGTGGTCTCAGGAGCGTGGACCGCCGCTCGGCCCAGCGGGCCAGCCAGCCGCCCAGCCCGGTCGCGCCGAAGAGGTTCATCAGCAGGGCGAGCATGGCCCCCGAGGACGTCGACGAGAGGAAAAAGAAGAAGCCGTGCTCGGAGACCGCCACCCCACCGACGTACTCCTCCTTGCGGGATTCTCGAAAAACGCAGAATCGGTCGGCGACCTTGACGTACCCCATGAAACCAGTCTAACGGCGGCGCCGGGGGCGAGCGAGGAAGAAGACCGTCGGAGGGCGCGACCGGGAGCGCGATATCGAGGCTCGGGGCGGAAAGGCGACCGCGACGTCGCGTCGGAGAACAGGATGTCGGTATGAGCCGCAGAGGCCAGGACACGCCCAGCGCTTGCAGTCGCCGCGCCAGCAATCGAAAATGCGTCTCGGTTGGTCGGCGGAATCTCACATCTGAAGCTCATGCGGAGTCACGGAACTGTGGCCCGATCACCTGAGCGGGACAAGAGGTCGGTTCCCCATGTGAGGCTTCCGGGTCTCAGCGTCGTCGAGCTGGTCATGGAGATCGAGCAGGTGTTTCACCTGACGATCCCGGACCGCGAGGCCCGGACCATCGTCACCGTCGGCGACATCAAGAACTACCTGGCGTCGCGCGTCCGCCTGGGTTCGTCGACAGACTGCGTGACGCAGCGAGCGTTCTACCGTCTGCGATCGGTCGTCTGCGGCGAGCTGACCGTTCCTCGATCGCTGGTCCGGCCGAGCTCGGCGTGGAAGGACCTCCTCCCGGCTCACGGTCGCCGTTGGGTGTGGGGACGGATCGTGAAGAGGGCGCGCCTTCCGAGGCAACCACCATGGAACGTGGCGGGCCTCCGGTGGAAACTGCCGATCTACAGGGACACCGTCGGGTCGACCGCGCGGCTCATCGCCGCGGCCGAGCCGGTGTCACCCAGGGGTCCCGACGAGAGCTGGACTCGCGGGGAGATATCGCGGGCGGTGGATCGGCTCGTGATGGACGTGTGCGAGGTGACCGACTTCTCGGACGACGTGTTCCTCGAAGACGGACCGTAGGATCGGATCGCCGGCCAGGAGTCCTCTGCTCTCAGGAATGGAAAGAGGGCCTGGAGTCCGCGTGCTCCAGGCCCTCGCTTCTCTCCGTCAGGCGCTCTGCGCGCACGCAGTCGGCGCCTCGCAGCCGAGGGTCTCGTCCGTCGGGCGCTCCCCTGGACCGCACGCCGGGAACGGGCTCGCGGGCGGGGGGCCGCCGAGGAAGAGGAAGTTGAGCAGGTAGCTCGCGTCGGAGATGTCCACGCCGCCGTCGACGTTCGGATCACCGGCAGCAAGGCACGGCAAGGGTGGACCTCCGAGGAACAGCCAGTTGAGGAGGTAGCTCCCGTCGGAGATGTCGACCACGCCGTCGTCGTTGCAGTCGCCCCGGATGAAGTCTCCTCCGTTCAGGCACGAGGCGATGGCCGCGGCGATGCATCTCCGCTCAGTCTGATTGCATCCGTCCACGCAGACCGCGGACTGCCTGAAACAGTTCGCAGTGCACGCAGTGAACTCGGCGGCGCACCGCGCGAGACATATCGGCCTCTGAAAGATCGGCAGCCTGTCACAGTCGGCACGACAGCGCTGCCTGGATTGCTGGCAGCCCTCCAGGCATCCCTCGACGCATCGATCCCGGCAGGCGGCCCCTTCCTGCCTGCACTCGGCGATCGGCTCCCCGCACTCCGAGCACGGCCGCGAGGAAAGGTCGCAGCTCCGGTTGCCGCTCAGTCTCAGGTCCGTCCTTCCCGGAATCGGAAGGGGCACGGTGACCGCGGCCGGCACGCAGACGTTCTGCCTCGGAAGGATCGGGGGATCCACGAAGGCGCACGGTCTGAAGCGGAGACTCCCCGTCGGACGGATATCGCCGTTCCAGGTCGAGCTCACCGTCTGACAGAGCTCGGGGCAGCTCACGCAGGCACCCGTATAGCGGCCACAGGTGTTCTGGACGTTGTTTCCGCGCAGGATGAAGCCCAGGTTCCCGTCGCCGCAGAGCTCGAGTCCCGCTGGAACTCCGGGGATCGGGCTGAAGTTCGCGCTGACGCACTTGTTGACCAGTGAGTCGGAGAGGGATCGCTCTTCGCCGAGTACGAGCGAGGCGAAGTTCTCCCGGTCGGTGATGCGAAAGTCCGCGGTGGGGATGCCGGGCACGTCGGCGCAGAAGTCGATGTCGGGCACCGGAAACGGCAAGTCGTACTTCGCGCAGATCTCCGCCACGACCTCGAGGCCCATGTCCATCCCGAAGGTGCCTCCCGGCGCGCCGGTATAGTCGACGCAGATCTCATTCTGGGACGAATCGTTGGTCACGTTTCCCTTCACGGTCGCGTCCAGAGTCCAGCCGAGGAACAGCCCGACCTCGAAGCTGAGCCCGGCGGCGCCTGCCTGAATTCCCCTCTCGACGCGCCTCCCGAAGTCCCACTCCCACTCGGTGGGACAGCTCTGGGCGGCGAGCTCGCGAGGGCCGAATGAACCACAGATGGCAAGGATGAGGAAAAGACCTCTGGTGATCAGGTTCTTCTTCTTGCGGATCATCACTTCGCCTCCCTGTCCTCGGGGACCTCATAGCGATCGACGGAGACGCGGACGCCATCGTCCGTATTGGTCCGCATGACTCGCTGGAAGAGAGTGTGACGACCCCCGGAGGCCGTCCGGTACTCGAAGGTGGTGACGACAAGCGGCAGGTCGTAGAGCATGAGCTCTGACACCAGGAGCAAGCCCGAGGACCGATCGAAGGTCGCCCGGAGATAGATCGGCGAGCGGGTGAGCTCCTGGATGTCCAGGCTGACGACCCTCAGGGTGATCTTTCCCCGCTCCTGCCCGATCACCTGGAGCTCGGCGCGGGCAGGCTCGAGTCGCTGGAACAACGACTCCGCGGAGACCGTCTGGACGTTCACCGCCTTCTCCGAGAGATCACTGCCCGGTTCGACGCCCTCGGGAAGGACATGCTGGGCCAGTGTCGAGACCCTCATGAAACGGGCCTTCTTCCCGTCTTCGAGGTCCTGCGTCCGGAAGCTGTACGAGAGTGTCCTCTCGAGTGTTCCTCTCGACATGACATCGGAAGTCTTCAAGCGTGAGACGATCTGGAACTCCCCGCTCAGGCGCGTGACTTCGGAGATCGGCGGGCCCGGGTCCCTTGACGTCCGTGACGCCCTCGGCGCAGCCATGAAGAATTCGTGCCGATGCACCTGAACGTCGAAGCAGCCAGTCTCTCTCTCGGCCTGAATCGATCTCTCGATGACATCCCAGGGGTCCACGGTCTGTGCGTGGCCGACCCGCACGAGCCCGCACAGAAACAAGAACAAGCCGATGCAAAAGCGTTTTCCTGATTCCATGCCACCTCTCCTTTCCAGGGTTTTCCGAAACACCGACCGAAACGAGACCACGCTTCCGGGAGCGGTAACCTCGGCGGGCTGCGAATGGCGGGCAACTTTCGGCGGGGGCGCCGGGACCGGCGACACTGCAGACGTGACTCCGTCGGAGCCAGGATCAGCGGCATGCGGTCAGGCTGCTGGACCGAGGGCTTTCGGATGGTGAGAGGGTCCTGCCGGGGGACCGAAGAGAAGGACCACAACCCAGGGACGGCGAGCGCGTTCACCGGTCACGTTCCGACTGACTGACCCGGGCACGCTCCGCTATGCCCCGAACGAGAGCAGAACAACGAAGCCACTGGAGAACCGCGCCGCAAATAGCGTTCCCCCAGCGAAATCTCCGCCCTCAGTTTGACCGAGACAGCAGGCGTGGCCCCAAGCCGAGCCTGCGGCGCCTCGACTCCCCTCTCCACGAACCGCTCTCCCGCTCCGATCGGGAGAGCGGCGCTCGATGAACACGCGATCTTTCGGGAAAGCGGGAAAAAGTCGACAGCCCCTCGCGCTCGGCCCGCCGTGCGGCGACGGCAGACCTGCGACCCCGGCCGAGGCTCTGTCTACCGGCAGTTCCTCGGGGGCACGCGGCAATCGAGGTCGTCGTCGGTCGGATCGATGCCGCAGTCGCGCATGCCCGGGAAGGGGATCACACCCTGACCGAGGAAGAGCACTCCGAGGGTCGCGATGGCGTCGGAGATGTCCACCTTGCCGTCGTCGTTCGCGTCGCTGGCATCCTCGCAGGGGGGATCTTCCAGAACCAGGAAGAGGGAGCCGAGCGTCGATGACGCGTCCGAGATGTCGACCGTGCCGTCGACGTTGGCGTCGCCGCGAGCGAAGCGCGGAGACGGCTCGCAGCTGTCCGGCACGCCGTTGGCGTTGACGTCGCCGAGGATCCCCGCCTCGATGTCGCAATCGTCCGGGAGACCGTTGCCGTTGCAGTCGCGGAAGTCGGAGGGCTTCGCGCTGTTGACGCGGACCACGATCGAGTTCCCGGCGGTGCCTCCGAGGTCGTCGAGGCCGTTGCCGTCGAGGTCCCCCACCACGAGCGACCCGAGCGTCTCGTCGAAGTCGTACGTCAGGGGGAGCTCGAACGTCCCGTCCCCGGCGTTCGACCTGACGACCAGATAGTCACGCGTCAGTCCGAGGACCGCGAGATCGGCGTTCCCGTCTCCGTTGAGATCCGCGGCGCGGACGGCACGTGGTCGCACCGGCCCGGCCGAGACTCCCGGCCCGCGGGTGAATACACCCGATCCATCGTTCTCCAGGACCGAAAGCAGCGCCGACGACGCCAGCACGATCGCCATGTCGAGGTCGCCGTCGGCGTCGAGGTCGGCGAGCGTGAATGCGATCGGCCTCGTGCCGGTCTCGTGATCCGCGGAGGTGATCTCCCCGTCCCCGTCGACGAGGAGCACCTGGACCGTATCAGAGCCCTCACACAGGACGGCAAGATCGTCGTCGCCGTCGCCGTCGAGGTCCTCCGCCGCGACGTCGACAGGGCGGCTTCCGGTG
>JBFFXF010000117.1:0-20944 GCA_041569895.1 Planctomycetota bacterium | reverse complement strand
GGAGCTTCAAGCATACCGCGTCGGCTGCTCCAACCCGGCTCGAGAAAAGTCTTTTTTCCTGGCTCGAACTCCCCGCGCGACCGCTGCCGGCGTCAGCGTCGAGCGACGTCGACGACAGGTCGCCGACGTCCGATCGCCCCGGCAGCGCGTTTCCCAAAACCCGCGTCAGCGAACGAGCGTTCCGTTGTCAAAAAGGGCCCCGCCGCCCGGCGAACCGTCGAACGGACCGACACCGCGTGAGCGTCGAAAAGTCGAGAGAGGGAGAACGACTCGCGACTGCACGTGCTCTACTCGCTTCACACGGAGACGGGCCGCACCGGGACGGTGCCGCCGCGCTTTGCGGAATTGCCCTCGTTAGAGAGACGCCTCCATCTTCGTTGGATTATAGGAATCAAAGTTTTTTCGTCAAGAGTCGAATCCCCCGCCCCCGCCACGATAACTCTCCCGGCTATTGAGGCTTATCTCACCGGAACCCGATTCGGCGCGGGGTGCGGGGACGGCGCGTCGATCGGGGAGCCTCTCCGTACCGGCGTGTCGCGGGAGACGGCGGGTCAGCCGGGACCGGGCACTTCGAGCCCGAGGAGCCGCATCACCGTCTGCAGGTCCTCCCACGCCAGCCGCTTGTCGGCGGTGTTGCGGAGCAGGTACGCGGGGTGAAACGTCGGCACCACCGGCGTGTCCTGCCACTCGATGACGCGTCCGCGCGCGCGCGTGATCCCCTCGCTCGATCCGAGCACCGCCCGCAACGGCGTGTTGCCGAGCAGGCAGATGACCTCCGGGCGGACGATGTCGATCTGGCGGCGGAGGTACGGCAGGCACGCGACGGCCTCACGCGCCTCGGGCGCGCGGTTTTGCGGCGGGCGGCACTTGACGACGTTGGCGATGTAGACCTGCTCACGTCGCAGCCCCATGGCGGCGATCATGCGGTCGAGGAGTTGCCCGGCCTTGCCGACGAACGGCTCGCCGAGGCGGTCCTCGTCGAAGCCGGGCGCCTCGCCGATGAACATCAGCCGCGCGCTCGGGTCACCGACGCCGAAGACGGTGCGCGTGCGGCTCTCGCAGAGCGGGCACGCGACGCACCCGGCGACCTCGCGGGCGATGACGTCGAGGAGCTCGCGGCGGCGATCGAGCTCGGCGTCGAGGTCGGCGTCGAGGTCGGCGTCACGTTCGGAATCGCGGACCGGGTCAGCCGCCGTGCCGCCGGCGGCGTCCTCCGCGCGCTCGCTCAGCGGCGCGCCCTTGCCGAGCGGCACGATCCATCCGAGCTGCCGGATGACCTCGAGCCGGAACGCGAGATCCCGGGCGATGGCCGCCAGGGACGGCTCGCTCGAGGCGGCGTCGGACGTCGGCTCTCCTCCCGGACGCGCGATCATCGCCGCGATTGTCGGCGATCGCTCGCCGCGGGGCAAGAGGGACGCCACCGGCGAGCACGGGCACGGGTACGGGTACGGGCACGAGCACGGGCACGGGTACGGGCACGGGCACGGGTACGGGTACGGGTACGGGAGCGGGAACGGGTGTCACGAATCCGCTGAGGGCTCCCGTTTCTGGATCGCGCTTCCGAGCTTCAGGAGATTCCTCGAAGCAGTGGTCACGAGTCGAGGAAGCAGTGCGATACGTGCCCGGGCGCGATCTCGAAGGCCGGGGGGTCCTCGCGGCGGCACCGGTCCATGACGTACGGGCAGCGCGACTGGAATCGACAGCCGTGCGGCGGGTCGATCGGGCTCGGCACGTCGCCGGTGAGCAGCTCCCGCTCCCGGCGGTCGCGCGGATGGGTCACCGGGATGGCGTCGAGGAGGGCGCGCGTGTAGGGGTGATGCGGGTTGGCGAAGAGCTCTTCGACGCGGGCGTGCTCGACGATGCGGCCGAGGTACATGACGGCGACGCGCGCGCTCAGCTGCCGCACCACCGCGAGGTCGTGCGCGATGAATAGATAGCTGTAGCCGTGCTGCGCCTGCAGGCCCATCAGCAGGTTGATGATCTGCGCCTGGATCGAGACGTCGAGCGCCGAGACCGCCTCGTCGCAGACGATGAACCGCGGCTCGACGGCGAGCGCGCGCGCGATGCCGATGCGCTGGCGCTGGCCGCCGCTGAACTCGTGCGGGTAGCGGTCGATGTGGATCTCCGCATCGAGGCCGACGCGCTCGAGGATCTCGGCGACACGCTCGCGCCGGTCCGATCGTGACCCGATGTCGTGGACGCGGAGCCCCTCGCCGACGATGGTCTCGACGGTCATGCGCGGGTTCAGCGACCCGTAGGGGTCCTGGAAGATGATCTGGAGCTCGCGACGCAGCGGTCGCAGCGCCTCCTGCGACAGCGCGAGCAGGTCCTTGCCGCGGAAGAGCACTCGGCCCGCCGTCGCCGCGACGAGCCGCAGGAGCGTCCGCCCCACCGTCGTCTTGCCGCACCCCGACTCGCCGACGAGGCCGAGCGTCTCGCCGCTGCCGACCTCGAAGGAGACCCCGTCGACCGCCCGCACGTGGTTGACGACGCGCGAAAAGACCCCCCGCCGAATCGGAAAGTGGGTCACCATATCGAGGACCCGCAGCAACGCCGCATCTCCCTCGCCGTTCCCGGACCCGGTCCCGGTCCCGGTCCCGGTCCGGGCCTCGTCGCCACCCACGTTCCCATCCCCCCCCACCACCTCCACGGGCAGCCGCCCCGCCTCGAGCCGCACGCAGGCGCTCGAGTGTCCCGCGGCGACCTCGACGAGCGGCGGCACGGCCTCGCGACAGACGTCCGCCGCCGCGGGACAGCGCGGGTGGAAGCGGCAGCCGGCGGGGAACGCGAGTGGGTTCGGCACCTCGCCGGGGATCACGCGCAGCCTGCGGCGCGCCCCGGCGAACTGCGGCAGCGACGCGAAGAGGCCGGCGGTGTACGGGTGCTTCGGGCTATCGAAGAGGTCGGTGGTCGAGCTCAGCTCGACGATCTTGCCCGCGTACATCACGGCGACGCGATCGGCCATCTCGGCGATGACGCCGAGGTCGTGGGTGATCAGGATGATCGCCATGCCGAACTCGCGCTGCAGCTCCTTGAGGAGCTCGAGGATCTGCGCCTGGATGGTGACGTCGAGCGCCGTCGTCGGCTCGTCGGCGATCAGCAGCCGGGGCCGGCACGCGAGCGCCATGGCGATCATCACGCGCTGCTTCATGCCGCCGGAGAGCTGGTGCGGGTACTCGTCGACGCGCTCCGCCGGCGAGGGGATGCCGACCTGCTCGAGCAGCTCGATGGTCCGCTTGCGCGCCTCGGCGCGGGTCGCCTTCTGGTGCAGCTGGATCGCCTCGCCGATCTGGTAGCCGACCCGGAACACCGGATTGAGCGAGGTCATCGGCTCCTGGAAGATCATCGAGATCGCGTTGCCGCGGATGCGGCGGATCTCGCGCTCGTCGACGCCGACGAGGTCGCGTCCGTCGAAGAGGATCTGGCCGCCGGCGATCCGGCCGGGCGGCTCGGGGATCAGTCGCAGGACGCTGAGGGCGGTGACGCTCTTGCCGCATCCGGACTCGCCGACGACGCCGAGGGTCTCGCCGGGTCGCACGGCGAACGAGACGCCGTCGACCGCCCACGCCGTGCGCCCCTCGACCTCGAAGCAGGTTCTGAGGTCGCGGATCTCGAGGAGGGGATCGCTCATCGCCGGATCGCCGCCGCCACGCGCTTCGAGACCAGTCGATCGAGCTTGCCGCCGCCGCGCGCGATCTCGCGAACCAGCCGCCCCTGGATGAACGAGAGCTCCGCGCGAGCCGGCAGGAGCACGGTCTCGAGACCGCCGCCCGCCGCGAGGCGATTGGTCTCGGCCATCGACGTCTCGTCGGCGAGGTCTCCGAGCGACCTGACGCCGCGCACGATGTACGACGCCCCGGCCGACGACGCGAAGGCGATGGTGAGCCCGTCGAACGCGCGCACCTCGACGTTGTCGAGGCCGAGATCGCCGACCTCCGCGACCATCAGCTCGACGCGCGCCGCGCTGTCGAGCAGCGGCGTCTTCGATGGGTTGTCGAGCACGCCGACGACCAGCCTGTCGAACAGCGCCGCGGCGCGTCGGACGACGTCGAGGTGGCCCAGCGTCGGCGGGTCGAACGAGCCGGGATAGATGGCGATCTTCTGCTTCCGTGCCATGTGTCGAGCGCTCTCGGGCGGCGGCCAGCGGCCGCCGATCGGGCCGCTATCTTACCCGCTCAGTAGCGAAAACTCCTCCTCGCGCTCCCCTCCCAGCCCTCGCGGATCAGCTCGACCGGATAGAAGTTGACGCCGAAGGTCTGGTTGTCGCGCTCGCCGGCATCGAAGGAGTAGGTGAGCTCGAGCGCGAAGCGGTGCATCATGCGGCGCACGCGCACCTCGATCTCGGTCCGGTTGCTGTCGTCGGGGTCGAACCCGGCGAAGGCGTCGATGTGGTAGCGCCGGCTCAGCCGCAGGCCGACGCGGCCGTAGTAGAACTCGCTGACGTTGTCCCGGATGCGCTCGCCGACCGTGAAGTAGAGACGCTCCGGAACCGCGTCGACGGTGACGGAGGTGTCCGAGAGGATGACGTCGAGGTCGTCGTCGGGGTCGAGGAACACCCGTCCGCGCAGCGCGACGTACCTCAGGGGATAGAGCGAGAGATCGAGATCGAGCTCCGAGAAGCGATCTCCGCTGTTGTCGCGCGCGGGCTGGAGGAACCACCGCAGGCTGGTCTCGAAGTCGACGAGCGCGTGCGTCGTGGTCGCGATGGTCGTCAGCGACGACGGCGCGCGGCCATCGGGCGCCTCGCCCTCCGCCGCCGCGGCGGCCCGTGGCTCTCGACGCGCCCGCAGCCTCGGCCCCCGGCCGCGCGCCCAGAGGATGTTGCGCACGGAGAGGTCGACGGTCTCGAGGTTGTCGACCGCGTCGACCTCGTCGAGCTGGAAGAACCGCTCCGGATCGACGCTGTTCTCGAAGAGCGCCGCGTAGGTCGCCTTCGGGATGATGTCGTGCTTCAGCGCCGTGAAGCCGAACCAGCGGCGTGCCCAGCCGTCGGGATCGGTGCGGAAGACGCGCGACCACTGCTGGCTCGCCGTCACGCCGGTGCCGAAGATGTACCGCTCGATCGAGTGGTCGCTCGGGTCGAGCCCGGTCTCGTACACGGAGTAGCGCGCGTTGGCGAACGGACGCACCCTGAGGTGCTGGCCGAAGCCGAACGGCACGCTGACCTCGCCGTTGCCGTCGAATCGGCCGTAATCGCGCGTCCGCGCCTCGAGGTCGTCGGTCGGGTCGTCGATCGAGCGCGGGATGTCGATGTTCTCCGAGGGCCGGTTGCGCAGCCTCGCCGCCTGCACCGCCAGCGACGTGTACACGCCGAGGTCACCGAGCGGCTGCTCGAGAAGGAACGCCTTCGCCTCCGGGGCGCGCTCGGCGGTGGACTCGAAGTCGTCGCTGCGGAACTTGTAGAGACCGGTGAGCGCGATGTTGTCGCGAAACGTGCGCCGGAAGTAGGCCAGGCTCTCCTGCTCCTTGTCGTAGCGCGTGCTCTGGAAGTACTCGTTGAGGAAGTTTTCGTCCGAGCGCTCGGAGTACTCGACGTCGAGCACGCCGACGTACGGGATCTGCTGGCGGTGGAGCACGTTCGCCCACCAGCGGTCGTCGTCGATCGGCGGCGTTCCGGGCGGCGCCGTGCGGTCCTCGCCGCGGTCGTCGATGCGGTAATAGACACTCGTGCCGTAATAGCGCCACGACTCGCCGTCGAGCTCCCACGGGACCCAGCGTTCCGGCTCGACGCCGTACTCGCCATGCGGACCGTAGCCGAAGCCGCGGTCCTCGAGGTACTCGGTGCGGAAGTCGATCTCCGCATCGTCGAGGAAGTCCCCGAGGCGTCCCGAGTCGGCGCCGGGCAGCTGGCCGAGGCCCCAGTCGACGTTCCAGTCGGCGCCGGCGCGGTTGCCGAATTTCGACGAGTTGCTGTAGAGCAGGCGGCTGATGGGGTTGTAGGTCTGCCACCTGGTGTTCCAGCGCCCGAATGGCAGGGGCAGCAGGCGGACGCCGCCGAGGCCGAGCCCCGGCCCGTGGAGGTCGATGTCGAAGCTGTCGTCCTCCTCGCGGGTGATGGTCGCCCCGCTCGCGTAGAGACCGACGTGGGGCTCGGCGAACTCGCAGGTCGAGATCACCAGGCCCCCGGCCTCGAAGTGGTCCGCGTCGAGGACCCGCAGCGTCTCGGCGCGAAACGCCATCTGCCGCGCCTCCTTGCCGAGCGACGCCTCCGGCGGATCGGCGCGATCGATCCGCCCGGCGGGATCGTCCTCGCGGGCCGGGGCGTCCTCGGCGACGGCGGGCTCGTCGGCGACCGGGGCGCCGCCCATCGTCGGTCCGCCCGCCTCGTCGATGTCGTCGAGGCGGGTGAGGCCGTCGGCGTCGTCGAACGCGTTCTTGATCCGCTCGAGCGCCGAGAGGCGTCCCCGTCCGCGCGTGCGCACCGCCAGACCGCGACTGCGGACGTGATCGTAGAAGAACGCGTCGGTCTCGATGACGAGATCGGGTCTCCGCGACGTGCCGCGCAGCTCGACGCCCTCGAGACGCACGTTCCCCTCGGCGTAGAAGGTCGGCGAGCCGATCTGGACGCTCTCCGGCGACTCCTCCTCCC
The DNA here is from genome assembly GCA_041569895.1 of Planctomycetota bacterium. Lineage (GTDB taxonomy): Bacteria > Planctomycetota > UBA8108 > UBA8108 > JACQVS01 > JBFFXF01. The sequence goes on along the minus strand of JBFFXF010000117.1, from coordinate 14,355 downwards.
GCTCCGCCCCCTGCTCCTCGGCGGGGGCCCCGTCAGCGGCCCCGTCGCCGGTCTCGCGCTCGGCCCGCGATTCCGCCGCGTCGTCCCGCGCCGTGGCCGTCGCCAGCACGGCGATGCGGTCGGCGTAGATGCGCACCAGCAGGTCCCGCGAGCCTCCGTCGGGGGCTGGCCACGTGACGACGCCGCTCGCGTTCCCCCAGAAGAGAACGATGATGCGCCCCGCGGGATCGTACTCGATAATCTGATCGTCGCCGTCGAAACGGTTGTAGAGCGCGATCCAGCGATCGATCTCGGCCGGGTCGGCGGCGGGCTTCTCGGCAGCGGGCTCCTCCTCGGGCCGGTCTCGCGGAGCGTCCGGGTCCTGGACGGGTACGCCCGGCGCGGGATCGCGTCCGGGCTGCTGGGCGACGACGGGGAAGGCCAACAGCGTCACGACCAGCGTCACGGCGAGCCCCCGGTCGAGGACGGGGGAGGCGGCGCGAAGCCCGGGCCGGCGCGGGGCCCTCGACGGACGCCGCGAGAGCCGCCGCAAGTGGCCCTCGTGACGCGACTTGATCTCCCGCGTGCCGTCGACTGGAGGGCGATCGTTCAGCGCCAAGGCGGCTCTCCCGTTCCAGGCGCGGGATTATACCGGGCGACCTCTCGAAGTCAACGCGACGCGGCGGCCCCGGACCCGCGGGGCGTGAAAATTGCGGCGGGTTTACGAAACTCGAGAGACCGGAGGTACCCACATTCCAGGGGGACACACGCGGACATTCCCCCACCCTCCACCCGAAGCGATCTACCCAAGGAGCCCGAGGATGAAAACGAGGAGCCTCTTCGTGGCTGCCGTCCTGTCGCTGGCGGTCGTCGCCGCTCGCGCCCAGGACGTCACGGCGACGCCCACCGACGGCACGCAGACGAAGTCACCCGCAAAGCAATCACCCGCAACGCAGTCATCGGCGAAGGCCGGCGCGGAGGAGAGCAAGGCGATCCCCGCGGTCGAGGCGACCAGCGCGTGCGCCGCCGAGCTCAAGGCCCTGCGGGAGCTCTACGCCGCCATCCCCACCGACTTCCGGGGCATCCCGTCCTCGCGCCTCGAGGAGCTCGCGAAGATGACCTACGAGTGCCGCGAGCGGCTCGAGAAGTTCCTCGGCTCCTGCAAGGTCGGCCCGGCCGAGGCCGACGCCCACTTCATGTACGCGCGCGTGCGCACCTCGCTCGCGGCCCGCGAGCGCGTCGATCTCCTCCGCAACCAGAAGATCGATCGCGAGGAGGTCAGCGCGAAGATGAAGCAGTATCACCGGGTCAGCCTCGGTCACTGCCACAAGGCCCTCGAGCTCGCCGCGGAGGAGAACCACGACCTCAGCTGTCGCGTCCGTGACCTGACGGCCGACATCAGCTTTCAGCTCGGCGATTTCGACGACGCCGCCGAGCACTACTCGACCGTGGTCGAGAAGTGCGGCGACGTCCTCGACGTCGGCAACACGGTCGTCGGCGCCGGCCGGGCGTTCAACGAGATCGGCAAGACGGACGAGGGGATCCGGTTCGTTCGCCGGCAGATCAAGGAGCGCTACCGCAACGCCAACCTGCCGTTCTTCTACGAGGTGCTCTGGAACCTCCTGGTCACGGCCGGCGACATCGACGGCATGGTCGCGTGGTGCGACGAGGTGCAGACCGTCTTCCCGATCCGCCGTCTTCGCGAGGGCATCGGCACCGTCGAGAGCGACGCGTACAGGCGCTTCCTCGGCTACAGCGGGTTCCGGCGCGGCTACGCGCTCTTTGCCAGGGGGGACCTGGGCGGCGCGACCGATGCGTTCGTGAAGCACATCGAGGCGATGAACGCGCTCGAGGCCGAGCTCGCGCAGTCGAACAAGGCCCTGCCCCAGGAGCTCGGCATCTACCGGACGCGGTCCCAGGACGTCCTGCAGATCATCCAGGACAAGGTCGGCGATCCGCCGGAGTGCGACCTCGACCTCGACGACATGTGGATGACGCCGACGCGCGTCAGGATCGCCGAGAGCAGGGGGAAGGCCGTCCTGGTCCTCTTCCGCGGGTACGGCGACCGGCGCTCCGCGGGCATCTTCGGCAACCTCGACGAGCACTTCGGCAAGGACCCCGAGAACAAGGCGTTCGCGGCGATCCACTACTTCAAGGGCACCCGCGATCCCCTCGGCCAGCTCGAGCAGGTCCAGGACGAGCTCATCGAGCTCCGCATCGAGAACGCGGCGGTCGGCATGGACCCCGACGCGCGCAACAAGCGGACCTTCCGCTGCCTGCGCGCCATGGTCGGCAGCGCCACCCTGATGATCTTCGACCGCTACGGTCAGTTGATGTGGTGGATGCAGGACCCTCGCGAGATGGACACCAAGCTGGTCATTGCGATCTGGGAGCGACTGTCGCGGGAGTGAGTGAGGAGCCGGGGCGGAGCGGTGACGGCCGGCGCCTCTCTCGTCCTCGGCCTCGTCCTCGAGGCCCGATTCCGACTCCGATCCCGACTCCGATTCCGATTCCGATGACCGACTCCGAAGTCCGATTCCGAGATCAGAGTCAGAGATCAGAGATCAGAGATCAGAGACCCGAAGCAGGGACCTGATCTCCATCTGCGTCAATCTGCGTAATCTGCGTAATCTGCGTTCCCTCCTCTCTCCTCTCCTGCGGGACTAGTCGTCCACCGACACTTCCTGGTGCGAGATCTTGACCGCGATGGCCGACAGCAGTCGCTTGATCTCTCGCTCGGCGCGGCTCACGCCGAGGACGTTCTCGAGGACGATCGCCTCTCGCTCCGACGCCGGGAAGAGCGTGATGCGCCCCGACTGGAGCAGCAGGAACTCGAAGACGTCATCGATGGTCTTCGTCATCCGCAGGTTCGGCGACGGGAAGCGCTTGATGTCACCGAGGAAGCCCGTGTAGTGGATGATCTCGTTGTGCCGGATCACCCAGTAGTTCCAGCGCGTGTTGATGAAGACCAGCACGTAGATCAGGAAGAAGTATCCGGCCATGGTGAAGTAGAAGGACGTGCTCATCCGCAGGTGGAGCGCGTCGACGAGTTCGCGCAGCGCCGGAAAGATGTCGTACATCGTGCTCATGAAGAGCGCGAAGAACGCCACCGCGACGACGAGGAAGAGAATCGCCACCGTCTTGATGCGCGAGAACTCGAAGGCGATCACGAGCACGTTGAGCGCGAAGACGCTGACGAAGAGGAGGCCGATGGTCTCGATGGCGTCGAGCCGTGACGCCACCTCGTCGGCGGGCGCGTTCTCCGGCGACCCGACCGCCCACTGCCACACGCCGGCGACGAGAGCCGCGAAGAAGGTCGGGTAGAGGAAGATGATCTTCGGCCACGACCGGATGACGATCTTCTTCTCGTAGGGGGACTTCTCCGCCGCCGCGTCGTTGTTCGAGGCCATTCCAGCTCCTTTCCGCCCAGCTCCTTCCGCTCGGGCTCCGGGGGGCGCGCGCCGCGAAGCCACCCGCCGCGCTATTCACACGTCGGCCCGGCGACGACGAAATTTCACCATAGGTGACCCTGCCGGCTTTGTCAATCGCACGATAAGCCCTTGCCCGGTGGCGAGATAACGTCCGCGACTGGCGACCGCCCGGGGGCGGGCTACGATCCCCGTCTATGGTGCAGGTGCCGCTCTCGCCGGCCGTCGCCACCGCGGCGGCGCTCTCCCTCGGAGTCGCCGCGGGAACCACCGCGCCCGTGCCGCCGGCGCTGGCGAGCTGGCTCGCGCTGGCGGGGATCGCGGTCGTCGCGCTCGTCGCGCGATCGCGGCCCACCGGGACGCAGCGGCAGCGCGCTCCCCGACGGGCCGCGGTGGCGCTCCTGGTCGGCCTCGCGCGCGCCGCGGGCGCGGCAGATCCGGCGGAGGCTTCACCGGCTCCCGATGCCACTCCGGGTCGACTGGTCACCGCCGACCTGACGGTGGCCGAGTCGCCACTGGTGACCGATCGGCTCGATCCGCATCTGCCCCCGACGGACGGCGAGGCGCGCTCGAGGTTCGCGACCGTCGAGGGCCCGCCCGTCCTCGTCGAGGGCGACGTCGGCGACCTGTGTCCCGGAGACCGGGTGCGCGTCCGTGGCCGGCTCCTCCCCGCCCGCGCGCCGCAAAACCCCGGAGCGTTCGTTCGCCGGCAGCGCTCGCCGCTCCTCTGGGTGCCGCGGGTCGAGCTCGTGACGCGAGTCGGCGCCGGGACCGATGCGGGCCTGTCGATGCTCGTCGGACGCATGCGGAGCTCGATCCGGGAAACCATCGCGGCGCTCTACTCCCCCGACAGCCGCGGGATCGTCCTCGCCCTGCTCACCGGAGACCGGCGACTGGTCGACGTGTCGTTCACCGACGGCCTCGAGCGCACCGGCACCTTCCACTTCCTCGCGGTCAGCGGGCTGCACGCCGGCATCGTCCTCGCCCTGCTCCTCCGCCTGCCGCTCCCACGGCGAGGCGCGACGGTGGTCCGCGTCGTCGTGCTGGCGTTCTTCGCGCTCATCACGGGCGCGGCGCCACCGGTCGTGCGCGCGGTGCTGATGCTCTCGCTGGCGCTCGTCGCCTCGGCCGTGGCGCGCACGGCCCGGTCGCTCGACACGCTGGCGTGGGCGGCGGCGGTGGTGCTCATCGCGCAGCCCGCCCTCATCGCCGACGTCGGCTTCCAGCTCTCGGTCGTCGCGGTCTTCGCGATCGTCACCTGGACCGACCGCATGGACCCGGCGCGCCCGGGGATCGCCGCGGTCCCGGTCGGGGCGCCCGCGCCGGGTGCCGGCGCCTGGAGCACGCTGGCGTCGGTCTGCCGCAAGTCGCTCGCCGTCTCGCTCGCGGCATCGGCGGGGACCGCGCCGCTCGTCCTCTACTTTTTCCACCGCGTTCACCCGCTGTCGCCGCTCTGGAACCTGGTCGTCTATCCGCCGGTGGCGCTCACTCTGACGTGCGGCGGGGCGAGCGTCCTGCTCGGATCGATCCACGAGTCGCTCGGCGCGCCGCTCGCCGCCTTCGTCGAGCTGCAGATCGCGCTGCTCCGCTGGCTGCTCGGGGCGTTCGGCGCCGTCCCGGGGAGCTGCGTCCACCTTCCGCGTCCGCCCGCGGCTCTCGTCCTCGCCTCGGTGGCGCTCGTGTTCGCGAGCCCGTTCCTGCGCTCGCTGCGACCGGTGGCGCGACGCCGTCTCGTGCCGATCGCGCTCGCTGCGCTTGGCGTGGCCATCGCCGGCTCGACGATCGCCTTGCGGTCGGCGCGCGTGCCCGCGGTTGCGCCGCGTGTCTGGTGCTTCGACGTCGGCGCCGGCAGCTCGCAACTGATCATCCTGCCCGGCGGCGCCACGGTGCTCGTCGACGCGGGCTCGAGCGACCTCGGCCCGCGGGTCGGCACCCGCCTCGGACGCGCGCTGCTCTCTCTCGGCGTCCGCCGCGTCGCTGGCCTCGTGCTGACGCACAAGGACGCGGACCACGTCAACGGCATCGCGCACCTGGCCGCGCGGGTGTCGATCGGACGCGTCTGGACATCGCCGCTCTTCGAGCGCTTCGAGGAGGGACGAGCCGTCGTCGAGATGCTGCGCGAGCGCGGCATGGCGCCCTCGGCCCTGGCGCGGGGCGACCGGATCGTCGCGCCGGGCGGCGGCGGTCCGTCGTGGTCGATCCGCGTGCTGCACCCGGCGGCGGACGAGCGGCTCCCGCTGGTCACGAACGCCAACGAGGGCTCACTCGTGCTGGCGCTCGATCGCGACGGCCGACCGCCTCGCGCGCTCCTGCTCGCGGACATCGAGGAGGCGGGCACGGCGCGCCTGCTCGGTTTCGACGAGGATCTGCGCGCCGATCTCCTGATCTTTCCGCACCACGGCGCGCGCAATGAGCTCACCGGCGAGCTGCTGGCGCGATGCCGGCCGCGACGCGTGGTCATCTCGGCGGGCGATCGCGGTCATGCGGGGGAGACCGCGGAGGCGCTCGAACGGCGCGGCATCGCCGTGCACTGGACGCGACGCGATGGCGCCGGGCGCTTCGATCTGGCGCCCGACTGGCGGGCCGCTCGTTAGCAGGGAGCCGGGAGCGCGGCGCCGCTCTCCCCGTGACCGGCGGTTACCGGCAGACCTCGACGTCGCACGGCAGCCCGCCGTGCGTCGCCCGGCCGCAGTCGGGGTACGGCGAGTCCGGATCCGGTCCACCGAGGAACAGCGTGTTCAGGAGGTAGACCGGGTCCGAGAGATTGATGGTGTGATCGTTGTTCACGTCCGAGGCGGACTTGCAGCAGAACGCGTCGCCGCCGCGGAAGAGCCCGTCGAGGATGGTCACCGCATCGCTCAGGTTGGCATCGCCGTCGCAGTTCGAGTCGCCGCGCAGGAACGCGAACTCCGGCGCCGCGGTGGGGACGGCGGTGCCGAGGACCTCCACCTCCGCGAGCGCGGGTCCGGGGCCGCCCTCGAACGAGCCGCTCGAGTCGGTGACCAGGAGCCGGAGCTCGTCGATCTCCTGCCCGCCCAGCCGGATCCGCGTGCCGGTCGCCGCGATGGTGCCCTCGTGGACGACCGTCTCGCCAGGGAAGCCCCGCAGCGACGAGCGCACCTCGACCGCGTTGATCCGCTGCGTGCGCGCTCCGACGGCGCCGAGCCGGTCGCTCTTCGCGGAGTAGACGATGACGCTGTCCGCCCGGATCGGCACGTTCCACTGGAACCGCACGCCCGGCTCCGGATCCCTGTCGTCCGCCGCCCACTCCGAGCGAAAGAAGTCGGTGCGACGATCGACCAGGAGCTCGGGACGGAAGGCGTTGCCCTTGACGGTCTTCACCGAGCTCGCCGTGACGCGGGCGCTCGGAGCGAAGTTGGTGCGCGCGGGCATCGCGCTCACGGGCAGCAGCGAGTGCCCGACGTGGCAGCCCACGCACTTCGCGACCTCGCCGGCGCGGCCGTAGTTCTGGCCGCCGACGTGGAAGATCTGGCCGTCACGACCGACCGGGATGGTGCCGTCGCCGCGGCGGAGCACCTCGAAGAGCGGCACGCCGGCCGGCAGCTCGACCTCGACGCGGCCCGACGGCGGGATCGGCACGCGCTGGAGAAGGATCGGAGAATCCGCCAGCGGGAAGCTCTTTCGCTGCGGCGCCATGAAGAACTCGATGGCGAGACTCTGACCGACGGGAGGCGCGTTCGGGATGGCGAGATCGACGCCGCCGTTGGCGAAGATGTTCTCGACGAAGAAGGTGAACGTACCGCCCTCCTCGCGAGCCTGCTGCGGGTTCGCGGGAGCGTCGTCGCGGAGCACGGTGAGGTTGCGGTCGCGGATCACCGGCGGTCTCGCGCGCGGGACCAGCGGCACGGCGTCGAGCTCCGCGGTGTCCGGATCGGAGAAGACGAGCGTGGGCCGGCGGTCGTCCCGCTGGACGAAGACGTCGAAGGCCCCGGGGTTCTTGGCGTCTCGCGACCCGGTCACGAGGACGAGTCCGTCCGGAAGGCCGGCGACGCTCGAGTAGACGAACTGTCTCTCGACCGGCGCGTCGAAGGTCTGCGGCCCGCCGAGCGCGGTCGGGAACGTGATGCCGCGCTGGAACCGGCGCAGCCCGAACGGCCCCGGAAGCCCGTAGACCGGCGACTCGGTGAGAAAGAGCGCGAAGACGTCCTCGCCGTCACGGTGGAAGCTCGGCATGTACGCCTGCGTCGCCTGCCGGTCGAGGTGGAAGCCGGAGAACATCTGCAGGTCGGTGCCGTCCGGGTTGATCGACGCGAGGAACCACGAGTTCACTCCCGGGAACTCCGATGGCTCGATCCCCGTCATCACGTCGGTGCCGAAGGTGCTCGGCTCGGGGATCTGGTTCTCGCCTAGGTTCTCCTGGCGAGGCGGCGGCGGCGGCACGTCGACACGGCCCCCGTAGCCCGGGGAGCCCGGCGGGATCGGCGGGATCGCGGGCGGAATCGGCGTCGGCGTCTCCGGCGTCCCCGGCGGGATGTCCGGGTTCTGCACGGCGGGAGACTCCTCGGAGACCTCCGGCGTGCGCCACCAGCGCGAGAAGACGATCTTGCCCGTCTGCGGATCGACCGCCGGGCCGTCACCGCCGAAGCGCTCGGACGTGATGCGGTGCGCGCCGGACCCGTCCGCGTTGACGACGTAGAGGTTGGTCGCGCGCGACCGCACCTCGGGCACCGAGCCGGGGTACCGCGTCGAGACGAAGCAGATCCGTCCGTCCGGGAGGTAGCACGGGTCGAGGTCGTCGTACTGCCCGAACTCGGCGGCCGCCACGCCGTACCGCGCGGCGTCGAGCTGCCGGTTGCTCCGCGTCACCTGGCGAAGCCCGGTGCCATCGCTGTTGATCTCGAAGATCCGCCAGGCCTGATCGGCGCGAGAAAAACCGGAGAAGACGACGCGCCCGCCGTCCCAGGAGACATCGGGCGAGAGCACGTCGATCGGTGCGTCCGCCGGAGCGCCTGGAGCGAAAGAGTCGACGAGGGTCCGGACGGTGTCGTCGGGCTCGAGCACCAGCAGTCGCCCGGTCCGGGCGACCTCGACGGCCGTCAGTCGCGCCCGGTCCTCGGGAGGATCGACGGAGTCGAGGTGACGCGAGACGAAGACGATCGGCACGTCCGCCGCCCCGGCCTCGTTCGGCGCCAGTCCCCCTACTCCAATCAGAATGGTCACGAGCAACGATAACGCCGGCGCCGTGACCGCCGCATGGACCGGCGTCTTGACAGGTCGGACGATCGCTCTCGCTCTCATGTCTGCTCTCCGCTCGGTCTGCGCCCGACCGCGGCCGCGGTGCCCCGGACGCTCGTTCGAGTCGACTCCATTCGCACTCTCGAGTGCTGATCAGTCTATCCCAGGTCGAAAACCCTCCCAAGCACTATTCCGGCCCCCCAAAGCCCTTCCGTCCCCGATCCCGTGCCCGTTCCCGTGCCCGTGCCCGTGCCCGTGCCCGTGCCCGAAAGTCAGCTCGACTCCCCGTGAAAGAACGGGAACGCAGATTGCGCAGATTGAGCAGATTACGCAGATGAGGAATGCGCCCCCGGCGCCGAATCGCTGATCTCGGACCTCGGAATCGGTCATCGGAATCGGTATCGGAATCGGCCCGAGGACGAGGACGAGGACGAGCACGAGCACGAGGGCAGGCCGCGGTGGCCGATCATCAAGATCTGCGCCATGTCACTCACACATCGACTCCCGACACGGCAGCACGTCATCCGTGAGGTCCTCCCCGCACTCCGGAAAGGGGGCCCGTGGCGGGGCGCCGCCGAGGAAGAGGTGCTCGAGAAGCGCCACCGGGTCGGTCAGGTTGACGATGCCGTTGTCGTCGACATCCGCGCTCTTGAGACATGGCGGCTGCGCGCCGCCGAGGAAGAGCAGGTTGAGGACGACGATCGCGTCGCCGAGCGTCGTGCGGTCGTCGGCGTCGGTGTTGCCGCGGATGAAGCGATTCGGCCTCGGTCCGCAGAGTTCGTACGCGCCGAGGTCGGGCGCGGCTCCGCACGGACGCGCGCGGCCGTCGAGGTCCTCGGGGGGCGCCAGCGAGGGCAGGGCGGCATCGACCGCCGGCGAGCTCCGCTGCAGGCGATAATCGGGCTGCTCCAGCACGAACCTCGGCATGCGCACGCTGACCAGACCGGCGGGGACCGTCTCGAAGGCCTCGAAGTCGTAATCCCCGGGCTCGACGAACTGCGGATCGAAGCGGCTGAGGCTGGTGCCGATCTCGCCGCACGTGGTGTTCGGCAGGTTGCCCCACACGATCGAGCTCATCACCTGCGGATTCGAAAACGCGCAGGAGATGCCGCCGTTGGTCTCCGCGCCGTTGCCCGCGACGGTGCAATGGACGAGCGACACGGCCGTGGTCGCGAAGATGAAGACGCCGCCGCCCTCGAAGCGGGCGAAGTTCCCGGCGATCAGGCAGTTCTCGAGCGTGCCGCTCGACTCGGCCACGAAGGTGAGCCCGCCGCCGAAACGCGCCACGTTGCCGGTGAACGTGCAGCGCAGGAAGATCGGGGACGATCCCGTGCCCGTGAAGACGCCGCCTCCTCCCCAGCTGAAGAGCGGTTCGGCGTCGACCAGCTCGCCGGAGCTGTTCCCCTCGAAAACCGTGCGCGTGATCAGCGGCGACGATCTCTCACACACGAGTCCGGCGCCGTTCGCCTCGCAGGCGTTCTCCGCGATGGTGCAGCGGTCGATGTCGGGCGAGGTGGCGCTCAGGTAGATGCCCCCGCCGGAGTCGGACGCGAAGTTTCCGCGGATCTCGCAGTCGGTCACCGTGGCGGCGCAGTTGTCGAGCAGGAGACCGCCGCCGCGCTCCGCCCTGTTGCCGCTGATGGTGCAGCCGACCAGATCGACGCGCCCCTCCGCGAAGCACAGGACGCCGCCGTTGCGGTTGCCGCTGATGGTGCTGCCCTCGATGGTGACGGTCGACGCCTCGCCGACCACCACGCCCTCGGAGTTGTTGTCCGACACGTTCGATCCCTCGAGCCTCGACGCGCCGAGGAGGATCAACCCGCTGCCGAAGGGCGATTCGTTGGCGACGATGCTCGAGTTCCGCACCACGGTCTGCATCGCGCACAGCACGCCGCCGGCCTCGACGTTCGACTGGTTGCGCGATATGACACAGTCCGTCACCGTCGGCTGCGACGGGGCCTCGAAGAGCAGCGCGCCGCCCCGGCTGCCGGCGAAGTTGAGGTCGAAGCGACACTCGCGGAACTCCGGCTCGGTCCCCGGACCGGACGAGAACACCGCCCCGCCGCCGAACTGGGCGAAGTTCCTCGACACCGTGCAATCCAGGAACCTCGGCGACGACTGCCAGCAGACGATGCCGCCGCCACGCGCGAACTCCTCGCGCACGGAGTTCTCGACGATGGCGCAGCGTATGAACGTCGGCGAGGACGAGTCGCACACCACCCCGGCGCCGCCGAACTGCCAGGGGTTGGGGCCCCACGCCGTGCCGCGACCGCCGCTCAGCGTGAACCCCTCGACAACGGTCTCCCGGCTCTCGCCCTTGTCGAAGATCATCACGCTCGCCCGAAACGGATCGAGCGGCGACTGCACGCGGATGATCGTCGCTTCCGGCCCGGCGGTCGACCGCAGCGTGATGTTCTTCAGCGGCGGACTCGCCGGATCGCGCGGGTCATGGAACCGGTTGAAATCGATCGGCGTGCGGATCGTGTAGACGCGCGGAGCAACGAGGACGGTGTCCCCATCGGCGGCGGCATCGACCGCCTCCTGGATCGTCCCGTGATCCTCCGGGACCCGGATCTCGGCAGCAGCCGCGACGGACGCGACCGACCACGCGAGCGCGAGAGTGAAGGCGCATCCGTACCGCGCGGGAACGCCCGGCACGCTCCTGAGCATGACGATCGCGCACCTCCAGATCAGCTCGGGAGTTGGAAGGACGAGGTGCAGTGTACGCCACGCCGCAGGGACATCCTAACGGATTTCCGGAAAGCCCTTCGACACTCCTTCGTCCTCGTCCTCGTCCTCGATCATTCGCGCAGGGGAGGCGGCCGAGGCCGGACAGAGACCAGAGACCAGAGATCAGACGGCAGAGGTCGGAGATGCGCACCTGAACAAGTACAGCAAGGGCACCCTTGACTCGACCGCGCGCCGGGTACAATTCCCCGAGCGACGCCGCCGCCAAAGCCGCATGCAACCGCGCGCATCGGAATCGGTCCTCGGTGTCGGTGTCGGCATCGGAGTCGGAGTCGGAGTCGGAATCGGAATCGGTATCGGTATCGGTGTCGGACATCGGACTCGGACTCGCACTCCACGAGATCGGCCCCGAAGTCGAGAGTGCGAACGAAGACGAGGGCTCTCGGGAACGGGAACGGGAACGGGAACGGGAACGGGAACGGGAACGGGAACGAGAACCAAGGGGAATCGCGCAATGCCGAAATCCTCGAAAACCCGGGTGGCGCTTCTCGGCGCCGGGTTCGTGGCGGAGATCCACATGGAGTCGTACGCGCGCTTCGTCCACGACGCCGAGGTCGTGGCCGTCTGCTCGCGCACGCGCGAGAGCGCTCAGGCGCTGGCGAAGAAGTACGGCATCGCGTCCGTCCATGACGACGTCGACACGCTCCTCGCCGAGGTCGACTGCGACGTCGTCGACATCTGTCTGCCGAACTTCCTGCACGCCGAGCTCACCGTCAAGGCCGCCGCCGCCGGCCGGCACGTGATCGTCGAGAAGCCCCTCTGCGTCACGCTCGAGGAGGCGGATCGCATGATCGCCGCCTGTCGCGATGCCGGGGTGAAGCTTATGTACGCCGAGCAGCTCTGCTTCGCGCCGAAGTACGAGCGGGTGCGGCGCCTGATCGAGGAGGGCGCCATCGGGGACATCTACCTGCTCAAGCAGTGCGAGCGGCACGACGGCCCGCACAGCGACTGGTTCTGGGACGTCGACCTCTCGGGAGGCGGCGTGATGATGGACATGGGGTGCCACGCGGTCGGCTGGTTCCGTTGGATGCTCGGAGGGCGTCCCGCCAGGAACGTCTTCGCGACGATGTCGACGGTGCTTCACCGCAAGCGCACGCGCGGCGAGGACAACGTCGTCGCCGTGATCGAATTCGACGGCGGCGTCATCGGCATCGCCGAGGACAGCTGGGCGCGCCACGGAGGCATGGAGGATCGCATCGAGGTCTACGGCACCGGCGGCGTCTCCTACGCCGACCTCTTCATGGGCAGCTCGGCGCTGACCTACAGCAAGACCGGCTACGGCTACGCCGCCGAGAAGGCGGGCGCGACGACCGGCTGGACGTTCACGATGTTCGAGGAGGCGTTCAACCAGGGCTACCCCGAGGAGCTGCGCCACTTCATCGAGTGCGCCCGCGAGGACCGCACGCCACTGGTGACGGGCGAGGACGGCCGGGCGGTGCTCGAGATCATCTACGCCGCGTACGAATCCGCCCGCACCGGAGCGCGCGTCGAGCTGCCGTTTCGCAAGAAGGTGAAGAAGCCAGTGGACCTGTGGCTCGGGTGACCGTCCGCAGATTGCGCAGAATGATCTGGCTCGCCATCACCTGCCTCGGACTCGCGCTGCTCTCCACTCTCATCGCGTGGCGCTTCCACGTGGCCCTCGGGATTCTCGAGTCGCTTGCGCCGGCCGACGATGACGGAAGCTCGGATGATGGCGCGCCGCTCGACGCGCTCGACGTGGTGATCCCCGCTCGCAACGAGGAGCACGACATCGGCGACGCGCTGCGCTCGGTGCTGGCCCAGGACGGTGTCGACCTGCGCGTCATCGTCGTCGACGATCACTCGACGGATCGCACCGGGGAGATCATCGACGAGATCGCCGCGGCGGACGAGCGCGTGGTCGTCGTCCGCGACCCCCCGCTCGAGCCGGGCTGGTTCGGGAAGACGAACGCCATGCGGGCCGGGCTCGAGCGCGCGCGCGATGGTCTGGTGCTCTTCACCGACGCGGACGTCGTCCACCGTCCGCGCTGCTTCCGGACGGCGCTCTCCCTGGTGCGGAAGGAGCGGCTCGATTTTCTCGGCCTCTTCCCGCTGATCCACTGCGTGTCGGTGATCGAGAACGCCATCGTGCCGGCCTACGTCGCCGGCATGCTGAAGCTGATGTCGCACCGCCTGAACGACCCGTCGTCTCCCGACGCGCTGGCCGCGGGAGCGTTCATGCTGACCCGCCGCTCCGTCCTCGAGGAGTGCCAGGCGCTCGAGTCGGTGAGGCAGAGCATGCTCGACGACGTCGACCTGGCGCGCCGCGTCAAGCGATCCGGCTACCGCACGCGCTTCCTGCTCGCGCTCGACCTCCTCGAGGTGCGGCTCTTCAAGGGCAATCGGGACGCGTTCTGGGGCATGACCAAGAACGTGCTCGCGGACCTCGACCGGCGATTCTGGCTCGGGGTGCCGATGATCCTCGTGTCGCTCGGCGTCCTCTGCACGCCGGTCGCGGCGACCGTGGCGGGCGTCGCCCTCGGCGACGGGCTGGTGGCGGCGGCGGGCGCGGGCGCGTACGTGTCGCAATACCTCGGGCTACTCCCGGCGCAGCGCATGTTCGCCGTCGACCGGTTGAAGCTGGCGGCCTTCCCGCTCGGCGCGCTGGCGGTGACGGCGTGCATAGCGAGGGCGCTCTACTTCCGACTCGTCCGCGGCGGCGTGCGATGGCGCGGGAGGACCATCGACGATTCGCCGACCGAGCTCGGGTGAGCGGGGCGGCCTCGACAGCCGATACGGAGACCGATACAGACTCCGACCCCAACGTTGCAAAAACGAACCCGTACCCGTACCCGTTCCCGTGCCCGTTCCCGTCCTCGAAGGCTCTGGTTGCGGAGTCCGATGACCGATACCGATTCCGATTCCGATGTCCGATTCCGATGACCGATTCCGACTCCGGTCCGACTCCGAATGGAGTCGAGCCTCACTTGACGTACTTCTCGAACCACGCCGCCGATCGCTCCATGAAGTCGATCTGGTGCGCGCG
>JBFFXF010000116.1:0-20967 GCA_041569895.1 Planctomycetota bacterium | reverse complement strand
TGGGAGGCAGCGGGGGGAGCAGCGGGGGGAGCAGCGGGGGGAGCAGCGGGGGGAGCATAGTGCGCCGGGTCGGCCTCGACGGCGCCACGTACCTCGTCAAGCGCTCGCAGGCCGCGGATCCGGTGAGCCACGTCGGCTTCCTCGACGCGCTCCGTTTCGCCAACTGGCTCCACAACGGCGAGCCATCGGGCCGGCAGGGGGCGGGGACGACCGAGACCGGCGCGTACACCATCGACCGGCTGACGTTCGCGCCGCGAGAGCCCGGCGCGCGCTACTCGCTGCCCTCCGAGGACGAGTGGTACAAGGCAATCTACCACGACCCCGGCGGGACGGGCGCAGCGGGCTACCGGCTCTTCTCCCGCTCGTCAAACGGCCGTCTCTCGGTGGTCCGTCACCCCGACGACTGGACGAGCGCGTCCGGCGTCGACGGCGTCATGAACGGCGTCTGGGAGTGGAACGAGTCGCAGGTGAGCGAGCTCTTCCGCGGCCTGCGCGGCGGAGCGTGGTTCCTCGGCAACAACGCGCAGGCGGCGGGGCGCTTCTTCAGCAACCCGGAGCTCGAGCTGCCCGACGTCGGGTTCCGGGTCGTGCGGCACGGGCCGCTGACGGAGAGCGACCTGCCACGCGTGCGCGTCTCGAGAATCCGCCGCGCGTTCCACAACGGGGAGCACAACGCGTTCACGGATCTCGTCCGCTTCCGCGGGCGCCTCTACCTGACGTTTCGGAGCTGTCCGGATGGGCACGGCGTCCACCCGACGGCGTCGGTCATCGTGCTCGAGAGCGCCGACGGCGAGAGCTGGGAGCAGGTGCACCGCTTCCGCGTGCCGGGCCGCGACACGCGCGACCCGCACTTTCTCGTATTCCGCGATCGGCTCTTCGTCTACACCGGGACGTGGTACAGCGGCGAGACGTCGCTGCCGTCGCGCGAGTGGGACCTCAACCAGCACCTCGGTTTCGCGGTCTGGTCGCCCGACGGTCGCGAGTGGCATGGGCCGACGTTGCTCGAGGGCACCTTCGGGCACTACGTCTGGCGCGCGGCGACGTTCGGCGGCAAGGCGTATCTGTGCGGCCGGCGGAAGATCGGCTTCGCCGTCGGGCCGAAGGGCGAGGGGCACGAGGTGGAGTCGTTGATGCTCGAGAGCGACGACGGCCTCATCTGGCGCAAGCGCGCGGTGTTTCAGGAGGAGCGCGGCGACGAGACGGCGTTCCACTTCGAGCCCGACGGACGCATCGTCGCCATCGGACGCCGCGGACGGGATCGGGCGCAGCTCCTCATCTCGCGGCCTCCGTACGAGCACTGGGTCCGCCGGAAGCTCGATCGGTACATCGGCGGTCCGCTGCTGACGCGCTGGCACAACCGGTACGTCGTCGGCGGGCGGCGCATCACCCCCGAGCGCGGCGCCAGGACCTCGCTCTGCTGGTTCGTGCGCGGCGAGCTGCACGAGTTCGCGGACCTGCCGAGCGGCGGCGACACGTCGTACCCCGGTTTCGTCGAGCTCGACGCGACGCGCGCGCTGGTCTCGTGGTACTCCTCGCACGAGCGGGACGCGGAGGGCCGCACGATCACCGCGATCTACCTCGCCGAGCTGTCGCTGGAGTGAGGGAGACGACCCGACGGTCCCGTCACTCGTCGAGCGCGATCCACTCCGGAAGCCGCACCTCGATCCCCACGTCGTGCGACTCGAAGACGCCGGTGATCTCCGCCGCTGGCAGTCCGAAAGTGGAGTCACCGGCGATCGACTTGCCGGCGGCGAGGTCGCTGTCCGGCGCATCGGGGTCGATGCTGACGCGGAACTGGCGCGCGTCGAGCCGCTCGTAGCGCAGCGGCGGCGCATCGCCCTCGCCGTCGAGTCGACCGGGCCAGCGCTCCGCGAAGGCGGCCTCGTCGTCGGGGACGCGACCGGAACGCCGGGACTCGAGGATCACGAGCGCAGCGCAACGCACGGCGCGGTGGTGGACCTCGCCGGCGAGCGCGGCCCGGGCGAAGCCCTCGAAGCCCATGAACAACGAGGCACCGATCGGCGTCAGGAAGTCCTCGGAGATGGCGTCGACGTCCGGCATGCGGGCGCCCGGCGCGCCCCGGAGGCGCTGTTCGACGCGGTGCAGGGCGTCGATCGCCGCGGCGCTGTCGTGCGGCAGCGCGACGGCGTTCCAGACGTCGAGGACTCGGCCGGCGACGGCGGTGGCCCATGAGTCGGTGGCCACCAGCGACGTGACGTCGCTGCCCGCCGCGACGCCCCAGAAGAGGATCCGCTCGGCGCGCACGCCGTCCGCGACCCACTCGCGGTGCCGCGGCACCTCGGCGATCCACCGCTGGATCCTCGCATCGTCGACGTGCCCGCGGATCGCGCACGCGAGATAGGCCAGATCGCGCGTCGAGCCGAGCGACAGGAGGATGGCCGCGTCGATGGCGGCGCCGGAGGGCACCAAGGCCTCCACGAGCCGATCGATGTCGGCAAGCCACGGATCCGACCGCTCCTCGACCAGGGCGCGGAGCGCCAGCCAGTTCAGGAGCTCGCGGTTCGTGTGCAGGCTCGGTATGCGCATCGTCGCGATCGCCTCGAGCGACGCGTCCGGCGTCAGGTCCGCCCCGGCCCATCCGAACGCCGAGAGACGCAGCGACCCGTTCGCCAGAAACTCGCGACCGCGGCGCATGACCTCGGGGTGCGCGTCGAGCGCGGCGCGGGCCTCGTCGGGAAACGGCGTCCCCGTTGGGCCGGCGAGCCACGCCTGCGTCTCGGCGGAATCGATCGTGGGGATCTGGTGCGTCGACGGAAAGCCCTGACTCCAGGTCCAGAAGTCCTCCTGGAGCGCGGTGTCGACATCGCCCGCGAGCGCCAGATACCCGTCGAGCGTGGTGATGCCGCCCGAGGCGGCGATCGCGGCCTCGACCGCCGCGAGTCGGCGCATCCCGATGTGCCGCGTCGTGATTGCGGCGATCACGATGAGCCCGAGGACGAGCAGCGGCGGCCCGCACCACACCAGCAGGCGAACGACGGTCACGCGGCGGCGGCGCTTTCTTCGCGGTGTCGACCCCGGCGCGGGCCCCACGGTCACTCCACCGCGGCCACCGGGACGTCCGGATCCGCGCTCCACTGCTCCCAGCCGCGCACGAACACCGTCACCGATGGATAGCCGGCGAGCTCCAGCGCAAAGGCCTCGACCGAGGCCCGGCCGCCGGACTGTCAGTAACACACCGCCGTCTCGGACGGCAGGATGCCCCGCTCGCGGAAGAGCGCCTGGAGCTCCGGCACCGTCTTGAAACGGCCGTCCTCGGCGACGAGCTCCTTCCACTCGAGGTGCGTCGCCCCGGGAATGTGTCCGCCGCGAGGTCCACGGGCGTCCGTCCCGGTGAACTCAGCGTCGCTGCGCGTGTCGACCAGCTTGAACGATCCGGAGCGAAACATCTCCTTGAGGGCGTCGATCTCGGTGAGGCGGTCGGCGTCGAACCGCGGCGTGAAAGCAACCGCGTCGACCTCGCGAGGCCCGATCTCGGTCGGCCGTCCCTCCTTCACCCAGACGTTCCAGCCACCGTTGAGGATCATCGCCTCCTCGACGCCGAGGTACTTCAGGAGCCACCAGATCCTGGCGGTGTTCGAGAGGCTGTCCCCGTAGACGACGACGTGGCTGTCGGCGCCGACGCCGACCTCGCCGACCAGACGCGCCCACGCCTCGGCGTCCCGGAAGCCGCCCGGCGTCCGCCCGAGATCTCTCCAGGCGTCGACGTCGACCCGCACCGCTCCCGGGATATGCCCGGCGGCGTGCGCCTCGCTCGACCGCGTGTCGAGTATCCGCAGTCCACCCTCGTGCAGCCTCGCCTCGAGCTCACTCGGCTCGATGAGCATCGCGCGCCTGCGCTCCTCCATCTCGTGCTCGGACATCACGGCGCACCCCGAAACCACGAACACGACCAGGACAATTCTCGCACCAACCATGCCGCGCGCCTCTCACTGTTCGATCCGACGCTCGATTCGACGCGAGCCAGTATCCATGCCGCGGCCGCCGCGTCTACCCCCGGGTACCGGTTCCCGTCCCGACGGGGCGGCTCGACTCCGCCGGGGGGAACGGTCCGCAGATGACGGAGATTACGCAGATTGGGGAACGGTCCGCAGATGACGCAGATCGGAGAATCGGACTCGGTGTCGGAGTCGGTGTCGGTGTCGGAATCGGCGTCGGAATCCGAGTCGGAGTCGGTCCTCTGTCTCCGGTCTCCGGTCTCTGCTTTCGATCTCGGGTGCGGGAACGGGTACGGGTACGGGTACGGGAACGGGAACGAGGACGAGGACGAGGACGAGGACGAGGACGAGGACGAGGACGAAGCTGCCGCGCTCAGCGGGTCCGTCGTCCCCGCGCGACATGCACGGCCGCGAGGATGGCGATCAGTCCGGTGCCGATCGCCACGAAAACCCACTCGATCCAGAATGCCAGGAACAGGCACGCCAGCAATCCGACCCACGCCAACGCCGGCGAGAAGAGTCGCTGCTCGGGGCGCAGTCGCAGCGCGGCGAGGTTCGTGATGGCGTAGTAGACGAGCACCGTGAAGGCGCTGAAGGACCACGTCGTCTTGACGCTGCCGGTCGCCGACAGCGCCGCCACGACCAGGCCGACGGCGATGACCGCGACGTACGGCGTGCGGCGGTCGCGGTCGAGCCGGGCCGTGGCGCGGGGCATGTCGCCGCGTCGTCCCATCGCGAGGAGCACCCGCGAGAGGCCGAGGATCAGGTTGAGGAGCACGCCGAGCATCGCCGTGAACGCGCCGACGGCGACGAGCCAGTGGACTCCGGGGACGCCGAACTCCCGCGCGAGGATCTCGAGATCGATCCGAGCCCGAGGAAGGTGGCGCCGGCGACGCCGAGCTCGCGGCGGAGGGAGCTCTCGAGCGCGTCGGTCCCCTCCGTCATGGCGCCCGATCCCGTCGCTCGCCCGCGCTGCCGCCGAGTTCGACCGCACGCAGCCTCAGCGCGTTGCCGATCACCGACACCGAGCTCAGGCTCATCGCCAGCGCGGCGACCATCGGGCTGAGGAGCGCTTTCATGCCGAGCAGCGGCACGAGGACGCCGGCCGCGACCGGGACGCCGAGCGCGTTGTAGATGAACGCGAAGAAGAGGTTCTGGCGGATGTTCCTCATCGTCGCGCGGCTGAGCCGGATCGCCCGCACGATGCCGCGCAGGTCGCCCTTGACGAGTGTCACGCCGGCGCTCTCGATGGCCACGTCCGTGCCGGTCCCCATGGCGATGCCGACGTCCGCCTCGGCGAGCGCGGGGGCGTCGTTGATCCCGTCTCCGGCCATCGCCACGACGCGGCCTCGCGATCGCAGCGACTTGACGCGCTCGTTCTTCTGCTCGGGACTCACTCCGGCCTCGACGCTCTCGATGCCCAGGCGACCGGCCACCGCGCGCGCGGTGCGCTCGCTGTCACCGGTGAGGATGTCGAGCTCGAGCCCGAGGTCTCGGAGGGCGCGAACCGCCTCCGGCGTCGACTCCTTGATCGGGTCGGAGATCGCCAGCAGTCCGGCGAGCTTGCCGTCGATCGCCACGAGAACCACGGTGTTCCCCTCGTCCTCGAGCTCGGCGAGCCGATCCGCGAGCGCATCGAGGCCGTCGACGCTGCGCTTCTCGAGGAGACCGCGCTTGCCGACCATGACCGTGCGCCCGTCGACTCGCCCCGAGACGCCGCCACCGGTGATCGACTCGAAGTCCTCGACATCGGCGAGCTCGAGGCCGAGATCGCGAGCGCCCTCGACGATCGCTGCGGCGAGTGGGTGCTCGCTGCCACGCTCGCACGACGCGGCGAGCCGCAGCCAGTCGTCGGCAGCGTCGCCGCCGGAGCCCGCGCTCTCCCCTGCGTCGACGCGCCCGGTCAGTCGCGGCCGTCCCTCGGTGAGCGTGCCGGTCTTGTCGACGATGATGGTGTCGACTCTCTCGAGCGTCTCGAGCACCTCGGCGGCCCGGATCAGCACGCCCTCCCTGGCGCCACGGCCGACACCGACCATGATCGACATCGGCGTCGCCAGACCGAGGGCGCAGGGACACGCGATGATGAGCACCGAGACCGCATTGACGAGCGCCAGCGCCAGGGCCGGCGATTCGGGGCTGAAGAGCGCCCAGAGGACGAACGTCACCACCGCGACGACGACCACCGCCGGCACGAACCATGCGGCCACGACGTCGGCGACGCGCTGGATCGGGGCGCGGCTCCGCTGCGCCTCGGCGACGAGCTCGACGATGCGCGCGAGCACCGTGTCCTGGCCGACTCGCGCGGCGCGCATCTGGAACGAGCCCGTCTGGTTGACCGTGCCGCCGATCACCTCGTCGCCCGGCTCCTTCGAGACCGGCACCGGCTCCCCGGTGATCATCGACTCGTCGACGGTGCTCCTCCCCGAGGTCACCTCGCCGTCGACCGGCACGCGATCGCCGGGGACGACTCGCAGCACGTCGCCCTCGCGAACCTCGTCGACCGAGACCTCGCGTTCCTCCCCGTCCCGGATGACGCGCGCCGTCGGCGGGGCGAGCGACAGGAGCTCTCGGATCGCCGCGCCGGTCCGCCGGCGCGCGCGCAGCTCGAGCACCTGGCCGAGAAGCACCAGCGTGGTGATCACGGCGGCGGCCTCGAAGTAGAGCTCGGCCCGGCCCCGCATGTGAAACGCCTCGGGGATCGCACCCGGAAAGAGCGTCGCGACCAGGCTGTAGCCATACGCGGCCCCGGTGCCGAGCGCGATGAGCGTGAACATGTTGAGGTTCCACGTGATCACCGAGCGCCAGCCGCGCACGAAGAACGGCCAGCCGCCCCAGAGGACGACCGGCGTGGCGAGGATGAGCTGGATCCAGGCGGAGACCGCCGGCGGCACCCACGTGCGCGCCGCAACGAGCACCATCGGAAGCATCGCCAGCAGGAAGACCGGCGCGGTGAGCGCGAGAGAGACCCAGAAGCGCAGAGTCATGCTGCGCAGCTCGGGGTCCTCGTCCTCCGCCGATTCGGCCGGCGCCGAGCGCGGCTCGAGCGCCATGCCGCACTTCGGGCAGTCGCCGGGCTTGTCGCTCTCGACCTCGGGGTGCATCGGACACGTGTAGACGGTGTCGCGTCCGGATCGCGCGCGTCGGGGCGGCGCGCCGGCGTGCTCGAGCGCCATGCCGCACTTCGGGCAGGGGCCCGGCGTGTCGCTCTCCACTCCCGCGCACATCGGGCAGACCCAGGTCTCGCTCGCCATGGTCACTCCCCGAAGAGCTCGCGGAGAGCCCTCTGCAGCTTCTCGCGGGAGGCTCGCGCCTCCTCGTCGGCGTCGGCGCTCGCGCCGGCGGCGATCGGTTTCTCCACTCCCGGATCGTCGCGCAGATCGAAGAGCCGTCCGTCGCGGTAGAGCTTCCACCTCGCGGTGCGCACCCAGCTCGTCTTGCCGCGCTCCGCGTAGGCCCACCGACGTCCGCTCGCCGGCCGTCCCTTCAGGACGTGGGCGAAGCTGCGGCCGTCGAGCGTCACGCCCGCGGGGAGCGTCGCGCCTGCGAGCTCGGCGAAGGTCACCAGGAAGTCGCTGCAGTCGACGAGCTCGCCCGAGACCTGGCCCCCGGGAATGACGCCCTGCCAGCGAGCGATCAGCGGCACGCGCGTGCCGCCCTCGGTGAGCGCGCCCTTGCCACCGGGGACGACCGTCGATCCCCGCATCGACGAGATCGGCTCGCGGATGTAGCGGCCGTCGCGCGCGGTGATGATCGAGCGTGTCGGCGTGCCGTTGTCGGCGGTGAAGACGATCAGCGTGCGCCCGGCGAGCCCGAGCCGGTCGACGGCGTCGACGACTCGCCCGACGCGATCGTCCATCGCCTCGACCATCTCGCGGTAGCTGTCGTAGCGGCCGCGTGGCCCGAACGGCACCGGGCGCTCGAGGTCGTCGGTGACGTCGTGACAGAGCGCCATCGAGTAGAACGCGAAGAACGGGCGCTCGCGGTGGCGCTCCATGAAGTCGATGAGGAAGTCGCAGAAGACGTCGGGTCCGTAGCGCCCGGCCACGTCCTCGCGCAGCGTGCCGTTCTGCCAGATCAGTGGCCGGTAGTAACGCGGCCCCTCGTGCCACCCGAAGAGGCTGTACTCGTCGAAGCCGAGCCGGTGGGGGTGCTCCGGGTCCTTGCGGAGCAGCGTCAGCTGCCACTTGCCGGCGATCGCCGTCGCATACCCGGCGTCGCGCAGGGCGTGCACCAGCGTCCGGCGCTCCTCCCCCGGCGGGTACGTGCCCCAGCGCGGGTGGCCGAGCCGGAACGGGTAGCGGCCGCTGAGCAGCGTGACGCGGGTCGGATGGCAGACCGGCATCGCGTAGCAGTGCTCGAAGCGGAGCCCCGCTCGCGCCAGCGCATCGAGCCGCGGCGTGCCGTACGATGCGCCCCCGTAGCAGCCGATGGTCTCCTGGCCGAGGTCGTCGGCGAGGATGAACACGACGTTCGGGCGCTCGACGGAGGCGAGCATCGTCGGCGCGGCGACGGCGACGGCGATCTGGAGCAGAACACGGCGGGTCATCGCGAGCTCCTCGAGTCCGGGACCTGTCGCTCGACGCCAGTGACGACGCCAGCGTCGAGCACGCGCAGCAGCGAGCGGCTTTCCCGTTGCCGGTCTCGGGCCCCAATGGTACTGTGTCCCGTGACGGCTGGACAGAGGGACGGGGATTGCCAGGATCCTCGCCGGCCGGGGGGGGCGTTAACGCCGGTTTTCTATTGAGGAGTCAGAACCATGAGGATCTTCCTGCTGTTCGCGCTCGCCCTGGTGTTGTCGACCGCCAGCTGCGTGTCACGAGACGCCGTTGACGATGCGTCCGAGGCGGTCAGTTGCGCGAAGTGCGAGGCCGTCTGGGTGCGGCACGGCCATCGACATCCCAAGAGAACCGCGCGACTCTACCACGTGAAGCTCGAGACGGTCTGCGCCGACTGCGATCGCATGGCCTGCGCTTACCTGGAGAAGGGCGAGAAGTTCGAGGCGTGCCCGCAGTGCCTGGTGAAGCCGACGGCGACGAAGGCCAGCCGCCCGATCAGGGCGAGCGGGCGGAGGTTCCCGCACAACTGAGTCCTCCTGCGCGATCCTTCACGTCGTTCCGCCCGCAGTATCCCGCCCGCAGTGGGCGTGCATCGCACCGCGTCGTTGAGCGCGATGGCGCCCGCTGATAGGATGCGTCGCATGGGAGACGAGTTCCGGTCCCGCCTCCGGAGGCGCGAGAAGCTGCTCGGCACCATGGTGACGCTGCCGGAGCCCGCGGCGGCGGAGATCCTCGCCGGGATCGGTCTCGACTGGCTGTTCCTCGACGCCGAGCACGGCCCGCTCGAGTCGGCGGACATCCTCGGGATCCTCCAGGCGGTCGGCGATCGTGCGGCATGCCTCGTCCGCGTTCCCGGAGCCGCAGAGGCGCCGATCAAGAAGGTCCTCGATCTCGGCGCCACCGGGATCATCGTGCCGCAGGTGAACACCGCGGACGAGGCCGCGAGCGTGGTGCGGTACGCGCGCTACTCGCCGGCGGGGTCGCGGGGAGTCGGGCTCGGTCGCGCGCACGGCTACGGCATGCGTTTCCAGGAGTACCTCGACTCGGCCAACGACCGCGTCGTGGTCGTGGTCCAGGCCGAGCACGAGCGGGCCGTCGAGAACATCGAATCGATCGTCAGGGTGGAGGGGATCGACGCCGTGCAGCTCGGTCCCTACGACCTCTCGGCCAGCCTCGGCAGGATGGGTCAGATCGACCACCCCGCCGTCGTCGAGGCCCTCGACCACGTCATCGAGACGTGCCTCGCCGCCGGCATGCCCGTCGGCTGGTTCGGCGTCTCGGCGGATGCGCTGCGGCCGTATATCGAGCGGGGCTGCACGCTCATCGTGGCGGGAGTGGACACGCTCTTCCTCGGCAACGGCGCCAGGAGCTTGCTGGACGACCTCCGTTGAGCGCCCGTGACGCGAAAGCGGGCGGGAAGCGCCCCCGGGCGCGAGAGGTGACCTCATGGCCAGGATCCTGTTCACCGGCGTTCGCGTGCTCGACTGCACCGGGGCCGATCCCTACCCCGGCGACGTGCTCGTCGAGGGCAATCGGATCACGGCGGTCACGGACCGGCCCGGCTCGCTGCCGCGCGACGGCGCGGAGATCATCGACGGGGGCGGCAGCGCGACCGTGATGCCCGGCCTGATCGAGTCGCACGCGCACCTCAGCATCGACAACACCGACGACCTCGCGAAGCTCGGAGCGATTCCGCCGGAAGAGCACACGCTGATCACGATGCACAACGCGCGGCTGTATCTCGACCACGGCATCACGTCGTGCATCAGCGCCGCCGCCGCCAAGCCGCGTCTCGACGTGGTCATCCGGAACGCCATCAACGCCGGCGAGATTCCCGGTCCGCGGCTCCTCGCGGCCAGTCCCTGGCTGACGGTCACCGGCGGGCTCGGAGACATGCGCACGCTCCACATGCCGGACGTCAAGTCGATGGCCCTGATGATCGACGGGCCCGAGGAGTACCGCCGCGTCACCCGCGAGCTGATCCGCGAGGGAGTCGACATCATCAAGCTCGTCGTCTCCGGCGACAGCTTCGTGCCGCACGCCGGCTCGGAGACGACGGTGATGAGCGAGGCGGAGGTCGCGGCCGCCGCCGAGGTGGTGCACGCGCACGGAAAGCGCATGAGCGCGCACGCGCGCAGCGCCGAGTCGGTCAAGCGCTGCGTGCGCCACGGAGTGAAGGTGATCTATCACGCGAACTTCGCGGACGAGGAGGCGCTCGACATGCTCGAGGCGAATCGGGACTGGGTCTTCGTCAGCCCGAACATCGGCTTCACGGCGATCGCCGCGTACGAGGGGTCGAAGTGGTTCACCGAGGAGCAGGTCCTCGAGATGGGCTTTCGCGAGGAACTCGAGGGCGCCGCCAGGACGGCCCGCGAGCTCAAGCGCCGCGGCGTCAAGCTCCTCGGCGGCGGCGACTACGGCTTCGGCCTGACGCCGCACGGCAACAACGCGCGCGACCTCGACCACTTCGTCCGCTACTTCGAGTTCACGCCGATCGAGGCGATCCTGACGATGACCAAGTACGGCGGCGAGGCGATGGACATGCCGGGGGAGCTCGGTCAGATCCAGGAGGGTTTCCTCGCCGATCTCCTGCTCGTCAACGCCGACCCGCTCGACGATCCGAAGGTGCTGATGGAGCGGGAGAACCTCCTCGTCGTCATGAAGGACGGCGAGCTCCACAAGCGCTCGCCGGCGGTCTGACGCGGGAACGGTACGCGGACGCCTCGCCCGAAGCGGGTCAGCTCTCCCGGTTCTCGTGGACGACGAGTCTCGCCCGGCCGATCGCCACGAGGATCGAGACGATCGAGAGCGAGAACACGAGCAGGAACCCCGCGTGCAGCGTCGGGTGGAGCGCTTCGCGCGCGGGCAGCAGCACGGTGCAGACGATGCTCCCGAGAGTTCCGGCCGTCATCAGGGCCGTCGACGCGCGGTCTCGCCCGACGCGCACCTCGCAGTGCGGGCAGTGATACCTCGGCTGCAGCCGGCTGCCCCGCCGTTCGAGCTCCCTGATTCGGATCTCGCGGGTGCACCCCGGACACGTCGCCCTGGTGATGTCCCGGAAGAGACCCTCCTTCCTTTGCCGGAGGGCCGCGAACCACCCTCCGAGGGCCCACCGGAGGACCACCGCCAGCAGCGGCACCGTCAGCAGTCCGACCCACCAGTACTCTCGTACGATCTCCACGGGCGCTCTCCTGTCATAGAGCAGGGCTCTGCCGTGTCTTCGTCATTTCCGCGCCGGATTCGAGAGCGGCAGGCGTTATCAGATGGCCGTCGCTTCGTGGGACGGCCACCGTCGTCAGGCGCCACCCGTCTCGCCGGCGTCGAAGCGGTGACCGCAGCGCGGGCAGACCGTGGTGGAAACGGGCTGCGCCTCGTCGACCGCCTCCCGCATCCGGCGGGCGTCGTCGGCATCGAGCGCGAGCTCCTCGCGCTTCCGGCGCAGCTCGCGGCGTTCCTTCGCCGTCAACTCTCCGTCCTCCATCGCCTCCTCGAGGAGCTCGCGGTACTCCTCGCGCCGGCGCCTGAGGTGATCGGAGAAGGCGCTCGAGAGTATGCCCGCCGGGAGCGCGACCATGCCGATGCCGACGATGGTGACGAGCGAGCCGAACATCTTCCCCGCCGCCGTCGTCGGCGTGACGTCGCCGTAACCGACCGTCGTCAGCGTCGCCACCGCCCACCACATGGCGCTCGGGATGCTCCCGAACGCCTCGGGCTGCGCCTCGTGCTCCACCAGGTAGATGCCGCTCGCGGCGAGGATCAGGATGACGACGAGGATGAAGAGCGCCGCCCCGAACGAGGGCATCTCCTCCTTGAGCACCCTGAGCAGGATGCCCATCGCCGGGGAGTATCGCGTCAGCTTGAAAATGCGGATCAGTCGCAGTGCCCGGAGGAAGCGGAGGTCGACCGAAAGACCGATGAGCGAGATGTAGAAGGGCAGCACGGCCAGCAGGTCGACCAGCGCGAGCGGACTGAGGGCCCACAGGAGCCGTCCGCGCACGGGGTGGCGGTAGCGGCCGCTCTCGTGCTGCGGCGAGAAGTAGAGGCGCACCAGGTACTCGATCGTGAAGACGATCACCGAGAAGACCTCGAACCAGCGGAAGAGCCCCTTAGCGGGGTCGTGGATCGACTTCACCGTCTCCAGGATGACCGCGATGACGTTCAGGGTGATGAGCGCGATGAAGCCGTAGTCCAGGGCGGCCACGAGGGCCGGTCCCCCGCGGATCATCCGGAACATCGTCGACCGCCGGCCTCTCGCCCGCTTCTCGGGTTCCTTGCCTTCCATGTCGTTCCCTCCTGATCCGGGGTCCCGGGCGCCCCCCGGGCGCTCTCCCGCGTCCGGCCTCCGGGACCGCGTCCGGGGAATGGTACCGCGCCGGCGAGCCGAAGCGGACCGGTTTCCCGCCGGGCGCCGGCAGTCGCGCTGCGCCGTCCCCGTCACACCGTGGATTCCCGCGCGGCGGTCGCCGACAATGCGGGCCGCAACGGCGGGCGGCTCCCGGTGAGCGAGCCGCCGGGTGACATCTCTCGGGAGCTGACTCGATGACGAGTGCGACGATCGTTCTGACGTGGACCGGCATTTTTTTCTGTATCGCGAATTCGGCGATCTTCTCCGGTCTCAACCTGGCGCTCTTCGGCGTCAGCCGACTCCGTCTGGAGGTCGCGGCCGCGAGTGGCAGCCGAGAGGCCGAGATCGTCCTCGGTCTGAGGAAGGACTCGCACTTCCTGTTGACGACGGTGCTGTGGGGAAACGTCTCGGTCAACTGCCTGCTGACGCTGCTGTCGGAGTCGGTGATGGTCGGCGTCGCGGCGTTCGCCTTCTCGACTTTTGTGATCACGTTCCTCGGGGAGATCGCACCGCAGGCCTACTTCTCGAGGAACGCCCTTCGCATGGCATCCGTCCTGGCCCCGGTGCTGAAGATCTACCAGACCGTGCTCTGGCCGGTGGCGAAGCCGACCGCCAGGGTCCTCGACTGGTGGCTCGGGGTCGAGGAGATCGCGTACTTCCTCGAGCGCGACCTGCGCGAGGTGATCAAGAGACACGTCGAGTCGGAGCGGTCCGACATCGAGCGCCTCGAGGGGATCGGCGCCCTGAACTTCCTCAGCCTCGATGACCTCACCGTGTCGCAGGAGGGCGAGGCGGTCGACCCCGAGAGCGTCATCACGCTTCCCGTCAAGGACCAGCGCCCGGCGTTTCCCGAGTTCGAGCGCGTGCCCGCCGATCCGTTCCTCCGCTCGATCGACCGCTCCGGAAAGAAGTGGGTGATCATCGCCGATCCGGAGGGCGTGCCGCGGGTGGTGCTCGACGCGGACGGCTTCCTCCGCGGAGCGCTGCTCTCGACGAACGGATTCAATCCCTATCTGTACTGCCACCGTCCGATCGTCGTCAGCGATCACGACACCCGACTCGCCGACCCGATCTCGCGACTCAAGGTGTCCGCGCAATCCTCGGAGGACGACGTCGTCGATCACGATCTGATTCTCGTCTGGGGGAACGCGAGGCGGGTGATCACCGGCGCCGACATCCTCGGTCGCCTCCTGCGCGGCGTCGTGACGCGGGCCGGCGTCACCGCCGCCGACCCGTATCACTGAGCAGCGCCGGCGCCGGCGCTGCGCGGGGCCTGCTGGAAGAAATCGGCGTCGCGGGGATAATGAACGGGACCATCGCGCCGACCTGTTTATCGCTCCGAGCCATTCGGGAGGAGGACTGATGTCACGGCTGTCACTGGGATCACGAAACGGCCTTCTGCTGCTGCCGATCGTGCTGCTGCCGGCCGTCGTCGCGGCCGAGCGCGTGCCGCTGAGTCCGGCGAAGCTGCGCGCGGAGGCGACGCACGTCGTCACGGGCGTCGTGCGCGGCGTGTACGAGCGGGAGGTGAAGACCGAGCGGTACGGACGCGGGACCGTCGAGACGGAGTACCTGGTCGAGATCACCGTCGGGAACGTCGAGAAGGGGACGGGGCTGTCGCCGGGGAACCTCGTCTACGCGCGCTGCTGGAAGCTCGAGAAGCGCGGCGCGAGGGGTCTCTCGCCGGGTCCGAGCGGCCACACGGGCGTGCCCGCGGGCGGCGACCGCGTGCGGGCGTTCCTGGTCCGCGGGCGCTACCCCGCGACGGGGCAGGAGGACGACGGGTACGCCGCGGTCTACCCGAACGGGTTCGAGCGTCTCGGCGATCTCGACGAGGCGGCGCTGAAGCGGCTCCGCGGGGCGCTGACCTTCCACGCGCCGTTCGACGGCGGGGTCGACGCGGCGTTCGCCCGCGGTGACGGACGCCTCCACACCACGCCGAGCGGCAAGCCCGCCGACGCGAAGCCGGGTCTGGCGCGGGACGACGTGCGCATCGCGCCCGGCGAGGGCGTTCACGGCGACGCCCTTCGCTTCGAGAAGAAGTCGTCTGCGGCGGTGCTCTATCGCGCGAAGGGAAACGTCCAGTACCGCGAGCGCGGCTGGAGCGGCACCGTGTCGATGTGGCTGCGACTGGATCCCGAGCGCGATCTCGAGCCCGGCTACTGCGATCCGATCCAGATCACCGACAAGAAGTGGAACGACGCGTCCTTCTTCGTCGACTTCACGAAGGACAACCCGCGCGATTTCCGCCTCGGTGTCTTCTCGGATCTCGCCGTCTGGAATCCCGACGGCCGCGAGTGGGAGGCGATCCCGGAGTCGGAGCGCCCGATGGTGACGGTCAAGAAGCACCCGTTCAGGAGCGACCGCTGGGTGCATGTCGCCTTCACGTTCTCGGGCTTCAACGACGGCGAGTCCGGCGAGCGGAAGGCAGCGACGGCGCGACTCTACCTGAACGGCGCGCCGCAGGGCGAGATCACCGGCAAGCCCCAGGTGTTCACCTGGGACCCCGAGCGAACCGTCATCTATCTCGGGCTCAGCTACGTCGGGCTGTTCGACGACCTCGCCGTCTTCAACCGGGCGCTCGAGCCGGCCGAGATCGCCGCGCTGAGCACGCTTCCGGGCGGCGTCGCCGCGCTCTCGCGAGCGGAGTGACGCGAGCGCCTCGCCCTCACGACGCGACGGCGAGCATCCAGACGACCACGACGCCGCGCGCCGACCACGCCGCCGTGCGCAGCCAGTTCGAGCGCACCAGGCGACGGACGAGCTCGGGGCGATGGCCGCCGGCCAGCTTCCTGTGTACCGGCACCTGCAGCAGGAACGTCGAGAGCCAGAGAACGACGATCAGCGCGACGCCGGTCACGGCCGCGGCAAGCGGAACGCCGTCCGGTCGGATCGCGAGCAGGAGTACGGCGGTGCCCGCCTCGACAATCATGAGCGGACCGGCGACGAAGCCCGTCAGTCGCTGATGTCTCCCGTGGTAGTCACGCGACTGCGTCTCGCCGACCGCGGCCATCAGCGGGTAGTGCACGATCTGGACGAACCAGATGAGACCGACCATGGCCAGCGTCGCGACGGCGTTCAGGAGAAGGATCGTCAGTCCCATCGCAGCTCGACGCGCCTCGGCGTCTCCTCGAGCGCCGGTGGCCGCGGGTAGTCCCACACGGACTCCTGGCCGGGTCGGACTCGGTGGGGGCGCGGTTGTCGAGTCATGGGCTGTCGTTTTCGGTGGTCGTTCTCGGCGGTTATCGGTCGCCGACGGGAGTATGGGGTCAGGGCGCCGGGTGGCAAGCGGGGAGGGCTGGAGCTGCCCTTACGGGCCGTTGCGCGTTGCCGTTGCGATGGTACTCTTCGCTGGCGTTCCAACCCGGCTTTTCCGCAGGAGGGCGTAGCGCGGCGCGGTAGCCGCGCTGTGGAGAGTCCGGGTCGTCCCCTTCCAGAAAAGGAGAAGAGTATCATGCGGAAGTTGATGGCACTCGCCTGCGCCGCGGTGGTCGCGCTCTCGATGAGTGGCTGCACGGCCCCGGATCCCGTCGGGAACTACCCCATCATGTCCCACTACTACAATCCGTTTCGCCTGCTCGCGCACTTCAACGAGATGCTCAATCCCTACGGCGGGGAGTTCCAGCAGTTCTTCGTCAGCCTCGATCGCGTCATCTTCGGCGTCGATCGCTACGAGCAGCTCGAGACGTCGGAGTACGTCTACACGAGTCGCTGAGGCGGATTTCTCACAGCACGGCAGCCGCGCCGGGCTGTGAGAAACCCGACCGATCTCTGATCAGCTCCCGGCGAGCTCGCCGCCCACCTCGATCAGGTACTTGATGCAATTGTCGCGGCGCTCGGCCTGCGTCTGGACCGCCGGGCCGAGCTCCGGCAGGCCGCAGCGGTGCGTGTGCATGTCCTCGACCCGCACGATGCCGTTCTTGACCAGCGCCATGATCTCCGGCCAGGTGTCCGGCGCCAGCCACGAGTAGCGCAGCGTCTTGTCGTTGAAGAGCGCCGGCTGGCACTTGTGCGTGAAGGTCGTGTCATCGGCCATGAGGCCGAAGATGACCACCGTCGACCGCTTGCCGCCGAGCGACCAGCCCTGCTCGATCGCCGAGGCGGCGCCCGTCGCGACGATCACCGACCGCGGCAGCTCGCCATCGTTGAGGTCCATGATGGCGGCCTCGAGGTCCCGGCACGGATACTTCGTGTCGCCGGATCCGATGTTCAGCCGGACGTCCGCTCCACGCGCCGCGTCGAGGCGGTAATCACGCGTTCCGACCAGCGCCACCGTTCCGGCTCCCTTCGCCTTCGCCATGTCGCACATGGCGTTGGCGATCGGCCCGGCGCCGAAGATCACCACGAGGCCGTTCGGATCGATGTTGGCGTTGTTGACCGCGTAGAGCCCGCACGCGTACGGCTCGAGCCCCGCCGCCTGCTGCAGCGTCATGTCGGCCGGCAGCGGATAGGTGTACGCCTCGTGCGAGAGGAAGTACTCGGCGAAGCCGCCGTCGTAGCTGATGCCGGTGACGTTGCTCAGGTCGACGTTGCCCATCTTCCGCTTGACCCACGGTGACTCCGGGTTCGACTGGACCGGATCGACGACGACGCGCTGTCCCGGCTTGAGGTCGGTGACCTCGGGACCGACCGCGTCCACGATGCCGCCCGTCTCGTGTCCGAGAATGCGCCCCTTGTCGACCGACGCCTTGCCGTACACATAGGAGACGTCGGAACCACAGACACCGGTGAACGCCGTGCGCACGCGCACCATCTTTCCGGCCGGTTCGGGGATGTCGATATCGTCACGAAACTGCAGCTCGCCCGGGTGCTTCCCGTCACCTTGCGCGACGAGAACGACTCCTTTCATCTTGGCCATGGCGTACCTTCCTCAGAAAGAGCCCTCGACGACGGGAGGACCGGAAAGTGGTCAGAGCACGCGCCGGTTCTCTTGTCGACCCCGCCTCGACGATGAGACGCGGCACGGCGCGAACGTTGCAATTGCGCTATTGTCCGGCGACCGACATGGCAGTTCAAGCCCCCGTTCCCGTGGCCGTCCCCGTTCCCGTTCCCGTACCCGTCCCCGTGCCCGTCGACGAAGGCTCTGGTTGCGGAGGCCGATGACCGATGCCGATACCGACTCCGACTCCGATACCGACTCCGAAGACCGATTCCGAGGACCGACTCCGAGGACCGACTCCGATTCCGATTCCGACACCGACTCCGTTTCCCACTCTTTTCTTCTTCCTGCTTTCTTGCTGGATCAGTCGCAGAGTATCCCAGGCGTGATCGAGCAACCACTCGGGCACGGGCACGCACGGGCACGGGGCCGGGACCGGGCACGAAAACGGGCTTCCTCCCCGTAACTTCCCCGGCGGGCCGGCGTCAAAACAGACAGAACCCGCGAGTGGAACTCGCCCGGGAGCTGCCGGTCAGGGTCGTCTGTCAGATCGTGGGATGTCACCTACACGGGAGGTCACCATGTCACTGCGTTCTCTCCATCTTCGCGCGCCGAGCCGCGCGATCGCCGCGTGCCTTTTCGTTCTGGCCGTTGCGCCGTCAGCCGGCGCCACCGACCATCCCGGCCACAGGAGCACCGACTTCTCGGGGCCCAAGGCCAACCGCGGTCACGCCATCCACACCCGCGATGGCGCGGTCGACGTCCTCACCCTGTCGCCCGATTTCGTGGTTCCGGACGCGCCGGCGCCGCACTGGCAGGTGGTCGACTCGAGGGGGAACACCTATCTCCTCCAGCGCCTGAAGATCAAGGGCGACGCCATCAACCAGTCGATCCGCGTTCCGTCGTACGTTCCCGACATCGCCGAGGTCGAGATCTGGTGCGCCTGGGCCGAGACGCTGCTCGGGAAGGCCGTCTTCCAGCCCCAGCACGGGGAGAGCCACCGCACCTCGATGTTCGCGGGCCCCAAGGCGAACCGCGGCTTCGTGACTCACTCCAGGACGAACGGCCGCGCGGCCCAGAAGAAGAGCCTCAACCGGGCGGCCCGTCTCGTCACCCACAGGACGGAGCAACGGGGCGACCATGTGCTGACGCTGTCGCCGGACTTCGTCGTCCCGGATGCGCCGGCGCCGCACTGGCAGCTGGTCGACTCGAAGGGGAACACCTATCTGCTCCAGGCGCTGAAGATCAAGGGCGACAAGATCAACACGTCGATCCGTGTTCCGTCGTACGTTCCCGACGTCGCCAAAGTGCAGATCTGGTGCGCGTGGGCCGAGACGCTTCTCGGTGAAGCCGCCTTCGAGACGCCCGTGAGGGTCGCTTCTCGTTGACCGGTGGGCTTGCTTGACGAAGAAGGAGCAATCCGATGAAGAACCACCTCTGGACCTCGATCGCCGCCCTCCTCGTCGTCGCGGGCGGCGCCGATCGAGCCGTCGCGCAGGTCTCGCAGAAGAAGAGCCTCGATCTGGACGGCGCACGGAAGATCATGTCCGCCGCGGTCGCCGAGGCGAAGCGGCAGAAGGCGGGCGGGGCGATCGCCATCGTCGATGACGGCGGCCACCTGCTGCTCTTCGAGCGCCTGGACGGGACGTTCGCTGCCAGCGCGAGGATCTCGATCGGCAAGGCGAAGACTGCGGCGATGTTCAAGCTGCCGACGAGACGGTTCGAGGAGACCATCGGCAAGGGACGGACCGCGATGGTCTCTCTCGAGGACTTCACGCCACTTCAGGGCGGCGTGCCGATCGAGCATGACGGTCAGGTGCTCGGCGCGATCGGCGTCAGCGGCGCGGCGAGCGCCGCGGCCGACGAGGAGATCGCCCTCGCGGGCGTCGAGGCGGTCAAGGGTTTCGTTGCCGGCGCCTCGACCCGGACCGCGCTCGAGCCCGTCACCCACATCGAGGGGCGAGCGGTCTCGGCGGCGTTCCGGAAGGGGGCGCCTCTCCTCGAGGTCGAGAGCTACAAGATACACGCGAGCCGGCGTGACGCCGCCGGCCAGGCCGAGATCCACTGTCGCGACACCGACGTGATTCACGTGCTCGAGGGCTCGGCGACGTTCGTCACCGGCGGCACCATCGTCGGGGGCACGACGGTCGCCACCGACGAGATCCGCGGCGAGTCCATCCGCGACGGCGAGGTCCGACGCATCGTCAAGGGCGACGTGGTCGTCGTCCCCAGCGGCGTGCCGCACTGGTTCAAGGAGGTGCCGGAGCCGATCACGTACTACGTCGTCAAGGTGACGGCGCCACCGGGAGGCAAGCAATGAGCAGACGCGTTCACGGGCTCGGCTGGCTGCTGCTCGGCCCCCTCGTGGTGATGGCGCCGGGAAGCGGACCCGCGGCCCTCCACGCGATCGATGTTCACGAGCCGGGGCGTCCCGACGCGGTGATCGACCTGCGCACGCACGAGGGCGTACGCTCGGTCCGCGGCGAGTGGCGCCACCGTCCCGCGCGGATCGTCGAGGTCGACCACCGCGCGCCCGGCCCTGATCTGAAGCCGACCGGCGCGCCGATCCGCACCAACGACATCGAGCCGCGCGCCGGCGGCGTCGACTTCGACGACTCGGACTGGGAGGTCATCGACCCGACGACTCTCGAGCAGCGGCGGTCCACGGGAAAGCTCTGTTTCAACTGGTACCGGCTGCGCGTCACCATCCCCGAGACGGTCGGCGCGTTCAGGACCGCGGGATCGACCGCGGTCCTGGAAATCGTCGTCGACGACTACGCGGAGATCTGGGTCGACGGCACGCTGCCGGTGGTGATCGGCCAGACGGGAGGACAGCTGGTCGGCGGCTGGAACGCGCCGAACCGCGTCGTGCTCGGACGCGGCGTCCGACCGGGTCAGAAGATCACCCTCGCCGTCTTCGGAATGAACGCGCCGGTCTCCGATCCGCCCGGCAACTACATCTGGGTGCGCTCGGCGACGATCGACTTCTACAGGGCTGGACGCCTCCCGGCCGTTCGACAGGTGGCCACGGAGATCCTGCGCGTCGATCCGGCGCTCGATGCGATCGTGCGTCCGGACGCCAGGATCGAGCAGCTCGCCGGCGGGTTCGAGTTCACCGAGGGGCCCGTGTGGGTCCCGCAGGGGTACTTGCTCTTCAGCGACCCCTTCGGCAACACCATCTACCGCTGGACGCCCGACGGCGAGGTGTCGATTTTCCGTCCGAAGAGCGGC
>JBFFXF010000115.1:0-21027 GCA_041569895.1 Planctomycetota bacterium | reverse complement strand
GGCCGTGACCCGTGGACCGTGACCCGTGGACCGTGTGCCGTGACCGTGACCGTGACCGTCTTGGCGTCGTCCAGCGAGTTTTGTCAATCACGACGGGCGCCTTCGGGAACGGGCACGGGAACGGGAACGGGTACGGGAACGGGTACGGGAACGGGTACGGGTACGGGTACGGGTACGGGTACGTTTTTGCAACGATGGGGTCGGAGTCGGTCATCGGTATCGGAGTCGGTCATCGGACTCCGCAACCAAACCTTCGAGGACGGGCACGGGACCGGGACCGGGGACGGGGACGGGCTACGCCCGGTCGACCTCGAGCTCTTCGAGCATCTCGCGGACGTCGCGGTGGATCTGCGTGACGCCGAAGTGCTCGTGCAGGAGGACGTCGAGCAACCCGAGCTTCTGCTTCGCCTCGCGTACGCGCTGCTGGAGCTCAGCGGACAGCTTGACGTCGCTGGCGATCGTGTGCACGGTGCGTGTGATCTCCGAGAGCGACGGCAGGACCTCGTTCATGATCTCCTCGGAGTTCGTCGCCTGGGTCTGGCCGCTCAGGATCCCGGTGAGGCCGCTCGACTTCTCCGCCGCGCGGAAACCCGAAGAATCGATGAAGAACTCGCGAATCTCCTTGGCGTGATCGCTGCCCGCATGCTTGAACACGCTGACGAAGCGCCGCAGCCGGCCGTCCGACTCCGCGACGGAGAGCTGCACGACACAGCTCGACAGATAGGCGTAGTCCTGGTACTCGCCGTCGCTCGACATCCTCTTGCTGTCGTGCAGGATCATCGAGGTCGTCGTCGCGCTGCGCAGCATGGTCGCGAGGACCGACATGTAGTCGCGGATCGAGTCCTCGTCCTTGACCGCGCTCCCCAGGGTGTCGATGCTGTCGAAGGCGACGCGCTTCGGCGATGTCTCCTTGACACGGACGAGGAGGACGTTCATCAGCTCGTCCACGCAGAGCCCGACCGGGTGGAAGTGGAGGATGTCGAGCAGTCCCGACGCGTGGTGCTCGCTCCAGTCCATGCCGAGCGACGCCGCCTGCTGGAGGATCTGCTCGGTGTCCTGGTTGACCGAGGCGAGCAGACAGCGCTCTCCGCGCTTCAGACCGTCGTCGAGGAAGTGCAGCGCGAGGACCGTCTTTCCCGTGCCCGGATAGCCGGTGACGAGGTTCAGGGTGCCCTCGAGGAAGCCCCCGCGCAGCATGGCGTCGAGTCCGGCAGCGCCGACGGAGACTCGCCCTCGTTCACCCTTCTGCGACGCGCGCCCGTTCGTGCCGACGTCGGCAGGCCGCAGGTGCGGGAACACGGAGAGCCCGTCGGAGTCGAGCCGGAACGGATGCTTCCCGGAGACGTGTCCCTGGCCGCGCGACTTGCGGATCTCGAGACAGCGGCGGTCGTCGCCGTGGTCGTGGTTGTTGTAGATGCGGATCGAGGCGTCGACGAGGTACTCCTCGAACGCGATGAGGCTCTCGTCGACACGCTCGAGCTCCTTGATGAGCAGTGCGTTGATGTCGCGGATCTTGAGGTAGCTCAGGATGTCGGCCATCACCTCGCGGAGCTCGTTCTCGCCGACGGCGACGCGCCGGAAGTGGGTGATGCTGTCGATCACGAGCCGCCGCACGCCGAGCTCCTCGACGACCTTCTCGACCAGGTCGCTCTTCCCGGTGAAGCCCTCGAGGATACGCGCCGGCGGCGTCCATATGACGCGGAGCTTGCCCGCCTTCTCCAGCGACTCGAGGTCGACGCCGTGCGTCAGCGCCTCGTTGTAGATCTGACGCGGAAACTCCTCGAAGCTGATGATGAGCGCCGGCTCGTCGTACTGGACGACGCCCTCGTACACGATGCGCATCGCGAAGGTCGATTTCCCGCTCCCCGGCGGCCCCTCGATGAGGAGGCTGTTGCCGCGCACCACACCGCCCTCGAGGAGGTGGTCGAGACCGGGGATACCGGTCGGCATCTTCGGGTTCTGGTGTCGTTTCCTTTTCGTCGTCACAGATCGGCACCACAGTAGTTGCAGCTCGTCCAGCCGGGGTCGACCGGCGCCATGCACTTCTTGCAGAACAGTCGCTGCCACTCGCGCTCGATCTCGTGGCCGCACGAGGGGCACGCCTCCCAGCTCTGGTCGAGGCCCGCGCCGCAGGCGGGACAGGACTCGCGCAGGTGATGCTGGCAGAACGGGCAGACGGTGAAGTCGGTGCTCACGGCTCGCTGGCAGTTGCTGCAGAGCTGCTCCTCGGAGGCGCCCGTCCAGACGACCCGCTGGATCTCGGACGCCGTCGTCGTGCCGTCGAGCACCAGCCGGCGTGCGAGCTCGTCCATCAGAATCGCGCCGTTTCGCTTCGCCGCGTGACGGATGACGTAGGGCGACGCGCGATCGAGGATGAGCGGGTGCAGGTTCTCGTGGATCCGCAGGTACTCGAAGACGCCGGTCCGGCCGCGATAGCCGGTGCCCGCGCAGTGGGTGCACCCGGTGCCGCGGTGGAGACGGGCAATCTTCGGGTATCCGAGGAGCGCGAGCTCCGTCTCGGTCGGCTCGTAGAGCTCGCGGCACTTCTCGCAGATGACGCGAATGAGGCGCTGCGCGAAGACGCCGCGAAGCGTCGCGGTGATCAGATAGGGCGCGGTGCCCATGTTGATCAGACGCGTCACCGTCTGGCAGCTGTCGTTGGTGTGGATGGTGCTGTAGACCTTGTGCCCGGTGAGCGCCGCGCGACAGGCGATCTCGACCGTGTCGAGGTCGCGGATCTCGCCGACGAGCACGACGTCCGGATCCTGCCGCAGCACGGTGCGGAGGCCGGCGGCGAACGTCAGGCCGATCGGGTCGTTGATCTGCACCTGGGTGACGCTCGAGAGGGTGTACTCGACCGGATCCTCGAGCGTGATGACGTTGAGCCGCTCGCGATCGATGGCGCTGAGCACCGCGTAGAGGGTGGTCGTCTTGCCGCTTCCGGTCGGACCGGTGACCAGGTAGAAGCCCTCGGGGCTCTCGATCGAGCCGTCGATTCCCTCGCGCACCGACGGCGGCAGCTGCAGGTTGTCCAGGTCGAGCAGCTTGAGATCCTTCGTCAGCAGGCGGATGACCACCTTCTCGCCGAACTTCGCCGGCAGGGTCGAGATCCGCAGGTCGACGACGGTGTCGGGCAGCGTGAAGGTGTACCGTCCGTCCTGCGGCAGGCGACGCTCGGTGATGTCCATGTCGGCGATCACCTTGATCCGCGAGACGATGGAGCTCGCGCGATCCGCGGGCAGGCTGATCACCCGGTGCATGATCCCGTCCAGACGGTACCTGAGGACGAGCTCGTTCTTCTCCGGCTGCAGGTGGATGTCGCTGATGCCGTGCTTCACCGCCGATCGGATCGCCTCCTCGACGAACACGACGGCATCGTCCTTGGTGAAGTCCGCGGCGAACTTCGCGGACGGCTCGACGGCGGCGGCCGCGGACCCGTCCCCGGCGGCCTTTTTCTTCGACTTCTTCTTCGCGCCCTTCTCCCTCGCCGTCTTCTCCCTGGCGCCGGCGTCGCCGGCCCCGGCCTCCTTCGCGAGCCGCTCGTAGCGGCTCGCGATCTCGGTCCCGAGGTCTCCGCGCAGCCCGACGACGGGCTTGACGGTGCGCTGCGAGACGCTCGCCACCGCCTGCACCGTCTCCTTGTCATCCGGATTCGGGACGGCGAGCCACATGACGCTGCCATCGACGTTCACCGGGAGGACGCCGTGTCGTCTGGCAAGCTTTTCGGGCAGGAGCGTGAGGGCGCGTGCGTCGAACGGCAGCTGGCGCACGTCGACCGCGGGGCAGAAGTAGTGGTTCTCGAGCATCTTCAGCAGCGCCTCGCGCGAGCAGTAGCCCTCGCGAAGCACGAGCTGCTCGAGGTGACAGCCCTCCTTCTCGGCCTGCGACTCGAAGCTGTGCACCTGGGAAGGCGTCAGGATCTGGCAGTCGATGAGGATCTTGCCGAGAACGTCGTTCATCTGGCCGTGCCGCGGCGCCCTCCCGCCGGCGGGGGAGGCCGGCGCGCCGTGCTCCGTTCGCCTCGAGAAAAAAGAGAGCCCTCACGATCTTCTATCGACGAAAGGCCGCGCCGGCGTGCAGCCAAAGCCGTTACGCGAAGCGCGCGTTCCGAAAACTCGGCCGCCGGCCGCTCGACCGTGTCCCCCGCGTGCCGATACAATTTCCCGGATGGTCGCAACCACCGATGTCCCCACCGGCGACGCCGCGTCGATCGAGCCGCCGACCGTCGACGCCATCCGCCGCGCGCGCGCCGAGCTCGGCGATCGCGTCGTGACGACACCGGTCTGGCGCTGGCGTGGACTGCGCATCGGCGACGTCGCCGGCGCCGGCACGGAGGTGTGGCTGAAGCTCGAGGTGTTCCAGGTCGCGGGCACCTTCAAGCCTCGCGGCGCCCTCCTCAACATGCTGGCGCTCTCGGACGAGGAGCTGGCGCGGGGCGTCACCGCGGTCTCGGCCGGCAATCACGCCATCGCGGTCGCGTACGCGGCGCGCGAGCTCGGGACGACGGCGAAGGTCGTCATGATGGAGTCCGCGAACCCCGAGCGCGTCGCCGCCTGCCGGGCGTTCGGTGGCGAGATCGTCCTCACTCGCGACGTTCACGCCGCGTTCGAGGAAGTCCGGCGCATCGAGCGCGAGGAGGGAAGGACCTTCGTCCATCCCTTCGAGGGCGCGCGCACCGCGCTCGGGACCGCCACGCTCGGTCTCGAGCTCTGCGAGCAGGTGGCGGATCTCGACGCCGTCGTGGTGCCGATCGGCGGCGGCGGGCTCTGCGCGGGCGTCGCGTGCGCCGTCAAGCAGCTGCAGCCGCGCTGTCGGGTGTACGGAGTCGAGCCGGAGGGCGCCGATACCATGCGCCGGAGCTTCGCGGCCGGCGAGCCGCGCTCGATCGACCGCGTCAACACCATCGCCGACAGTCTCGGCGCGCCGCACGCCGCGCCCTACACCTTCGCGCTCTGCAGGCGCTTCGTCGATGAGCTCGTCGTGGTCGACGACGACGCCCTCCGCCGCGCCATGGCGCTGATCTTCGCCGAGATGAAGCTCGCCGTCGAGCCGGCCGGCGCCGCCACCACCGCCGCGCTCGCCGGGCCGCTCCGCGACACCTTGCGCGGGTCGCGCGTCGGCCTCATCGTCTGCGGAAGCAACATCGATCTCGAGAGCTTCGCGCGACTCGCCGCCGCGACCAGCGGGAGCTGAACGGCGGAACGCGGCGTTGTTCGCGCGGGTCGATTGGAGTATCGTGGATCCCGTGGCGCACGAAACCCCCGAGGCACTGATCGAC
Organism: Planctomycetota bacterium; assembly: GCA_041569895.1. GTDB lineage: Bacteria > Planctomycetota > UBA8108 > UBA8108 > JACQVS01 > JBFFXF01. The sequence continues at coordinate 15,749 of JBFFXF010000115.1, read as the reverse complement.
CGTGCGCGCCGCGGCAGCGAGGACGGGCTCGGGCAGCTCCTCGAGCGATACCGGAACTACCTGAGGTTCCTCGTCCGCCTCCAGCTCCACGGCGCGCTGCGGACGAAGGTCGACCCGTCGGATCTCGCCCAGGAGACCGTCGTCGACGCGTTCCGCGACTTCGGGGGGTTCCGCGGCACGACCGAGGCGGAGCTCGTCGCGTGGCTGCGGCGAATTCTGGCTCACAACCTGGCGGATCAGGTCAGACGGCACACGGCGGAAAAACGGCGGCTCGACCGGCAGCAGTCGCTCGAGGCGATGCTCGAACGCTCGAGCAACGCATTCGCGGGAGCGCTCGCCGGTGATGTGTCGACGCCCAGCGCCCGCGCCTCGCGACGGGAGCAGGCCGTGCTGCTCGCCGACGCTCTCGAGCGCTTGCCGGCGCGGTATCGCGACGTGATCGTGTTGAGGCACTTCGAGCACCTCCGGTTCAACGAGATCGCCGCGCGCACCGGAGGCTCGTCCGGAGCCGCGCGCATGGCATGGGCGCGGGCGATCGAGAAACTCCAGCAACTCGTCGACGAGGACCGATGATCGGGCGCCGTAAAGACGGCGATGCGACGGCCGGCGAGGAGCGTGTCATTCGCGCGCTGTCGGAGTACGCGCGCCTGTGCGAGCGCGGGAATGCGCCCGACATCGAGGCGTTCGCCGCGCGATTCCCGGAGATCGAGAAGCGTCTTCTCGCCTGCCTCTCCACGCTGGCGGCGCTCGATGACGCGACGCCACCTCGCACCGCGGAGCCGGCTCCGGACGGCCGCGACACGCTCCAGCGTCTCGGCGATTACCGCCTCGTGCGCGAGATCGGCCGCGGCGGCATGGGCGTGGTCTTCGAGGCCGAGCAGGTCTCGCTGCAGAGGCGCGTGGCGGTGAAGGTCTTGCCGCTCGCGAACGCGCTCGATCCCGGCCAGCTACAGCGCTTCCGGAACGAGGCACTGGTGGTGGCGCAGCTCGATCACGAGCACATCGTACCGGTGCACGCAACCGGCTGCGACGGGGGCGTTCACTACTACGCGATGCAGCTCGTCGATGGGTGGACGCTCGCGGAGATGGTGCGACACGTGCGCGAGGGTGACGGAGCGGCAGTGGCACCCCTGCGCGATCCGCCGGGAACGCCGGGCTACTTCCGGGCGGTCGCCGGCTGGATCGCCGACGCCGCAGATGCCATTCAACACGCGCACGAGCACGACGTCATCCACCGGGACATCAAGCCGTCGAACCTGCTGCTCGATCGCGACGGCCATGTTCGCGTGGCGGACTTCGGACTGGCGAGGCTGCAGGGCACCCGCAGCGTGACCTTCTCGGGCGATATCGTCGGCACGCTGCGTTACATGAGCCCCGAGCAGGCGCGCGGCGGGCGCCGGCCTGTTGATCAGAGGACCGACGTGTACTCGCTCGGCGCGACGCTCTACGAGCTGCTGACGCTGACTCCGGTGTTTTCGGGCGAGGACCGCGAGGAGATCCTCCGCCGCGTGACGATCGACGACCCCGTGCGTCCGACGCGAATCGAGCCGAAGATTCCCCGAGACCTCGAGACCATCACGCTGAAGGCGCTCTCCAAGGAGCTCGGCGGCCGCTACGACGCGGCGGGCGAGCTCGCCGACGATCTGCGACGCTTTCGCCAGGACCTTCCGATCGTCGCAAGGCGCCCCGGGATCCTCGATCGCGGCGCCAAGTGGGCGCGACGTCATCGTTCGCTCTCGTATGCGCTCGCGCTCTTCCTCTTCCTCTTGCTGATCGGATCGACCGCGAGCTCGCTGCTGATCTGGCACGAGCAGTCGAGGACCGAGGAGGCGCTCGTCGAGGCGAACAGCCAGCGTGAGCGGGCGGAGGAGAATCTCGCCCGGGCGCGGGAGGTGATCCAGACGATGCTGACGCGCGTCGCGTCGAGGGATCTGGCCGACATCCCGCAGATCGAGCCGCTCAGGGAGCAGTTGTTCGATGCGGCGCTGGCCCACCTGCGCGCGCTCCTCGACACCCAGCCCGACGACATCGAGACTCGCCTCGAGCTGGCCGACACGTATTGCCGGAAGGGCGAGCTGCTCGCCTGGCTCAACCGCCACGCCGAGTCGGGCGAGGCGTTTCGCGAGGGACTCCGGGCGCTCGACACGGCTCCGGGCGATGCGCTCCGCGGCTCTTCCGGCGGTGACTCTTCCGGCGGTGAACTTTCCGGCGATGAATATGCGCTGGCGCATGCGACGGTGCTCTCCCTGCTGGCCGGCCACGCCATCGTCTCGGGAGACTACCCGATGGCCTTCGCGCAGCTCGAGGCGAGTGGCGAGCGGCTCGAGCGCCCCGCGCTCGCGGAGGGGCTGCGGACCTCCGTGACGCTGCTGCGCGCGCGCAACGCGGCGCGTTTCGGCGAGGCGCGCTGGAACCTCCGGCAGCTGGCGCGGGCCCGCCGCGCGCGCGAGGAGGCCGTCGGGCTGTTGCGGTCGCTCACGGAGCAGGAGGACGCGCCGCGGGACGCGTTCTACGACCTGGCGTCGAACCTCAGTGCCCTCGGGGTGATCCACGCCAGCAACCTGCGCCCCGAGACGGCGCTCGAGCGCTTCAAGGAGGGCCTGGCGACGCTCGTGCGCCTGCCTCCCGTCGAGCACACCAGCGTGCGGTATCGACAGAGCCTCGCCGCCGTGCAGACATGGCTCGGGGGGGCGCACATGGAGCTCGGGAACATGCTCACCGCTCGCGCCCTCTTCGCGCGGGCGCGCGCCGTGTACGATCAGCTCGCCGCGGACTTCCCGACGGTCGGGACGTATCCAGCGGAGTCGGGCCTGCAGTCGCTGTACACCGCGTTCGCCTACATGAGGGAAGACGACTGGGAACGCGCCCTGGCGGAACTTCTCCCCGCGTGGGAGGCCCTCTCGAGCAGGCTGGACATCATCCTGCCCGTCTACTCGGCACAGAGTCTGCCCGGGAAGTGCCTGCGGGCGATCTGCGCGGTCGTCGGACAGCTCGACGACCGCGAGGAGGCGGAGCGCACGCTCGGGCGGGTCGTGGCGATGCTGGGAAGGCTCCTCGACATGGCGCGGTTCGATCCCCAGGCGGCCCGCTGGCTGCTGGAGAGCCACGACCAGCTTGTCGGCTCCTTCGGCGTCGAGCTCGGTGACGCCGACCTCCAGAGGCGAGTGCGCGCGTCACTCGAGGCGCTCGCCCGCCGCGACGAGGTCGCGTCAGCGATTCCGCTCCAGCTCGCGCGGTCTCTCGAACGCGTCGGCGAGACGCGAGCCGCGCTGCGCTTGCTCGAGAGGACCGCCGCGCGCCAGCTCTCGAGTCCGGTCGCTCTCGAGGACGAAATCGAGAAGTGCCGCGGCGCGATTCACCCGGCGCTGGCGAGCTACGCGTCGATCGACGCCGTGCTCGACCGCGGCGAGGAACTGGTCGCGGAGGGAGAGGACTGGCGCTTCTTGCGCGGCCTGCGGCCCCCTTCGGGTGGTCTGGCGTGGACGGCAGACGACTTCGACGATTCCGGATGGGAAGTCGGCCCGAGCGGGTTCGGCTACGACGACGAGGACGATCGCACCGTGCTCGCCGACATGATCGGGCGCTACTCGAGCGTCTACGCCAGGCGCCGCTTCAGCGTCGCGGAGCCGGACTCGATCGATGCGCTCAGGCTGGTCGTCAAGGCGGACGACGGCTGCATCGCGTTTCTCAACGGCGTCGAGATCGCGCGTGTCCGCGTCGCCAGCGGCGCGCCCCCGCCTCACGACGCGCTGGCGACGACCTGGGCGGCCGAACCCCCGATCTTCGAGACGGTGCGAGTCGACCCGGGTCTTCTCCGGGCAGGCCCCAACGTCCTGGCGGTCCAGGGCCTGAATCAAAGTCTGACGAGCTCCGACTTCTCGCTGGTCCCGCGGCTGGTGGCGACGAGGCGCGATGGCCGCGAGCAGGACGCACGGCAGCGGCTCGCCGGGCTGGTCCCGGATTCGCCGACTCTCGGCGAGTACCTCGAGGCCGAAATCGCGCGCCGTACGGACGGACCCTCGGGCGACCGCGACGCGGTGTCGCTCCTCGAGAGCGTCGTCGAGCGCGACCCGCAGAGCCCGGAGCCCGTGTCGCGACTCGCCCGGAGCCTGCGGTCGACCGGACGGTCGGCTCGCGCGCTCGACGTCGTCACCGGCGCGCTCCGCCGGGGCGTCGAGTCGGCGGCGCTGTGGCGGCTCTGGCTGGAGCTCGTCGCCTCCGACACGTCGTCGCCCGCGCAGGTGCTCGCCCGCCTGGACGCCCTGGCGGCGACGCGAGGCGGAGAGACCGCGCGGACGTCGGAGCGCGACGCCCCCGGCGCGCTGCACGCCGACCTTCGGTGGACCCTCGAGCGACTCGCGGAGGGGACGCTGCGGCTCAACTGCGGAGGGGAGGCGCACCGCGACGCCGGCGGACGCGAGTGGGCGACCGATCGGTTCTTCGGCGACGGAAAGAGCTTCGTCGATGGCGCCGACCAGTTCTACAACGGCGAGGTCCACGGCACGGACGTGCCGGAGATCTACCGCACCGAGCGCTGGTTCGTCGAGGGCGGCGACTCGGCGTACCGGCTGCTCCTGCCGCCAGGTCGCTACCGCGTCACGCTCCACTTCGCGGAGATCACGCGACATTCACGCTCGTTCCACGCGAGCATCGAGGGGGTCGAGGTCCTGCGCGACTACGAGCCGCTCGACGCCGGACGCGCGACCGCGGACGTCCACCGTTTCGAGGTCGAAGTCCGCGACGCGCAGCTCGACGTCGAGTTCCTCCACGTGGAGAACAACCCGAAGATCTCGGCGCTCGAGGTGGAGTGGGCCGGAGCGTGAAGGCACGCCGTCACGAGCTCATCCCAGAATTTCCAGGAGCGCCTGGAAGAGGTTGAACGGCATCGAGATGTTGCGCAGCAGCGCGTCCTCGAGCGACAGAACCGCGACCGTCCACCCGTTCTCGCTCGGCCAGTGATGCGCCCCGCCGTCGTTCTCGTCGACGAAGACGAAATCGAGCTCGTCGCCGTTTCGCCAGAAGAGCAGGTACTGCGTGTCGGCCCCGTGCTCGGTGGCATCGTACCAGTTGTTGTAGCAGAGGACCTTCGCCTCCCAGTCGTGCTCCGGCCGCGAGGGGTACTCGATGGCGATCGGCAGCAGGCCGTGCGAGCTCGCGATCTTCCACATGTTGAACGGACCGGACGGAACCGTCATCGCGACGGGCGCGCTCGGCCTGGCGTCCAGCGGCTCGCGGCCGATCAGCGAGCGGATCCGTGCCTCGATCGACCGCAGGCCTCGGTGGTTCTGCCGCCGGCCGCGCGCCACCTGCTCGCCGATCGCGGCGAGATTCTCGGCGCTGAGGATGCGGCCCATGGCGACGGTCAGGTTGCGCTCGTCGGCCTCGGGGACGCGGCAGCCGGTCGGTGACGCGCAGGTGTCCGCAGTGGTGAGCGCCAGCGAGGCGCCCTGCCAGTACGCGTCGGCCGCGAGCATCGAGAAACCGGACGAGAGACCGGGCGGGCCGCCGACGTCCGGGATGACGAGGATGCCGGCGATCAAGGTCACGTCGCCGGTAAAGAAGTAGCGGTAGAACGCGGAGTAGAGGCGCGCGAGGGTCGGCCGCGACACCTCGGCGCCGATCACCTCGAGCTCCCCGTACGTCTCCATGTAGGTGTTGCGGTCGGCGAGCCCCCGGAGGTGTGATCGGAAGGGCGAACGAGAGAACGCGTTCCTGAAACCGAAGCCGTGCCGCGCCGGATCGAAGCCGGTGTCGAGGACGTGCGCGAGGCGAATCGTGACCGGCTCGCTCCTCGTGCCGTCGGGCGCGATCACCGCGAGCGTCTCCTCCCCGCCCGGCTCCTCGTACGCCCACGCCGGCTTCGGCAGGCGCACGCGCAGCTCGTCGGCGCCCGAGCCGATCGCGGTCGTGTCGAGGTCGAACTCGCGGAACGTCACTCGCGAGCCGGGCAGGAGACCGGCGCCGCGCAGCGTCAGCTCGTCGCCCAGACGCGGTGTCTGCGTCGGTTCGCCCGTGACTTCGACGCTCGAGACCCCGGGGACGACGGTGATGAAGAACGGGTTGCTGAGCGCCCGCGCGCGCGTCCGCACGCGGACCTCGGCCTCGCCGATCGGCAGGCCCAGAGGCACGTGGGAACGGAGCTCGGTGCCGGAGACCGCCAGCGCCCCCGCGAGGCGCACGCGAGTGATACCGCCCTCGGTGAAGCGGAAGATGACGCGATGCTCCTGCTCGAAGTTCTTGCCGGTGATCGTCAGGCCCTGGCCGACCCGCACGCGTGTGGGCTCGATGCGCTCGATCAGTGGCCGATTGAACGCCTCTTCCCACCGGCGCAGCGTGATCGGGTTCGCCGTCAACTCGCCGTGCACGCCATCCGTGCCGCTGCGCCCGCCGAAACCGGCCATCCCGTTCGTTCCGGGCGAGCCGTCGCGCCCCGCGACGCGCGTGCAGAACGGCAGCGCCGGATCTCCCTGCTCGCCGCCACGACCGCCGGTGCCTCCCCGCCCGCCGGCTCCGCCCGGCCCGCCACGACCCCCGCGGAGGTCGATGGAGATCGAGCTCGTCAGGACGTCGAGGTAGTTCTCGTCCGGCGTCGCGAGGATGACCGCCGCGCCGGACCCGCCCCCTCCACCGACGCCGCCTCGTCCGCCCGCGCCGCCGCGGCCTCCGTCTCCACCCTCGCCAGGGCCGCGACGGCAGAAACCGAAGCCCTGCGCCGCGTGAAGTCCCTTGGCGCCGTTGCCGCCATCCTGTCCTCGCTGACCGGGTCCTCCGGCGGTGCCGTCCTGACCACGGAGGTCGAGAAACGGCATGCGATCGATCTCGCACGCCCAGATCTCGATGGTGGGCGCGCTGGTTCCCGGGAAGCCGGGGCGACCGACCACGCCGGCGAGCCCGTCGCCGCCGTCCTCACTCCTGGTCTCGTGCGTGCCCGGCCCCTCGACGTCGGTGCGCCAGGAGACCACCGGGGGACGGACGTCGGGCCGCTCGCCGGGCGGAGAGATCGCCTGCGGTGTCCAGGTGAGCGTCGCGCCGGACTCGACCGACAGGCGGTTGACGAGGATGGTGAAGTGGCGGATGTCGGGCGCGAGGTCGATCACGGTGTCGGCGAACAGCGAGAGCTCGTCGGCGACAATGATCGCCTCGTCCACGGTGACCGCGTTCTCGCGCAGGGAGAACATCGGCTTGAGTCGGAGCGTGCCGCGGATCTCGCTGTGACCGATCGCGCGCAGCGACACCAGGTCCGCATGGCCGACCCTCGCGAGCCGCGAGCTCAGCGTCGCGATGCGACTGTCGAGCTCGGGGTCGTCGAGGTACTCGATGTCGACGGGATTCTCGACCGGACACGACTCGGAGCGCTCGCAGGGAAGCTCGTGGGTCCGCACGTCCATGCCGCAGTCGGGGAACGGCTGGACCGGCGGCTCGCCGTCGAGGAAGAGGAAGCCGAGCAGGGCGACCGGGTCGGTGATATCGACTGCGAGGTCCCCGTTGACGTCACCGGCGGCCACGCAGTGCAGCTCGCCCGTCCCCGCGAAGAGCGCGAGCAGCGTCGCGACGGCATCGGACACGTCGGAGGCGCCGTCGTCGTTGACGTCGCCGCGGATGAAGGTCTGGACCGCCGTGCGCACCGGCGGAGGCGGGCGGTCGTCGATCGGAACGGGCGGCGGGCGCGGGAGATCGGGGTCCGCCGCGAGAAGGGTCGCGCTCGAGGCGAGCGCGACGAGGACCGTCTGGAGCGCAACGACGCGTATCTTCGATGGTGACACGGGAACACCTCCTGCTCGATTCAGGTTGCCGCCTGGAGGGGCTGGGCGCGGGAATCGGCGTCCTGTCACGGTCTTTCTTTCGCCGGGACGGCTCTCGGGCGACCGGACTGGCAAGTCTCCCTTGCGCCGGGCGTCCGGACCGGGTGAGATGACGGGCTACCATCCGTCACCGTCGAGACATCCCCGAGCCGGACATCCCCGAGCCCATGGTCCTCACGACGCTCTGCCTTGCCGCCGCCGTGGCGGTCGCCGACACCGAGCCGGACGCGCGCCCGAACGTCCTCCTCGTCCTCGTCGACGACCTCGGGTGGATGGATCTCGGCTGCCAGGGGAACGAGCGGCTGCACACGCCGCACATCGATCGCCTCGCGCGCGAGGGGATGCGTTTCACCGACGCCTACGCGGCCGCGCCGGTCTGCTCTCCCTCGCGCGCCGCCATCCTCACCGGGCTCTCGCCGGCGCGGCTCGGGTTGACGAACCACATCCCCGACCGGCCCGCCTTCACGCCCGACGGGGCCGAGTGGCTGCCGGCGCCGACCCTCGACCACTTGCCCGCCGAGCACGTGACGATCGCCGAGCGGCTGCGGGACGCGGGCTACGCGACGGCGTTCCTCGGCAAGTGGCATCTCGCCGGCCGCAGCGGCAAGGAGGGACGCGGTGACGAGCGTTTCTATCCGGAGCGCCAGGGCTTCGAGCGCAACGTCGGGGGGTGCGCCCTCGGCGGCCCGCCGACCTACTTCGATCCGTATCGCATCCACAACCTGCCGCCGCGACGAAAGGGCGAGTATCTCCCCGACCGGCTCGCCGACGAGACCATCTCCATCCTTCGCGAGCACGGCCCAGATGGCGAGCGCCGCGAGCGACCGTTCTTCATCTGCCTGTGGCCGTACGCCGTCCACTGGCCCATGGAAGCGCCGGCGCGACTCGTCGAGAAGTACGCGGAACGCCGCGGCCCCGGCCTCAAGGACCCGCGTTACGCGGCGATGATCGAGGCGCTCGACGCGGCGCTCGGACGGGTGTTCGCGGCGATCGAGGAGATCGGCGCGGCTCGTCGCACGCTCGTCATCTTCACGTCGGACAACGGCGGTTATTCCGGCGTCGCCGACAATCGGCCGCTGCGCTCGGGCAAGGGCTATCTTCGCGAGGGCGGCATCCGCGTGCCGCTCATCATCCGCTGGCCCGGCGTCGTCGCTCCCAAAAGCGTGTGCTCCGTCCCGGTCGTCGGCACCGATCTCTTCCCGACGATTCTCGAGGCCGCCGGGGTCGAGCTCGAGCCGGACCGGGCGCTCGACGGGATAAGCAACGACGGAACGAGCATCGACGGAAAAAGCATCGACGGAAAAAGCCTCGTCCCGCTGCTACGGGGAGCGCCATCGCTCGAGAGGGAGGCGATCTACTTCCACTTCCCGAACTACGCGTGGCACCGTTCCAACCGCCTGGCGAGCGCGATTCGCGCCGGCCGCTACAAGCTGATCGAGCGTCTCGACGACGGCACGATCGAGCTTCACGATCTCGCCGAAGACCCGCGCGAGACCACCGACCTCGCCGGGCAGCTTCCGGCCAGGGCGGCCGAGCTGCGCGCCAAGCTCGCGGCGTGGAGGAAGGAGACCGGGGCGCGGCTGCCGCGACGGCGCTCGCAGGCTTCCGAATCGAGCGGAAGATCGGTATCCTCACCCGTACGATCGGGGCGAGGGGGGTGATTGCAGGCAGAGGATCGAGATGGACCGGACGGAGCTCGGGCACGGACCGGGATCCGCCGGGGAAACGAACGGACTTCGGGTTTTTGAAGCAGGACGAGTTCGAAGGCAGACATGACTGAGACCGACCGCAGGCACCGCGCGCGCAGCGCGCTCGTCGTCCTTCTCGGCGCCCTCGTCACCGCCACGACACTCGCGGCGGCTCCCGCGGCGAAGCTCGAGCTTCGCAAGGGCGATCGGATCGCCATCATCGGCAACACCCTCGCCGAGCGCATGCAGCACGACGGCTGGCTCGAGACGCTGATCCAGAGCCGTTTCCCCGAGCTCGAGCTCTCGTTCCGCAACTTCGGCTTCTCGGCCGACGAGGTCGCTTTCCGCCAGCGTTCCGCCGGCTTCGGCAGTCCCGACGACTATCTGCGAGGGCACGATACCGACGTCATCTTCGCGTTCTTCGGGTTCAACGAGTCGTTCGCGGGCCGTGAGGGCCTCGAGAAGTTCGAGGCGGATCTCGGGTCGTTCATCACCGACACGCTCGGAAAGCAATACAACGGCGAGAGCGCGCCGCGCCTGGTGATCTTCTCCCCGATCGCCCACGAGGACCTCGGCGACCCGAACTTGCCCGACGGCAGCGAGAACAACGAGCGCCTCGCGCTGTACACGAAGGCGATGGCGCGCGTCTCGGAGAAGCACGACGTGCCGTTCGTCGACATCTTCACGCCGACGCTCGAGGCATACGCGCGATCGACCAGGCCGCTGACCCTGAACGGCATCCACCTCCTCTCCAACGGCAACAGGATCGTCGCGCGCATCATCGACAGCGCGCTCTTCGGCGACGCGCCGGAAGGCGACACCGCGGCCCTGGAGAAGCTCCGGCGCGCGGTCACCGACAAGAACTTCTTCTGGTTCCACCGCTACCGGACGACCGACGGCTTCAACGTCTACGGCGGACGCTCCGGCCTCAGATACACCGATGGGATCAGCAACCGGGACGTCCTGCAGCGCGAGATGGAGATCCTCGAAGCGATGACCGCGCTGCGAACGCGCCGGATCTGGGCGATCGCCCGCGGCGGCGACCTCCAGGTCGACGACGGTGCGACGCCCGAGTTCATCCCGGTGAAGACGAACAAGCCGGGTCCGCTTCCCGACGGTCGCCACGTCTTCCTCAGCGGCGAGCAGGCGATCGAGAAGATGAAGCTGCACGACGGCATGCAGGTCAGCCTCTTCGCCTCCGAGGAGTTCTTTCCCGAGCTGGTCAACCCGGTGCAGATGGCGTTCGACACTCGCGGCCGTCTGTGGGTCGCCGTGTGGCCGAACTACCCGCACTGGAAGCCGAAGGACCCGATGGACGATGCGCTGGTGATCTTCGAGGACCGCGACGGCGACGGACGCGCCGATCGCTCGAAGATCTTCGTCGACGACCTGCACGATCCGACCGGCTTCGAGTTCTGGAAGGACGGCGTGCTCGTCGCGCAGGGGTCGGAGCTCTTCTTCATGAAGGACATCGACGGCGACGATCGCGTCGACGTCAGCCAGCGCGTGCTCCACGGGCTCGGCTCCGAGGACACACACCACTCGGCAAACAGCTTCGTGCTCGATCCGGGCGGGGCGCTGTACTTCCAGGAGGGCACGTTCCATCGGACTCAGATCGAGACGCCCTACGGCCCCGTTCGCAACCGGGACGGCTGCGTGTGGCGTTTCGAGCCGCGCACGTGGAAGGTCGACCGCTTCGTGCCGGTCAACTTCGCCAATCCCCACGGCCACGTCTTCGACCGCTGGGGGCAGAATTTCATTCACGACGGCACCGGCGCGCAGCCGTTTCACGCGGCGCTCTTCTCGGGGCACATCGAGTTTCCCGCCAAGCACCCGAAACCGCCGCAGGTCTACCGCCAGCGCACGCGGCCGTGCCCGGGCACCGAGATCCTCTCGAGCCGGCTCTTCCCGGACGAGCTCCAGGGCAACCTGCTGGTCGCCAACGTCATCGGGTTCCTCGGGATTCTGCAGTACGAGTTCCAGGACAGCGGCTCGAGCTTCGGCGCCACCGAGGTGCAGCCGATCATCCAGTCCTCCGACCCGAACTTCCGTCCCTCCGACCTGGAGATCGGCCCGGACGGAGCGATCTGGTTCGTCGACTGGCACAACCCGATCATCGGGCACATGCAGCACCACATCCGCGACCCGATTCGCGATCACTCGCACGGGCGCATCTACCGGATCACCGCGACGGACCGCGAGCTGCTGCAGACGCCACGCGTAGCGGGCGAGTCGATCGAGCGCCTTCTCGACGTGTTGCGCGAGCACGAGGACCGGGTGCGGTACCGCGCACGCATCGAGCTCAGCGGACGGGACACCACCAGGGTGATCGCGGCGGCCAAGCGCTGGATCACCGGACTCGATCCGGACGACCCGCAGTATCAGCACGATCTGCTGGAGGGGCTCTGGGTGCACCAGCTCCACAACGTCGTCGACGTCGCGCTTCTCGAGCGCGTTCTCGGTCTCTCGGACTTCCGCGCGCGCGCCGCCGCGACGCGGGTGCTCTGCTACTGGCGCGACCGCGTCCCGAACGCTCTCGGTCTGCTGAAGAAGCTGGCCGCCGACGAGCACCCCCGGGTGCGCCTCGAGGCGGTCCGCGCCGCGAGCTTCTTCACCGATCCCGCGGCAGTCGAGGTGCCGCTGATCTCCGCGGAGCACCCGACCGACCAGTATCTCGACTTCGTCCGCAACCAGACGATGCGAGCGCTCGAGCCGCACTGGAAGCGCGCGATCGCCGAGGGCAAGCCGATCCCGGTGACCAGCGACGCCGGGGCGCGTTTCTTCCTGAGCCGCATCGGCGTCGACGAGCTCCTGAAGATGAAGCCGACGCGCGCGGTCTACCTCGAGCTGCTCGACCGGCCGAACGTGCGCGAGGAGATCCGGCGGGACGCGGTCGCGGGGCTCGCCCGGCTGGAATCGAGAAGCGAGCTCGACGTGCTGATCGAGTCGATCGGCCGTCTCGACGGCGACGAGGGCGACGGTCAGCCGGCGGCGATCTACGAGCTCGCCCGGCTGCTCACCGCGCGCGCGCCGGGCGAGCTGGCTGCCAGGCGCGACGCGCTGCGAAAGCTCGCGCTCGAGGGGAGACTCTCGGTGACGCGCCAGATCGGCTTCGTGGCGCTGATACTTGCCGAGGTGGCCACGGGCGGCGGCGTCGAGGCGACGTGGAAGCTCGGCACGGGGTCGCTCGGCCGGCTGCGCGATCTCGTCAGCGCCGTGCCACTGATCCCCGACGCCAGTCTCCGGGCGGCGCTTTACCAGCGGATCGAGCCTCTCCTCCACGCGCTTCCGGAGCACCTCGCGCCGCAGAAGAAGCAGGCTGGAGGCACGCTCGGGCGGTACGTACGCATCGAGCTTCCCGGACGGGGCACGCTGACGCTGGCCGAGGTCGAGGTCTACAGCGGCGGCCGCAACGTCGCGCGCGGCGGCAAGGCGTCGCAGAAGAACACCGGCCACGGCGGGGATGCCCGCCGCGCCATCGACGGCAACACGAGCGGCAGCTACGGCGACGGCGGACAGACGCACACCAGGGAGAACACGCGCCAGCCGTGGTGGGAGCTCGACCTCGGGGAAGAGACGCCGATCGACGCCATCGTCGTCTACAACCGCACCGAGGGCGATCTCGGTCGCCGGCTCGACGGTTTCACCATCCGCGTCCTCGACGCGCAACGCCAGGCGGTCTTCGTCAAGCAGGGTGTCCCCGCCCCGGCACAGAAGGTGGAGTTCGACGTCGGCGGCGGCGGCGCGGAGAGCCTGATCCGGCGCGCGGCGATCGAGGCCGTGACGTCGGTGCGCGGCAAGGAGGAGGAGACATTCAAGACGCTCGCCCGCTTCGTCCGCGAGGACATCGATCGCGTCGCCGCCGTCCGGGCGCTGCAGCGGATCCCGGCCGAGTACTGGGCCGACGAGGAGATCAAGCCGCTCGCCGACAGCGTCGTCGCGCACGTTCGCGACATCCCGACGGCGGATCGCACGTCGCACGCCGCGCTCGACGCGCTGCAGCTCGGCGAGGCGCTGGCGGCCCGGCTTCCCGCCGAGGAGGCCCGCACGGTTCGGGCCGAGCTCGGCGAGCTCGGCGTGCGGATCATCCGCATCGGCACGCTGCCGCACCAGATGCTCTACGACCGGGAGCGTTTCGTGGTCGAGGCGGGGAAGGCGGTCGAAGTGATCTTCGAGAACAACGACATCATGCCGCACAACCTGGTGATCACGAAGCCGGGCGCGCTGGTGGAAATCGGCGTGGCGTCCGAGGAGATGGCGACGCAACCCGGCGCCCTCGAGCGCCACTACGTGCCGCCGTCGGACAAGGTCCTCTGGTCGACGCGGCTGCTGCAGCCGCGCGAGTCCGACCGTCTCTCCTTCAACGCGCCGGCGAGCGCCGGCGTCTATCCGTACGTGTGCACGTATCCGGGCCACTGGCGACGGATGTTCGGCGCGATGTACGTCGTCGAGGACCTCGACGCCTACCTCGCCGATCCGGAGGGTTACCTCGCCGAGAAGCAGCTTCCGATCGCCGACGAGATGCTCGAGTTCCGGCGGCCGCGCACGGAGTGGACCCTCGCGGACCTCGCGCCCGCGTTCGACGACGAGCACGCGAGATCGTTCGGGAACGGCAAGCAGATGTTCGAGGTGGCCAGTTGCGCGTCATGTCACAAGGTGAAAGGCGTCGGCGCCGAGTTCGGCCCCAACCTCGAGGATCTCGACCCGAAGTACACCCGGCTCGACATCGTCCGCTCGCTGCTCGAGCCCTCGGAGAAGATCAACGAGAAGTACGTCGCGGTCACCATCCTGACCAAGCAGGGACGCGTCGTCGTCGGTCTCGTCGTCGAGGAGACCCCGCAGGTCGTCAAGGTGGTCGAGAACCCGCTGGCGAGCACGGAGCCGGTGGTCATCGAGAAGTCGCAGATCCTGCGCCGCGAAAAATCCCCCACCTCGATCATGCCGAAGGGCCTGCTCGACCGCCTGACGCGCGAGGAGATCCTCGACCTGGTCGCGTACATCGAGGCGCGCGGCGACCGCAACCACGCCGTCTACACGGGCGGCCACCACGACCACTGACGGGAGCGGCACTGACGGGAGCGGCACTGACGGGAGCGGCACTGACGGGAGCGGCACGACGACCGGTCCACGACCGTGGACCGGTCGAGCCCGGCGGCCCCGGCCTCGCCGCCGCAAAAAAAGGCCTTACGACGGTCGTCGCAAGGCCTTGCGGAATATCTGGCGAGGACGACGGGACTCGAACCCGCAACCACCGGATCGACAGTCCGGTACTCTAACCAATTGAGCTACGTCCCCGCGTCACGTCGGATTGACACGGCAAGTCGGGCCAGAATAGCGGTGCGCCGGGACGGTGTCAAGATCACTCGGCCACCCGGGCCGGCGGGTCAGTTCTGGGTCGCCAGGCGGTAGCGCTGGCTGTCCCAGTCGAACTCCTTGTTGAGGTACTTCTTGAGCGTCGCCGACACCCGTTGCGTCAGGTCATCCATGTCGAGGTCGGTCTTGTAACCCGCGATGACCACGCGACTGGCGATCTCCGACACCTTGAGGGGGCCGTCCGACTCGGACAGCACCTGGATGATGTAGTCCTTGAGGCGCGTCTTCTTCTTGGGGAGGATCTCCACCACCTGGCGCTCCCCCTCCAGGGCGTCCTCATCGATGGTGTACTTCTTGTTCACCTTCTTGAAGATCTCGTAACGCTGCAGCGCCTGGAACACGGTGTTGTAAAACGATCGCGGGTTGGTCGAATTCGATACGTAGCCGACGCCGGGAAGGCGTCGCTGGATCTCGGCGGGCGAGAGCGGCTCGCCGGCGTGCGACAGGACCTGCGCGATGTAATCCTTCAAGTTCTTCCGCCGCTTTCCCGTCAAGAAGGACCGCCGCTGGCTCTCCTCGACCTCTTCTGCCTTTCGATCCTCGGTCTTCCTGGTGATCTCGACGCGCTCGAGCCGCTCGATGGCGTCCTCGACTCGCTTCAAATCGAGGCGCAGTCGGTCGCGCTCGCGGATCAGATCCGCCAGCGCTCCGTTCCGCTTCTTGATCTCGATGATGTCCTCGAGGTCCCGGATTGTGAGGACATCAATATACTTCTGTGGAATTTTTGAAAACATACCGCGTAACACAGTCCTTCACAATGACTGCCACGGCGTACCTCAGATATGGAGGACCAGGAAGGTTACAGTGCAGCGCGGGTGTGTATCGAGTCAGGCCCTCACCGGCGTCTCCTCCACACCGGACTCTCCTGCAGGAAGGTCGAGGCGCG
>JBFFXF010000114.1:0-21035 GCA_041569895.1 Planctomycetota bacterium | reverse complement strand
TCGGGCCCTCGGGGAGAAGGCCGACCGACTCGAGATCCGACGGCTTGCCGCCGACTCGCCCCAGCTCCTCGAGGATCATGCCGACGAGCAGGTCCGAGCGGAAGCGGTCGATGATCACGCTGCCGTCGGCGTAGCGGACAACCAGGGTGGCTCCCTCCTCCAGCCGCTCGATGACCTCTCCCGGCGGCACCGGGATCGACACGTCCTGGAAGTCGACACGGCTCCACGGCCGGGCGCCCTCGGGCGCGCGGTACTCCTCGACCGTCGCGTTGAGCATGCCGCCGCTTCGCTGGCCGATGTCGCCGGTGGTGATCAGGTCCTGGAAGGTGACGTGAAAGACCACCGAGGGCAACCAGCAGACGCCGTACACCACCAGCGCCCCGACCACTGCCAGGACGACCCATCGCGCCATACGCCCCGCGCGAGGACCTCCATCGTACTGCCGCTCCTGCGAGCCGGAGCTGGTCACTGTCGAAGTCGTCATGCGTACTCTCCTGTGCGCGTTTCTCGCGTCACGCCGTCACCGGCGGTGTCTCCGCGCTCTCCCGCACGAGCAGCGCCCGGTGGCGGCGCTCGACCTCGCGGAAGATGCCGGTCTCCAGACGCACCGGCGGTTTCTCGAACTGCAGGCCGAAGAGGCCGACCGGGGGACGCTCGTAGACTTGAACCACCCGGGCGAGACAGAACTCGCGGTCGAGCGGCGGCGGCAGGAACGGCAAGCGCGTCTCGATCCAGTCATCGACCGAAACCTCGAGGTCCTTGACGCGCAACTGCATGCCCCCGCCGCTCAGGTTGGTGACCGTGCCCCGGTGGAGCTCGAGCACCTGCTGCAGCTCCCCGCGGAGCCCGATCGGCCGGCGACTGAGGGCGGCCGGGAACCAGCGGAACTCGATTCGTTCCTCGATGTCGACGCGCAGGGAGCTGCGCCGCTGCTGCCGGAAGAGCTTCGCCGGGTGCCCGACACGCAGCACGCCGGGCCCGCGGTGCCTCGTGCGCAGCACCGGGCTGCGGAACGCGTAGGCGCAGTCGTCCGACCGGAAAAAGTGAATCTCGAGCTCGGCCGTCTCGGCGGCGAGCAGCTGATCCCGGAGCTCGGCGCGCCGCGGATCGATGCGCAACGTGATCCCCTCGTCGTCCACCTGCAGGACCGTCGCGGTGACGACGTCCTCCGAGCCGCGGTCTCCGGGCAGCGCGAAAGTGACCTCCTGGCCGACCGGAAGCGTCCGCGTGGACTGCATGATCTCGTGCGGACCGAGCTGATCGAAGCCCAGCTTCCTGCGCAGCCCGCGGATGGTGCGCAACAGATCGACCCGCTGCACGGACGAGAGCCGCCGGGAGTCCTCGAGAAGCAGATCGACGCCGCGGTCGAACGACTCGACGGATCGCAGCAGACGCATCGGCGGGTCCGGCGACGAGTGCAGCATGGCGCGGAAGATGACCCCTTCCGCAACGTCCAGGTCGAGCTCCTCCATGTGGCGCTTGACGTTCTCGGAACGATTCTCGTCGGCCAGACGGCGAAGCCGCCTCGCCTGGATCAGCGCCGGCACGGCGACCGCGACGACGCCGGCTCCGACGATGATGAAGAACCAGACGATGTTCTCGTATTGTCCGTAGGTGAACGGAAACTCGAAATTCATGGTGCTGCGAGCGTCGTCGGCGCGGTCCGGGCCGGGGATCGCCTGTCGTGATATCGGTTCACCGGCCTTCTTTCCTCGACCTCCATCTCTCGTCCCCGTCCCCGTCCCCGGTCCCGGTCCCGGTCCCGGTCCCGGTCCCGGTCCCGTGGAGTCCAATGACCGACTCCGATACCGATGGCCGATACCGACTCCGATGACCGACTCGATTCCGACTCCGAAAAAAAAAACCGCCCGCGGCGACACCAGTCGCCGCGGGCGGTTGCGGAGCTCGCCCGCATGGGGCGGGGATCCGAATCAGATGTCGTAGTAGAGCGAGAACTCGTGCGGATGCGGCCGCAGGCGCACCGGGTCGACCTCGCGCTCGCGCTTGTACGAGATCCAGGTCTCGATGACGTCGCGCGTGAAGACGTCGCCGCGGAGCAGGAACTCGTAGTCGTTCTCGAGACAGGCGAGCGCGGCGTCGAGCGACGCGGGCGTCGTCGGGATCGAGGCCTCCTCCTCGGGCGGCAGGTCGTAGATGTCCTTGTCGACCGGCTCGCCCGGATCGATCTTGTTCTGGATGCCGTCGATCGCCGCCATCAGGTACGACGCGAACGCGAGGTACGGGTTGCAGGAGGGATCGGGGCAGCGGAACTCGATGCGCTTGGCCTTCGGGCTCGCCGAGTAGACCGGGATGCGCACGCCGGCGCTGCGGTTCCGGCTCGAGTAGCAGAGTTTGTTCGGCGCCTCGAACCCGGGCACCAGACGCCGGTAGGAGTTCGTCGTCGGGTTGTTGAACGCGAGCAGCGCCGGGGCGTGCTTGAGGACGCCGCCGATCGCGTGCAGCGCCATGTCGCTCAGTCCGGCGTACTTGTCACCGGCGAAGAGCGGCTGATCGCCCTTCCAGAGGGACATGTGCGTGTGCATGCCGCTGCCGTTGTCCGCGTAGATCGGCTTCGGCATGAAGGTCGCCGTCTTGCCGTGCTTGCGGGCGGTGTTCTTGATGATGTACTTGTAGATCAGCATGAAGTCCGCCATGCGAACGAGCGGCTGGAAACGGAGGTCGATCTCCGCCTGACCGCCGGAGGCCACCTCGTGGTGCTGGGCCTCGACGTCGATGCCGCAGGCCTGCATCAGGAGCACCATCTCCGAGCGCACGTCCTGGAGCGTGTCGCTCGGCGGCACCGGGAAGTACCCCTCCTTGTAGCGCGGCTTGTAGCCGAGGTTCGGCTGCTCGTCGCGGTCGGTGTTCCAGTGTCCCTCGACCGAGTCGACGGCGTACGACGCGCGGTTGATGTCCGAGCGGTAGCGGACGTCGTCGAAGATGAAGAATTCGGCCTCGGGCCCGAAGAAGGCGACGTCGGCGAGACCGCTCGACTTGAGATAGTCCTCGGCCTTGCGCGCGACGTAGCGCGGGTCCCTCGAGTAGTCCTGCCGAGTGATCGGGTCCTTGATGTCGCAGGTCAGCACGATGGTGGGAACCGAGAGGAAGGGATCGACCCACGCGGTCGCGGGGTCCGGGAAGACGAGCATGTCGCTCTCCTGGATCCCCTGCCATCCCCGGATGCTCGATCCATCGAAGCCGATGCCGTTCTGGAAGACATCGTCCTCGAGCTTGTCGACGGGGATGCTGAAGTGCTGCCAGATCCCCGGCAAGTCGACGAACCGGAGATCCACCATCTTGATATTGTTGTCCTTACACAGTTTGTAAACGTCCGCGGGGGTCGAAGGGGCCATTGCTCCTAGTCCTCCAAGAAAGAAACGAAATTACCCGCGACCGCGGGCATGCGTAACGGCTGTCCCGCCAACGCGGCATCGCGGAACAAACGATACCCGCGTTCCCGAGCTATCACGCCGGAACGTCGAGAGGACCCCAAGATGTCAGCTAGTCCGGCAGGATTGGCGCGCACGGAACACCCGGCGGAGAGCAGCGGCGACATTCGCCCGAGGACACGTCCTCGAGAACGGCCGTTCACCACTGCTCGCGGCTGCCGCGCCCGACACACGAACGCGCAGTTATAGCATCGGGAGAGGTGCCGATGGAAGTGTTTTTTGTCCTCCCGGCGGACGATGGCGCCCGCAGTCGGACACACTCCTCCAGCGGCCTCCCGGCGGGGATTTCCCTTGTTCTCGAACATCACGCTCCCGACAATCGTGCGCATGTGGATCGTGGCGCTCTGCGTGCTCGTCTCGTTCCTCCTTGGCGGCATCCCCTTCGCGCTCCTCCTCGGTCGCCTCCGGGGAGTCGACATCCGGCAACATGGGAGTGGCAACATCGGTGCCACGAATCTGACGCGCACCCTCGGCCGGCGCTGGGGCATCGCCGCGTTCCTGCTCGACTTCCTCAAGGGGCTCATCCCGGCGCTCGGCGGCCAGCTGCTGCCCCGCGTCGCCGATGTGCCCGAACCGCTCACCCCTGTCCACCTGGGCATCCTCTTCGGGATCGCCGCCGTCGCCGGTCACGTCTTCCCGATCTACCTCCGCTTCCGTGGCGGCAAGGGCGTCGCCACGAGCTTCGGCGTGATGACGGGACTCGTCTGGCTCGCGGCGTTGATCTCCGGGGTCGCGTGGGTCGCGGTGTTCCTGTCGACCCGACTCGTGTCGCTCGCCTCGATCGTCGCGGCGCTGCTCTTCCCGCTCACCGTCTTCCTCGCCGAGCGCGGCCGTGAGCCGGCCTCGTTCTACGCGCTCGAGGGGCTGGCGCTCGCGGCGATGGCGCTGATCCTCATCCGCCACCACACCAACATCCGGAGGCTGCTCTCCGGAAAGGAGCACCGCTTCTGATGTGCGCACGATCCTCTCGCGACCCCGCCATCCTGGTTCTCGGCGACGGCGGCTGGGGAACGGCCCTCGCGCTGACCCTCCACCGCGCCGGACACGGCGTGCGGCTCTGGGGCTACGACCCGGAGTACTGCGAGGAGGTCGAGCGCACGCGCCGCAACCCCCGCTTTCTGCCGGGCGTGACCATCCCGGACGAGATTCGCGTCTCGGGAGACATCGAGGAGCAGGCGCGCGGCGTCGAGACCATCTTCAGCGTCGTGCCGACCCAGTTCCTGCGCGCGACGCTCGAGCGCGTCCGCCCGCACGTGCCCTCCGGCGCGCTGCTGGTCTCGGCGACCAAGGGGATCGAGCGCGGCAACCTCGCGCTGCCGTCGCGCATCCTCTCCGAGGAGATCGCCGCCGAGCGCGTCACCGTCCTCAGCGGGCCGAGCCACGCCGAGGAGGTGTCGCGTGAGCTGCCCACGGCGGTCGTCGCGGGCTCGAGCGACGCGGACGACGCGCGTCTCGTGCAGCTGCTCTTCGCGTCGACCTGCCTGCGCGTCTACACCAGCCAGGACGCCCTCGGCGTCGAGCTCGGCGGGGCGGTGAAGAACGTCATCGCGATCGCCGCCGGCATCTCGGACGGTCTCGGCTTCGGGGACAACAGCCGCGCGGCGATCGTCTCCCGCGGCATGGTGGAGATCACCCGCCTCGGGGTCGCCATGGGCGCGGAGCGCGAGACATTCTCGGGCCTCTCCGGGATCGGCGATCTGATCACCACCTGCACGAGCGCCCACTCGCGCAACCGGACGGTCGGATTCCGCATCGGCAAGGGCGAGAAGCTCGAGGACATCGTCGGCTCGACGCACATGGTCGCCGAGGGTGTCGAGACCGCCCGATCGGTGCACCAGCTCGCCAGGAGGCACGGCGTCGAGATGCCGATAACTCGCGAGGTCCACGCCGTCCTTCACGAGGGCAAGCCTCCGGCCGACGCCGTCGAGAGCCTGATGTCGCGCGGCCTCAAGGAGGAGCTCGTCTGATAACTCCTCGCCCGGCGAGGGCGCCCGGGCACCGTAACCACCGGCCGGCCAGCACGGAACGACGATGGTAGACTTCCCCGGACCCTCCCTCCGGGTCCGGGTCGAGGCGCTCGTCGGGGGTAGAGGCAGGGGGTCGAGAAGCCCCCCTCCCCGTCGCGTCTGGAGCAACTCACCGGGTATGAGAAAGACGATCATCGAGCGCATCCGCGAGGAGCGTCGGTCGAGGAAGGCCGCACGCGAGGCCCTCGAGTCGAAGGCCGGCCGATCCGCCTCCGAGAGCTCGCAGGCGGCGTTGATCGAGGCCTTCATGACGCGCTTCAGCACCGACCTGATGCCGATGGTCACGCGAGCGGTGTCGCAGGAGCTGCGTGGCGTGCTCGGCCCGCTCTGGGACAAGCTGCAGGCCGAGGGCGGCGGCAGCGCGAGCGAGGCCCCCTCGCCGGTGTCCCGGGAGGCGATCCAGGAGCTCGTCGGCGATTTCATGATTGACGAGTCCGGCGCCGAAAAGACGGTCGATACACCGTCGGATTCCGCCGATAACGAGGAGGGGAGTGACGGAAGCGCCGACACCGACCTCGAGATCCCCTTCGCGGAGCTGAAGAGCGAGCTCGAGCGGATCATGAGCGATCCCTCGCGCCTCGAGACCGGTTTCGACGACGACGACAGCTCGGACGAGCAGGACACGATGATGCTCGATCACCCGAACGCCGAGAGCGAGCAGTGGCTCGCGAGCGACGGCGTCTTTGCTGGCACGGGCACTGACGACGCGAGCCCGTTTCCCGACGTCGCCGATGTCGACGACGTCGACGAGCTCGAGGAGTTCGGCGCGCTCGACGCGCTCGAGACCCTCGACGCGCTCGACGCCGAGGCGGAGCGCGAGGCCGGGAGCGCCGGCGCAGAGGTCATCGACCCGCTCGACAGCGGCGCCCTCGCGGAGCCGGGCGAGGACGAGACCGACGACGAGTTCGGCGACGCCGTCGCCGCCGCGATCGAGGACGCCGGCGACGCTGACGAGGTCGACGGCGACAGTGCCGACGACGATCCCGACGACGATGCCGACGACGACGGAGTGAGCAACGTCCACAGCGCCCTGCCGACCGAGGGCGCCATCCTCGGTGAGACGTCCGACGACAGCAGCAGCATCGCGACCATGGCGCCGGTGGCAGCCCTCGCCGACGCGCTGCGTCGGGAGTCGGAAGCGGCGTCGAGGCTGGCGGCCGGAGACGACACCGACGACGAGGTGACCTTCGACGGGGAGACCGCCGAGGTCGCACGAGATGACGCCGAGGACCGCTCCTCGGAGCCCCTGGTCATCGCCGACGGTTTCGCCGAAGACGTCGCCGATGTCGACGCGGATGACGCCGACGCGGATGAGTCGACCCGGGAGGATGCTCTCGGCGATGTCGACGCCGATGCCGACGCCGATGCCGACGCGGAGGTCGACGCGGATCCCGGAGAAGAGGCCGTGGCCGAGGTCGAGTCCGACGTCGACGCGCAGGACGAGGTGTTCGACCCCGAGGAGCGCATCGCGTCGGTGGCGGACCTGCAGCGACTCGACCAGGCGCAGGCGGAGCGTCACCGCGAGGCGCTCGACAAGATGGAACAGCTCGAGGTCCTCCTCTCGGCGAGTCTCGAGAGCTTCGTCGCGCGGATGGAGTCCGCCTTCGAGGACGCCATCAACAGCGCCATCGAGGACGGGGAGACGGCCGAGCAAGAGATCGAAGTGGAAGAGTGAAGAGGAACGATTTCGGAGACCGTGCGATGCACAGCTCGATGACGATCATGGTGGTGGACGACATTCCGCTGATGCGCACCATGCTCGTGAAGTACGTCCAGACTCTCGGAAAGAAGGTCTTCGAGGCCCTCGGACCATCCGTGCAGCTGAGGATCGTCGAGGCGCCGAACGGCAAGGTCGCCCTCGAGAAGCTCCAGGACGAGGACGTCAAGATCATCTTCCTCGACCTGATGATGCCCGAGATGGACGGCCTGACGTTCCTGAGCCGAAAGCAGGAGCAGGCCAACCTCGCCGACATCCCGGTGATCGTCTGTAGCGCGGTGGGTGAGGACGAGATCGTCGAGCGCGCCAAGAAGCTCGGCGCCAGCGCCTACATCCAGAAGCCCTTCAAGATGAGCTCCCTCGAGGTCGAGTTCCGCGACACGGTGAGCAAGCTGGTTCGGTAGCTTTCCCATCGGGCGCCGGAAAGACTCCCGCCCCCCGCTCGTCCTCGTCCTCGTCTTCGTTCCCGTTCCCGTTCCCGTTCCCGTGCCCGTGCCCGTTCCCGAAAACCCCCGACGTCGACCTCGTCTCCGACGTCGGGGCCGAGCGATCGGAGTCCGAGACCGATTCCGATTCCGACTCCGATTCCGAGACCCGATTCCGATTCCGATTCCGATGACCGAGACAGAGGTCGGAGATCGGAGGGCAGAGATCTGAGCTCTGGGATCAGAGCGCGGGACCGAACGGACCCGTGCGCGCACACTCTCTTACCCGAATCTGCGTAATCTGCGTAATCTGCGTAATCTGCGTTCCCGTCCGGGTCGCCCGTCAGCAGCGCTGTCGCTGCGTGTTCTGCGTTTGTTCTCTCTTCCTGCCTTCCTGCCCTTCCTGCCTTCCTTGCCGTGCTTTCCTGTCGTCAGAGTCTCGGCGGCGAAAACCGATCAGCCTATTCGGGCACGGGAACGGGAACGGGAACGGGAACGGAAGCCGCACCTCACTCGCGAATTCGACCGGGATGCGCGTACACGCAGAACGATCGGTCTCTCGTGAAGCCGCAGAGTGTCACGCCGCCCCGTTCGGCGAGGTCGACGGCGAGGTTCGAGACGCCGGAGACGGCGACCACCACCGGGATACTCGCCCGCAGCGCCTTCTGCGTGATCTCGAAGCTCGCCCGGCCGCTGACGACCAGGACCTCGGAGTCGAGGGGCAACCGCCCGGCGCGTACGCGTCGTCCGATCACCTTGTCGACGGCGTTGTGCCGGCCGATGTCCTCGGCGACCTCGATCGCGTTGCCGGCGAAGTCGAAGAGCCCCGCGGCGTGCAGCGCGCCGGTCTCCCCGAAGACGGGCTGGCGTCGCCGGAGCGCGTCGGGCATCGTCGCGATCGTGGCGCCGTCGACCACCGGTTCGCCAGGGGCCGGCAGGCGGCTGTCCGGCACGGTGGCGAGCACCTCCTCGATCATGCGCTTGCCGCAGACCCCGCAGCTCGAGACCATCGGCCCGTGCCGCCGTTCGTCGGGCGCCGCCCGCGCCAGGGCGCCGTCGCTCGGCGTCAGATCGACGAGGGCGACCTCGACGTCGCCCGATTCCCCGCCGGCGACCCGCGCGCCGAGGCAGATGGCGCCGATATCGCGGTGGTCGGAGAGGAATCCCTCGGCGAAGAAGAAGCCGATCGCGAGGTCGATGTCGTCGCCGGGCGTGCGCATCACCGTGGCGATCGGCTCGCCGCGAATCCGATATTCGAGCGGCTCCTCGACGACCACCGCATCGCGTCCCGGCGCGAGCGAACCGTCGCGCCAGCGCCGCAACGAGACGAAGGAGGTGGGCGAGGGATCGGGCGTGGCCATCGGGTCGATGGTCGCGGGGACAGGAGGTGGGGTCAAGCGGGCGCACCATTCCCGTTCCCGTCCCCGTTCCCGTCCCCGTCCCCGTCCCCGGAACGGAATCGGATCGAGGACGAGGACGAGGACGAAAAACATCCCGGCCCGGCAACGGGACCGTGATGCTTCTTGACAGAGATTCTAAACTCACTTCAGAATACAAGATCAGGTCGCCGTCAGCCGTCCTCGACACGACGGGCGGCTTTCCGTGCAGCAGCGTCAACATACGGGCTGTTGGCGGCGTCTGGGAGACAGCGTCAGGAGCAGATCGATGATCAGCGAACCCACACCGAGCTCGCCCCACTGGACCGAGAAGGTCGGTCTGGCCAGGATGCTCTGCGGCGGCGTCATCATGGACGTCACCACCGCGGAACAGGCGCGGATCGCCGAGGACGCAAAGGCGGCCGCCGTCATGGCGCTCGAGCGGGTCCCCGCCGACATCCGTCGCGAGGGCGGCGTCGCGCGCATGGCGCCGATCGCCAAGGTGCGCGAGATCCAGGAGGCCGTGAGCGTCCCGGTGATGGCCAAGACGCGCATCGGGCACTTCGTCGAGGCGCGCGTCCTCGAGGAGATCGCGGTCGATTTCATCGACGAGAGCGAGGTGCTGACACCCGCCGACGAGAAGCACCACATCGACAAGCACGCCTTCAAGATCCCGTTCGTCTGCGGCGCGAGGAACCTCGGCGAGGCGCTGCGCCGCATCGGCGAGGGCGCGGCGATGATCCGGACGAAGGGCGAGGCCGGCACCGGCAACATCGTCGAGGCGGTGCGCCACATGCGGCTGATCCAGCGCGAGATCGGCGAGCTCACGACGCTGCGTCCGGAGGAGCTGATGACGCGCGCCAAGGATCTGCAGGCGCCGCCGGAGCTCGTCGCGCAGGTCGCGCGCGAGGGTCGTCTGCCGGTGCCCAACTTCGCGGCGGGCGGCATCGCCACGCCGGCCGACGCCGCGCTGATGATGGCGCTCGGCGCGGAGGCCTGCTTCGTCGGCTCGGGGATCTTCAAGTCCGGAGACCCCGCCCGCACGGCCCGCGGCATCGTCCTCGCGGTGACCTACTGGGATCAGCCGTCCGAGCTCGCCAAGATCATGGAGGAGTTCGACTCGCCGATGCCCGGTCTCGACATCCGCGAGATCCCCGAGGGAGCGCTGCTCCAGCAGCGAGGCTGGTGAGCTCTCCCGGCGCCGGCACGGTCGGCGTGCTCGCGCTCCAGGGCTCCTTCGAACTCCACCTCCGCACCCTCGAATCGCTCGGAGCGCGTCCGGTCAAGGTCCGGCGACCATCGGACCTCGCCGGCCTCGACGCCCTCATCATCCCCGGCGGCGAGAGCACCGTGATGACCGGGATCGGCCGCGAGAACGGCCTCTTCGACGCCATCCGCTCGGCCGCCCTCGAGCGGCTGCCGGTCTTCGGGACCTGCGCGGGCGCCATCCTGCTCGGCGAGGGCGACGACTATCCGGAGCGGCTCGGCGTCGTCCCGGTGACCGTCGAGCGCAACGCCTACGGCCGGCAGCGGGAGAGCTTCGAGAAGGACATCGTCCTCGAGCCGGTCGGCGGGCCGTTCCGCTGCATCTTCATCCGCGCGCCGAAGATCCACCTGCCGCGGAAGCACCGGGCGCTCGGCCTCGAGGTTCTCGGCCGGGACGGGGACGACCCCGTGCTGGTGCGGCACGGTCGTCACCTGCTCTCGACCTTCCACCCCGAGCTCACCGGCGACACGCGGATCCACCGCTACTTCCTCGACGAGCTCGTCGGCGAGCCCGTCGGCGAGACGATGGTGCGCTGAGCGATGGACTGGATCGAATCGCTCCTCACCTGGCTGGTCCAGCAGGTCGAGAACTTCGGCTACGTCGGCATCTTCGTGATGATGTTCCTCGAGAGCACCTTCTTCCCGTTCCCGAGCGAGGTGGCGATGATCCCGGCCGGCTTCCTGGCCTCGCGCGGCCGCATGGACATGACGCTCGCCGTCCTCGCCGGCCTCCTCGGCAGCCTGGCCGGCGCCTACTTCAACTACTACCTCGCCCGCATCGTCGGCGTTCCCGTGCTGCGTCGCTACGGCAAGTACGTCCTCTTCGACGAGGCGAAGCTCGATCGCGCCAGCGCCGTCTTCCGCCGCCACGGGGAGGTCGCCACCTTCGTCTGCCGCCTGATCCCGGTCGTGCGGCAGTACATCTCGCTGCCGGCCGGGATCGCCGGAATGAACCTGGCGCGCTTCGGCTTCTACACCGGCGCCGGCGCCGGGCTCTGGGTGTTCGTCCTGGCGCTCTTCGGATACTGGATCGGCGACGTCTTCACCGAGCTCGAGTCGAGCCCCGACTGGGAGTTCTACAAGGAGCGCTGGCAGGAGTGGAAGCGGATCGTCTATCCGGTGACTGCGATCTTCCTCGCCGCGGTGATCGTCGCGTACATCATCATCCGCCGTCGCCGCGCGCGATCACGACCGCCGCCGCCGAGCGTCGAGGACGGCCCGGGCTGACCCACCGAGCGGACGCACTGCGCCCCGTCGCGACTGATCACGAGGGCTTGACGACGATGGCACGGGGCACGGTCGGGCAGTACATCTCGCAGACGCCGCAGCCGATGCACCCGTCCTCCTTGACCTCGACGTCGCCGCCGTCGGCGGGGATGAGGATCGCCTCCTCGCCGATCGGGCACTTCTCGACGCAGATGCGACAGTCCTCGCCGTCGGTGCGCAGGCACACGTCGCGACGCAGCTCCGCCACGCCGATGTTGATCAGGTGACGCGGCACGCTCTGCAGCGCGCCCGTCGGGCACACCTTCATGCACGCGAGATCCTCGCAGACGACGCACGCCTGCACCTCCGGGTCGATGAACGGCGTCCCGGAGCGGCGCGGGTCGTCGCTCTCGAGGAACTGGATCGCCTGCACGGGACACGCCGAGACACACTGCCCGCTCGAGGCGCAGCGATCGAGGAAGAGCTCCTCCTCGAGCGCGCCCGGCGGTCGCAGCAGGCGTGACTCCTCGGCGTGGTATCGCGGCCGCTCCGGCTCGGGGAACGAATCATAGCCGTACGCCGCCCGCCGTGACTCGTCGACCGCCTGCTGCAGGTGGTCGAGCCGGCGCTCGATCAGCTTCGAGAACGGCTTCACCAGCCCGCGCAGCCCCTCGCTGAAGAACGCGCGCCGCGCCAGACGCTCCTGGTCCTCGGCCGAGGGCTTCTTCGCCCCACTCGCGTCCGGCTTCGCCGCGCCGGCGTCATCTTGGTCGGGTTTCTCGCTCATGCAGTCATTCTACGTCGGTGTCGAGGAGCGTTCCAACCCCGGCTGGGAGACTCGACCTCGGAGGCTTGCTTTCAGACGATTCATGAGGAAGGCAGGAAACTCAGGAAGGCAGGAAACGGATGGATTGAAGGGGTTGATCTGTAGCTGAGCCGAACCGGAGGTCAAGGCAGAGCCCGAGACAGTCGGACTCCGACCCCGCTCGCCCGGCCCCGACGTCGACCGTCAGCGCGACGGCGATGGTTTTCGGGGACGGGGACGGGGACGGGACCGGGTACGGGAACGGGTACGGGGACGGGGACGGGGACGGAGGCGATCCCGTGCCCGCGGCGATTACAGGTGCCGATACACCTGCATCTTCAACCCCTCATCCACCCGGACCTGCTCGTCGCGCGCCGCGGCGAGGATCAGGGCGCGCGCGTCGGGCGTGGAGGCCGAGGTCGAGTGGCCGTTTCCGGCGCGTGGCGCGAACGACGAGGCGAGCTGCTGCTGGAGCAGCTCGGCGACGGCGTCGTTGGGCAGGACGATGCAGTCCATCAGCTCGAGCGGCACCCGGAGGTTGCTGTACTCCTTGCCCGCCATGTTGAGCGGCTGTCCGCCGGTCGACTTGAGGACCGTGACGTCGTCGCCGCGCACGAGGACCGGCGCCGGGTATCCGGCGGTCGTGTACGTCAGCGTCTCCTCGCGACCGTTGACCACGCCGTAGAACAGCTCAATGAAGATCTCCCGGGCGAACGGGTACTTGAGCGCGAAGCGGTTGAGGACGCCGACGACGTGCGCGGGGTTGGTGCGGTCGGGCATGCGCTCGAGCACGTAGACGAGCAGGTTCCGCATCCACGCGACGTCGTCGTCGGATCCGCCGATCCGGAAGGCGAGGATCCCCTGCAGCGACCGCCCCACCGGGAAGAAGCTCGAGTGCTGGTCGTCCGGGCCGTCCTCGCTGCCGGCGGCCGGTGGGATCTCGACGTAGCAGCACTCGCCGAGAAGCGCCTCGGCGGTCTCCGCCGCCGGGACGAGCTCGCTCGGCAGCACACGCCGCAGGTGCTGCGGCAGGATGCCGAGCACGTCGACGTTGCGCTGCTTCGCCTCCTTCAGCGACATGAAGGCGTCGGCGGTCCCGAGCACGAGCGCGGATTCGCCGATGTCCTTGTTCGCCTCGCCGAGGTAGATGTACTTCGACCGGTCGATCATCCGCGCCGTCTCGGGCGCGATCTCGAAGCTCTCGAGGAATCGGACCAGGTGCTTGTAGTAGTGCTGCACCATGCTGCGAAAGCGCGGACTCGATTCGCCGAGAAGGATCTTCTGCTTGAGGAGGACGATGTTGCTGAATGGCCCGCGGGCGGCGCCCTGGGCCAGCGCCGAGCGCGCCACCTCGAGCAGCCGCTTCTCCCCGAGGCTCATCGACACGCCGAACGCCTGCGATGTGATCGCGGTGTCGGTCGCGTGGTCGCCGCTGGTCGGCTCGTCGCCGAAGCTCCCCGTGGCGAGCACGCGGCGCGGCCTGAGCTTCTTGCAGAAGCCGACGATCAGGTCGCGGATCGCCTCGTCGCACGCGCCGCGGAGGAGCTCGCGGGTCGACTCGGTCTCGGAGACCCACGCGCTGACCTGCGAGCGGAGCTCCTCGCGCTGGGCGCGCATGGCCTCCAGCGAGGGCGTCTCGTAGGACTCTGGCTCGGCGGCGGGAGCGCTCGCCTGCTGCTCGGCCGGGGGGGCAGGCGCCTTCGCGGCGGGGGCCGTCCTCTCCGGCGCGGCGGCGTCCGTCGCCTCCGCGGGCCTGTCGGCGGTCGCGGCGCCGCCGGATTCGAGCGCGTCGAGGTAGCGCGCCACCTCCTCGTCGAACATCTCCCGGAAATGCGCCAGCCGCACCGGCGCGAACGGGTTGAAGAGGAGCTCGAGCGACTCGAGGTCGATCTCTCGCCCCTCCTTGACGACCTCGACGGCGTCCGAGGAGGCCTCGAAGGTGTACTTCCCGCGCTTCCTGTCGAGATAGAGAGGTCGATCGAAGACGAATCGCGAGTGCGTTCGGTCACCCATCGCGCTGTTTTCCGGCCCGCTATTGTCCGGCCGCTCTTTGTCGGCCCGCCATTGTTCCGACCCTGGCGTGCTCACATCCCGAGACCTTCCTCATCTATCGAGGATTTGCCCCGCGTCATGAAGGCATCGGACCGCGTTCCTTGAAAGATGCCCGACCCTGTGCTAGACTCACCCTCGGGTTGTCGGCGTAACCCCCCACGAGGACAGGGATTGAGCGCCCGGCTCGGAGGACGATCGCACGCGCCGCAGACGACCCCGGAAAGGAACTCGGACGATCGACGAGACGATCGAAGAGACGATCGAAGAAGGGAAGCGGGATCGAGCCGTCTGGAGAGCCGGCGCCGTGCCCCGGCCGCCTGAATCGAGTATCGGGCGCGCGCGGGAGCGTCCCCGTCGACACGCTTCACAAGAGCCTGCTGCACTCGGGACCGCGACAACCCGATAATGGCTACATCGCGGACGTAGCGGACGTATATCAGAGAGAAGGACGATTGATGGATCCCAACCGCCCCTCACGCCAGAACGCCCTCCAGCGCATCGCCACCTACGTCTTCACCGTCTCGGTGATCTGCCTCCTCGCGCTTCCGCTCGGGACATGCAGCTTCGCCAACACGGCCGACACCGCGGTCGAGGAATACCCGGAGATCTTCGATGACCTCGGCCCGCACCTCAGGCGGTACTACTGGGATCCGCGTCGCTTCCAGCCGCGGCGCCAGCTCGAGCGGGCGCTAACCTCGCTCGAGAACTCCGCCGACGAGATCTACGTCGCCTTCACCGGGCCCGACAAGAACCGCGCGCGCGTGCACGTCGGCGAGTTCTCGCACGTCTCGTCGCTGAGCCAGGTGACGAGTCTCGACTCCGCGTTCCGCACGCTGAAGCGCATCTTCGAGTTCCTCGAGCGGCACTACGACGGCGAGACCGCGCTCGAGGACATCCGCATCGCCACCGTCAACGGCTTCCTGACGGGACTCGACCCGCACACGGTGGTCTTCAGCAAGAAGGCCTTCGAGGAGTTCTACGTCCACATCGAGGGGGAGATCTTCGGCGTCGGCATGCTCGTCGGCCTCCGCGGCGACGGCCAGTTGACGGTGATCGAGGTGCTGAAGGACACCCCGGCCGCGCGCGCCGGCTTCCGCAACGGTGACCTGATCGCCAAGATCGGCGAGGAGTCGACGGTCAACATGTCGACGACCGAGGCGGTCAAGAGGATCCGCGGCAAGCGCGGCACCGAGATCGTCCTGACGATCAAGCGCGAGGAGGGAGAGAAGGTCGTCACCAAGAAGATCCCGGTGACTCGCGACCTCGTCGTCATCAAGAGCGTCGAGTCGAAGCTGCTCCCGAACGGCATCGGCTACATCCAGGTGAGGAACTTCGACAAGAACACGCTCAGCAGCCTGAAGCAGAACCTCACGCGGCTCCACATCACCAACGGCGAGAAGGAGCTCGCCGGGCTGATCCTCGACCTGCGCGGCAACTCGGGCGGCCTGCTCAAGCAGGCGTCCGACATGGCGGACATCTTCCTCGAGCGTGGCGTCATCTACTCGATCGCCGATCGTGACGGCGTCGAGTCCTTCGAGGCGGTCGACGACGGCGACGAGCCGAGCTACCCGATGATCGCGCTCTGCAACGAGGCGTCCGCGTCGGGCGCGGAGATCGTCATCGGCGCGCTGCAGCAGAACGGCCGCGCCGTCGTGCTCGGGACGACGACCTTCGGCAAGGGGTCGGTGCAGCAGCTCCACCCGCTGCCCTCGGCGAACCGGTTCCTCAGACGGTTCAAGGCCCAGTTGAAGATCACCGTCTCGGAGTACCTGATTCCGGGGAAGATCTCGATCCAGGAGACGGGCGTGGTGCCGGACATCGCCGCGCATCGCGTGTTCTTCGCCGACAAGGACGTCGATCTCTTCCCGAACGTGCGGCGCGGCACCGAGAGTGACTACGAGTATCACATCGTGTCGCAGTACGCGAAGGAGCTCGAGCCGCTGACGATGCTCACCTACCCGCTGGTCTACGACCCGCCGGAGGAGGACGAGATCGGCGACCGCTTCATGAGCGGCGAGATCAATCCGATGGAGGACAAGCTCGTCGAGGTCGCGCACACGTTGCTCGGCGCGCATGTCGAGCGCGGGCCGCGCGGCGCCATCGACGGCAAGACGTTCGTGACCATGCACGCCGGCGAGATCGAGCGCGCGCGCTCGCGTCTTCTCGAGGAGATCGCGACCCTGCTGCGCGACCGTGGCATCGACTGGAGCGCCGGGGACAATCCCGATCGCCCGAAGGTGAAGCTCGAGATCGAGCACCGTTTCGTCGAGCGGCCCTCGAAGGACGAGGAGGACCACTACCCGGAGAGGGCGCTCGTCGTCACGGCGCGCGTCACCAACCTCTCCGACCGGCCGATCCACCGCCTCGCCGGCGTCTCGTCGTCGGACCAGGCGCTCTACAACGAGCGGGAGTTCCTCTTCGGCAAGCTCGAGCCGGGACAGACCATCGAGCGCAGCTTCGACGCCGTGCTGCGACCGGCGCCGGCGACCCGGAGCGACTTCCTGACGGTCGACCTGACGTGCCCGGACGTCGAGGGCGCCTTCGAGCAGGTCGAGCACGAGGTGGTGATCGAATCGCAGCCGTTCCCCGAGTTCGCCTGCTCCCTCACCCTCGTCGACGAACAGACCGGCCAGAAGCTGGAGCACCTCGCGCCCGGCACGCGCGCGACGCTCCTGGCGACGATCGAGAACGTCGGTCCGGCGCAGGTCCGCAAGGGCGTCGCGGTGCTGCGCAGCGACAAGAACGGCCAGGACCTGTTCCTCGACATCGGCCGGCTCGATCTGCCCGATCTGAAGCCGGGCGAGAAGCGCGAGCTGGCCTTCCGTTTCCACACGCGGCCGGACGCCAGTCGCGAGCAGTACGATTTCGAGTTCGGCGTCTGGGGATCACACTATCCGACGGGCGTCGGTCGCGACTTCACCATCCCGGCCGCCGCGCCGGACCGCACGAAGTTCGAGAACGGCCGGACCTTCCGCGCCTCGGCGATCGACGTCACCCTGGCGTTCGACCGCGACGGCAAGCGTCGCGAGGCGACCGAGAAGGAGGTCATCGTCACCGACGCGAGCACGGTGCGACTCGCCGCCGTGATCCGCGACACGAGCGCCCCGTTCCACGCGTGGGTGTCGATCTCGCGCGTCGCCCTCGACGAGGACGGCCTGCCGGACAAGATCTACTTCCGCGAGTCGGAGCCGCCGCCCGCCGAGAAGCTCGAGCTCTCGACCGACATCCCGGTCGAGGTCGGCCAGAACCGCATCTCGGTGGTGACCACGAACGACGACGGCGTCAGCCGCCGCCACGTGGTCTACGTGCGTCGAATCGAGAGCTCCTCGATCGCGCGACCGAAGACCACGCGGTGATCGGAGGGTCGGCGGAGAGCGCGCCGCGGCGGCCGTGACCCGGTGTCACGGTTCCTCGCCGTCGCCGAGCTCCTTGCGGAGCGCGGCGATGCTCGACTCGAGCTCCTTCTTGCGCTCGGTCAGCTCCGCGCGCTTCGCCGCGTCGTCGCCCTCGCGGCCCGGTCCGGTCTCGGTGAAGTTCCGCAGCCAGCGCAGCTCCGCCATGGTCTCCACGAGGTCCCTCTCGAGGCCGGCGAGCTCGATGGCGCGCTCGGCGCCGCGGCGACGCTCGAGGTTCTTCTCCTCGATCCCCTCCCAGCTGCCGGCGATGCGCGCGCGAAGCTCCTCCGACTGCGTCGCGAGAAGAGCGATCTGACCGCGGATGGCGCGGATGTCGGCGAGGGTCTTCATGCGGTCCTCGACGAGCAGGTCGCGCAGGTACGTGTCGTTCTTCGTCGCATCGTGGTCGAGACGTCGCGTCACGTCCGCGAGGTGGTCACGCGCCCAGAAGAGCGTGCGCTCGAGGGGCAGGCGATCGAGGTCGTGCTCCAGCGCTCGCCGCTCGAGCGCGGTCTTCTCGTCGGGATCGCCCCGCGCATCGATCTCCGCGATCAGGGCGCGCAGCTCGGCGAGCCGCGGCTCGTAGGCGACGCCGTGCTCGTACCGCGCGACGGACATGGCGCGGATCTCCGGCTCGAGGTCGGTCCGCGCCGCGAGCCGTTCGGCGCGGAACTTCTCCTGCTCGGCGAAGAGCCCGATGTACGCCTCGTGGATACGCGCCGCCTCGGCGCGCCCCTCGCGCACTTCACGGTCGAGCCGCTCGGCGATCGCGTCGCGCTTCGCGTCGTCACCGTCCTGCTCGAGGAGCTCGCGGATGGTCTTGACGCGAGCGGTGTAGCGCGCCTTGAGCTCGTCGACCGCGCGAGCCAGCGGTCGCAGCTTCTCGAGCAACGCCCGCCTCGAGGGGTCCTCGACGTACGACGCCACGGCGTCGATGAGGTCGGCCTCGCTGTCGATCCGTCGCACGACGACCGTGCACGGCACCTGCTGCTCGACCAGCTGTTCGAAGTCCTCGAGCGCGTCGGGGTCCACCTCCAGGGGCGGCATCCACGGCGTCAGCTCCTCGAGGTCGTTCGGATGGAAGAGCAGCGACGAGACGGAGCCCTGTCGGTTCGGATCGCCGACGGTGACCTCCACGGCGGGCGGCACGCGCTCCACCGGCGGATCGCCCATCAGCCGCTTCTCCGCGACGAACGTGAAGCCGCGCACGAAGAGCGGGAACCTCGCCTCGGAGTCGCGGATCACCGACTCGCCCGGCACCTCGCGCGTCTCCCCCTTCCACGTCCAGCGCAGCAGCACGATGGCGCGGTCCCCGAGCGTGCGTCGCACCTCGTGGGGACCGGTCGCGTTCCAGAAGGCGTCGGGCGGCCGGAAGCCGACCTCGAGCAGCGCCCGGTAGATCTGCTCGCCGTCGACCTTGAACGCCACCACCGTCTCGTGCGTCGGACCGGTCTCGTGGCAGGCGAAGACCTCGAGCCGCTGCGTCGCGCTGACGAAGAACGCCGGGATGTGCACCTCGCGCGCCTCCCGATCGACCTCGAGGCGACGCTCGCCGACGACGATGCCGGGCGCGCCCGGCTCCGCTCCGGGCTCGACGTCCGCCTCGACGCCGGGCGCCACGGGCGGGGCGTCGACGGAGAACTTCTCGGCGCCGGCGTTCTCGACGCCGGGCTCACCGGCCGGCTGCGCGGGCGACTTCGCCCCGGGCGCTTCCTCGCCGTTCTCGCCGCCCGGCGTGCAGGCGCCAAGCGCCGCGCACACGGCGAGCAGCGCCGCGCACCGTGCCAGAGGCTCCAGGATGGACAGCATGTTGTTTCTCTCGCGCATCGACGGGTCCTCTCCTCTTCCCGGGGTTGTAGCCGGTCATTCTAACAGCGGGTGGACGGGCGCGGACCAAAAAGCCGGGGCGGCGCCCGACACGCGAGCGGGCGCGGGTGCCGCGACACGACGCCGGGCACCCTCAAGAAGGGGGCCGGGCGCGGCCGAAAAAGAATCGGGAGGGTGAACGTGGGAGCCCGGAGGCGATCAATGCGATCCCTGCTCGTCGCACTCGGAATCTGTCTCGTCGCGGCACCCCTCGGCTCGTCGGATGGATTCGACACCTTCCGTCGCGGGGACGCGAACAACGACGGCGTCGTCACCGCCGCCGACAGCCTGACGATCCTGGCCTGGTTCTGGAACGACGGGCCGCAACCACCGTGCATGAAGGCGGCCGACGCCAACGACGACGGCCTCGTTTCCATCTCGGACGCGAGCGCCATCGCCAACTGGCTCTACCTCGGTGGCCCCGAGCCGCCAGCGCCCGGGGCGTTCGCGTGCGGGGTGGACCCGACCTGGGACCTATTGACGTGCGGGGCGCCTTGCGAGTGAGGGATGCGTCGGCGTCCTCGTGCTCGTCCTCGTCCTCGTCCTCGCGGGTCTCGGGGGACCTTGTCGTTGCGGGTTTCGGATAGATGAGTTCGAGGGGTCGGCACCGACGGTGACCAGTGGGATGACGGCGCAGGTTTTCGGGAACGGGAACGGGTACGGGGACGGGAACGGGGACGGGAACGGGGACGGGAACGGGTACGGGTACGGGTGGGAGATGCGCGTTATATGAGAAACGGGCGGCCCTTTGCCCGTGACGCCGATGCCATCGCCCGCGCCACCTCCCGGTGCGCCGCGATGACCTCCGGGTCGGCCGGCAGCTCGTCGAGGGCGTCGAGCCAGTCGTCGGCCGTCGGCTCTTCCCAGAAGGTCAGGACCGCGTAGGCGAGGGAGCAGAAGCGCGCCATCCGCCGCGCGTCGTGATCGCATTCCACGATGACCCCCTCGGCGCGTCGCAGGTACTCTCGCGCGAGAGTCCTGCGGCCGAACTCCCGATGGCACGCGGCGCCCTTGAGGTAGAGGTTCATCCTCCGCGGGCTCTCGTCCTCGCGCCGCTCGTTGTTCAGGAGCTCCTCGAAGATGCGCAGGGCGCGCTCGAGATCGCCGCGCAGGAGCGCGTGCGTCGCGATCTTGTAGTTGGTCATCTTGAGGAGGTAGAGGTCCTCCGCGCCGACGGTCAGGAGCGCGCGCACGGCCGCGTCGAGCACGGCCTCCTCGGAGGCGAAGGGATCGAGCACCTCGTTGAGCAGGCACAGATCGACGACGCACGACTTCAGGTAGATGTACCTGCGCACGTCCTCGTACGGACGCTGCTTGACGGCGGCGTAGAGCCGCTCGGCCTCGACGAAGTGGTCGACCGCTTCCTCGAGTCGAAGCTGCAGCAGGCGGATCTTGCCCCGGTAAGTCTCCGCGTGAAAGGACATCGCGGGCCCGAGCGCGGCGAACGCCCC
>JBFFXF010000113.1:0-21058 GCA_041569895.1 Planctomycetota bacterium | reverse complement strand
CGTTCCTCAATCCCGAGCCGCTCGGGCCCGGGCACAGCACCGGGCACGGCACAGGAGCGGGACCGGGCACTTGACCGAGCCCGGGAGGCCAGCCGCCTGCCAAATTGACTCATCCGGTCCGGCTGTTATAATTCGTGGTCTTTCCCTGATCTGTACGCGGGCGCGGCGAGATCCGCCCGGCCGTGCGCGGGGGCCGTCGCGGCACGTCCGGGGGAACGAGCCGCGAGGAGGAAAACCAGGCGGATTTCTTCCGGATCGCCGCTCTTCCGGTGTACACGTGATGTTAGAATCGCTGTCCATCACCCGATCGTGCGGACCCTCCCGTCGGACACGGGGCTGCCGGCGTCCGCGCGCCACATGCCGCCCAAGGGGGAAACCAATGGCTTCCAGGACCACTCGCGCCGCCCGTCTTCACGGGATTCGCCTGACTCTCTTCGCTTGCCTCGTCTCGCTCGTGGGCGCCGTTCCCGCGAGCGCGGTCGAGGAAGTCTACGTGTACCACCTCCTCGTCCGGAGTCGATCCGATGCGGAGAAGGCCCTCGATGAGGTGATCAACGGCGGCGGCGGACGGAAGAAGTTCATCGACGTCGCCCGCAAGTTCTCGATGGATCACTCGAGCAAGGGATCGGGCGGCGACCTCGGCTGGAACTCGCGGCGCAAGCTGGTGCCGGAGTTCGCCGACGCGGCGTTCTCCCTCGAACCGGGCGAGGTCTCGGAGCCGGTGCGGACGAAGTTCGGCTGGCACGTGATCTACCTCAAGGAGCGCCGGGACCTGCAGGCGGAGGCGGCGGCGGCCCGGAAGAGCGACCAGGTCGCCAAGAAGACCGCCGAGGCCGATCCGCACGCCGGCCACGACCACTCCGGCCACGATCACGCCGACCACGATCACGCCGACCACGCGGGGCACGATCACGCCGAGAAGAAGCAGCCCACCGTGCCGACGGCGATCGATCCGGGCAGCTCGGCGTCGGCCGCGACGACGACCACGCCGCCGAGCGCGAGCTCCGGCGCGGAGTCGGCGACCGGGGCCCAGGCGACGTCCGAGCCGGAGACGCCCGCCGCGGTCGCGCGGCCGATCAAGCGCAGCCTCCCCGACCGGGAGCTCCACCTCGCCCTGGAGGTGACGCGCCGGTCGGTGACCCCGACGGTTCCGATCGACATCTCGCTGGTGCTCGAGAACCGGAGCAATGACGCGATCAAGGTCTTCCACCCCGACCTGCTGCCCCTGGGGCTCAGGGTGCGCACCGACACGACGCCCGCCGCCCCGCCGTCCGCCTTCGACAGCCTCGAGGCGCCGGAGACCTTCATCACGGACCTCGACAGCCGCGCGCTGGCCGGCGGCACGTTCACGCTCAGCGACTACTTCCGCGATCTCCCCGCCAACTGCAGGCTCTGGGTGACGTGGGACATCGACGAGTTCACCAGGAACTTCGAGCGTCGTTTCCCCGGCAAGGCGGCCAGCGTCGAGAACTTCGCCGCGGCCGTGCAGAACTTCCCGCCCAACAAGCCGCGCGAGTTCCGCAAGGTGATCAAGGGCCTCCCCGAGCACAACAGCTACGTCTTCACGAGCAAGGGCGAGATCCCGCTGTCGATCTTCGAGCCGCTGAGCGCGCAGAAGCGCTACTTCGTGCGCCTCGATCTGAGCCGCGAGGACCCGATCTGGTTCGAGCTCTTCAGCTCGACGCAGGCCCAGGCCGCGAAGCACTTCGCCCGACTCGTCAACGAGGCCTTCTACGACGGTCTCCGCATCTTCGACATCCAGGAGGGCGACTACCTCCAGGGCGGGTGCCCGAACAACAACGGCACCGGCGGGCCGCGTCGTGGCGCGTACCTCACGAACGCCGCCAATATTAGCCACGAGAAGGGCATCCTCTCGTTGATCACGCGGCTGCGTCCCGGCGGACAGGGCCGCGAGGCGGGCAGCGTCTTCTTCATTTCGCGCAAGGACCACAAGGAGTTCGACGACATCCACGTGCCGATCGGCAAGCTGCTGATCGGCGAGGAGGTCATCGAGAAGATCGAGGGACGAAACACCCGCTGGGCGAACGTCGACACGATCAGCATCGTCACCGAGGCCCGGGCGCCCGCTCGCGTCCTCGAGGCGGCGGGCATCACGACGAGCGTCGCCTCGGCGGATTCGTCGTCGTCGTCGACCGCGAAGACGAGCGCCGATACCGCCGCCGCGACCGGCGCGGATCCGAGCGCGAGCGCCGCCCAGGCCGAGGCGACCATCGTCGCCAGGCCGGCGCTGCCGCGGGCCCGCATCGACACGAACAAGGGCAGCCTGGTCGTTGAGCTCTACGAGGACGACGCGCGCAACACCGTCGCGAACTTCATCAGCCTCGTCGAGAGCGACTTCTACGGGCTCAAGGGCGGCGCCATCAAGTTCTTCGACGAGCACCCCGACTACTACATCCGCACGGGCTCGCCGGACGGCTCGGAGTCCGGTGGCCCCGGGTATCATGTCCGCAGCGAGGTCAGCAGCAACACGCGCCGGCACGAGAAGGGCACGCTCTCCATGTGCCTCGAGATCAACTCGTCGACCGGACAGCCGATCCCGAACACCGCGGGGAGCCAGTTCTTCATCTGCCTCGACGACGTGCCGTACTGGAACGGGCTGTACACGCCGTTCGGCAAGGTGATCGAGGGCCTTGATGTCCTCGCGCAGCTCGACAAGGGTGACGAGATCCGGTCGATCACGATCCTCCAGAAGCGGCAGGGACTCTACAGCCCGACGAAGATCTCGAAGTGACGCGGAACAGGAAGTGACGCGGACAACCACGGTCCGGCAGCCGACCGCCGAGACGGAGGCGCTTCGCCGGCGACTCGCCGCCGGCGAGCGGCTCGAGTACGACGAGTGGCTCCGGCTCCACGGCGAGCTCGACGACGGGGAGCTCACGCGCCTCGCGGACGAGATGCGGCAGCGACTGCACCCGGACGGCATCGTCACGTACGTCGTCGACCGCAACGTCAACTACTCGAACGTCTGCACGTGCGTCTGCTCGTTCTGCGCGTTCTACCGCAAGCCGGGTGACCCCGAGGGCTACGTCCACGACCACGAGGAGATCTTCCGCAAGGTCGAGGAGACCCTCGAGCTCGGCGGCAGCGGCGTGCTGATGCAGGGCGGTCTCCACCCCGACTTGCCGCTCGAGTGGTACACGACGCTCCTCGGCGAGCTGAAGCGTCGCTATGCGATCCACCTGCACTGCTTCTCTCCGACCGAGATCTGGGGCCTGGCGCGCATCACCCGGAAGTCGTACCGGGAGATCCTCGTCACCCTGCGCGACGCCGGGCTCGACTCGCTCCCCGGCGGTGGCGGCGAGATCCTCGTCGACGAGATCCGCCGCAAGCGACGGTCGCAGGTCGACTCGCAGGAGTGGCTCGACGTCATGGAGGAGGCGCATCACCTCGGCATTCCGACGACGGCGACGATGATGATCGGCCTCGGCGAGACCCTCGAGCACCGCCTGATGCACCTCGAGAAGATCCGGGCGCTCCAGGACCGCACCGGCGGCTTCATTTCGTTCATCCCGTGGACGTTTCAGTCGGATGACACGCCGCTCGGCAAGCTCATACCGGATCGCGTCCCGGTCGACGAGTATCTCCGCTGGCTCGCCATTTCGCGGCTCTACCTCGACCGCATCCCGAACCTCCAGGTCTCGTGGCTGACGCAGGGGATCGACGGCGGGCGACGCGGACTGCGGTGCGGCGCCAACGACCTCGGCAGCGTGATGATCGAGGAGAACGTCATCAGCCCGGCGGGCGCGCGACACCGGGCCGACGAGGCGCTCCTGCGTCGCACCATCGTCGAGGCCGGCTTCAAGCCGGTACAGCGAAACGCCGCGTACGTCCGGCTCGGCTAGCTCGTTCCCGTTCCCGTCCCCGTCCCCGTCCCCGTCCCCGTCCCCGTTCCCGTCCCCGTTCCCGTTCCCGTCCCCGTCCCCGTCCCCGTTCCCGTTCCCGTTCCCGTTCCCGTGCGGCTCGGGATTGAGGAATGCGGATGACGTGGTCGTGGTTCGTGACCGTGACCGTGACCGTGGGCCGTGACCGTGACCGTGGACTGTGAGAGCGGACCGCCCGAGACGGTCATCGGAGTCGGTCATCGGAATCGGAATCGGAACCGAGTCCCTCTCGCCGTGAGTTCTCGAGCCGAATGTGGCAGGATGAACCCATGGAGCGATCGCTGCCCCTACACGATGTCCACGAGGTCTCCGGCGCCGTCTTCACGTCCGCTCGCGGCTGGCGCCTCCCGGAACGGTACGCCGAGGTCGGTGAGGAGTACGCCCGTCTTCGCGAGCGTGTCGGCGTGGTCGACCGCTCCTACCGCGGCCGCCTGGTGGTGAGCGGTCCGGAGAGCGATTCGTTGCTCGAGCGCCTGCTCTCCTCCGAGATCGGCAAGCTCGAGCCGGGGCGGGGGCAGCTCTCCAGCCTGCTCAGCGCGAAGGGAAAGGTGATCGGCGTCTTCCGCGTGTTCCGTCGCGAGGGCGGCGAGCTCGTTCTCGCCTTCGACGATGCGCTCGACGACCTCTTCCCGAAGACGCTGCAGAAGTACGGCCTCCTCAGCGACGTCGAGATCGCCGACGCGTCGGCGACCACCTGCACGCTGACGCTCGACGGACCGCGCGCGGGCGCCGTGATGGCGGAGGTACTGGGCCGCGAGGCGTCGGGCGATGACCTGGCGAGAGTCGATATCGAGCGCGACTCCGGGACCGCGTCGGTGATCACCAGGGCGCGCGCGTCCGGCGTCTCGTTCGAGATCGACGTCCCGGTCGAGGCGGCTCGCGGGCTCTGGGAGGCGCTGGTCGAGTCGGCGCGGTCGCGGGACGGCGGTCCCGTCGGCCTTGCCGCCGACGAGGTCGTCCGCGTCGAGAACGGCGAGCCGAGCTTCGGCGTCGATTTCACCGGCGACAACTTTCCGAACGAGGCGGGATTCGAGCGCGCGCTGACCTACACCAAGTGCTACGTGGGCCAGGAGGTGGTCGCGCGGATGCGCACCTACGGGCACGCCAACCGGGGGCTCCGCGGGCTGGTATTCCCCGACGCCGGCGCCGACGCGCTCGAATCGCTGCGCGGCGCTCCGGTGCTCGGAGAACGCGGCGAGGTCGGCCGGGTCACCTCTGCCGCGCTGTCGCCGCGTTATGGTATGATTGGCCTTTCGATCGTGCACCGGAGTGACTGGACATCCGGCGCCCGCGTCCGCGTGACGACGGCCCGCGGCGAGCTCGGCGCGATCGTCAGGGAGCTTCCTTTCAGCGGGGAGGTGCAGGTTTCGTGATCGTCATGAAGTTCGGCGGAACGTCGGTGGGCAGCGCGGAGCAGATCCGCCGCGTCGGGAAGATCGTCTCGGAGCGGCTCGACCGCGACCCGGTCGTCGTCGTCTCGGCCGTCGGCGGCGTCACCGACCGTCTCTGGAACGTCGCCAAACTCGCGGTCGATCCCGCGCAGCGCCGGGCGGCGGATCGGCAGCGCCAGGAGATCGTCGCCGCGCACCGGGCCATCCTCGAGGAGCTCGACCTCGACCGCGAGACGCTCAACCCGCTCTTCGATGAGTTCGCGGAGCTCGTGCGCGGGATCACGCTCATCCGCGAGGTGACCATGCGCACGCACGACTACCTGGTCTCCTTCGGCGAGCGTTTCTCGTGCCGCATCGTCAGCGCCCAT
Source organism: Planctomycetota bacterium (assembly GCA_041569895.1). Classification (GTDB taxonomy): domain Bacteria; phylum Planctomycetota; class UBA8108; order UBA8108; family JACQVS01; genus JBFFXF01. Next base: position 15,397 of record JBFFXF010000113.1, on the reverse strand, counting down.
CTCGCCGCCTCGGGCGTTCCCTCGCGTTTCATCGATGCGTTCGATGCCGGGCTGATCACCGACTCGCGCTTCGGCGCGGCGCGGCCGCTGGCGGATGTCGACGAGCGCATCCGGACGGCGCTCGCCGTCGGTGACGGTGTCCCCGTGATCACGGGCTACATCGGCAAGAACGAGCGCGGCGAGATCACCACGCTCGGCCGCGGCGGCAGCGATTTCTCTGCGTCGATCTTCGGCGCCGCACTCGATGCGGAGGAGATCCAGATCTGGACCGACGTCGACGGCGTCATGACCTGCGATCCGCGGGTCGACGATCGCGCCACGTACCTGCGGAAGCTGTCGTTCGCCGAGGCGAGCGAGCTCGCGTTCTACGGCGCGAAGGTGATCCACCCGGCGACGATGATCCCGGCGATCCGCAAGTCGATCCCCATCCGCGTCCTCAACACCAACCGCCCCGAGTTCGAGGGGACGCTGATCGTCAACCGACTCGACGACGACGAGCGCGGCGTCAAGTCGATCACCGTCAAGGGCCACGTGGCGATCGTCAGCATCACCGCCGCCCCGATGTTGAACCAGTACGGTTTCATGGCGCGGATCTCCGAGGTCTTCTCGCGCCACGAGGTGGTGATCGACATGATCGCGACGTCGGAGGTCAGCGTCTCGCTGACGACGGACCAGCGAGTCAACCTCGATCCGGTCGTCCAGGATCTCTCGCAGTTCAGCGAGGTGGCCGTCGATACGGACCGATCGATCATCAGCGTCGTCGGTGAGGGCATCCGCGACGAGGTCGGCTTCGCCGCGCGTGTGTTCGACATCGTGCGCGGCGAGGGGATCTCGATCGACATGATCTCGTTCGGAGCCACGCGGCTGAACCTCAGCTTCCTGATCGAGAGCAGCCGGGCGCGCGACGTCGTCCGGGCGCTGCACCGGGAGCTCTTCGCGCGGGAGAAGTGACCCGCATGCGAATCGCCCTCGCGCAGATCAACACGACCGTCGGCGACTTCGATGGGAACGTCGCGCTCGTTCGCGACGCGGTCGGCCGTGCGGTCGACCTGGGGGCCGAGCTGATCGTCTTCCCGGAGCAGACCCTCCCGGGCTATCCCGCCGAGGATCTCCTCGAGCGCGTCGACTTCGTCGAGGACTGCGAGAGCGCGCTCGGCGAGGTCGTGGAGATCAGCCGTGGCGTCCAGGCGGGCATCATCGTCGGCGCGCTGACACGCACCGACAGCGGGGTCGGCAAGCCGGTCTACAACAGCGCGACGTTCGTCTGCGACGGCAAGATCCTCGGACGCCAGCACAAGACGCTGCTTCCCACCTACGACGTCTTCGACGAGGCACGCTACTTCCAGCCCGCCGACGACCACCGCATCTTCGAGCTCGGCCGGCGTCGAATCGGCGTGGCCGTCTGCGAGGACGTCTGGAACGATCCGACGTTCTGGGAGCACCGGCTCTATCGGACGGATCCCGTGGAGCGCCTCGTCGAGCTCGGCGCCGATCTGCTCGTCGTCATCTCGGCATCGCCCTTCTCCCTGGGCAGGGTCGATTTTCGCAAGCGCATGGTCAGGACGCTGGTGAAGCGCTGGAGCCTGCCGGTGGTCTTCGTCAACCTCGTCGGCGGCAACACGAGCCTGATCTTCGACGGCAACAGTTTCGCGGTCGGCTCCACCGGTGACTTGCTGGCGGCCTGCCGGAGCTTCGAGGAAGACCTCGTCGTCTGCGACATCGACGGACGAGACCGGCTCGTCGAGCAGTCCATTGACACGACCGAGGACGCCTACGGGGCGCTCGTGCTCGGCACCCGCGACTACGTCCGCAAGACGGGCTTCGAGCGTGCCGTCATCGGCCTCAGCGGCGGCATCGACTCGTCGGTCACCGCCGTCATCGCGGCCGACGCGCTCGGCGCCGCCAACGTCCTCGGCGTGTCGATGCCGACGAGATACTCGTCCGAGGGCAGCAAGACCGACGCGGCGGCCCTGGCGGAACGCCTCGGCATCGAGTACCACGTCCTGCCCGTCGAGCCGATCTTCGCGACGGCGCTCGAGGTGCTGGCTCCGGTCTTCGGCGATGCGCCGCCCGACGTCACCGAGGAGAACATCCAGGCGCGAGCGCGCGGCCTCGTGCTGATGGCGCTGTCGAACAAGCTCGGCGCGCTCCTCCTGACCACCGGCAACAAGTCCGAGCTCGCAGTCGGTTACTGCACTCTCTACGGCGACATGTGCGGCGGCCTCGCGGTGATCTCCGACGTGCCGAAGACCCTCGTCTTCCGCCTCGCGAGATACATCAATCGATCCGAGGAGATCATCCCGAGGACCGTCCTCGAGAAACCCCCCTCCGCCGAGCTCCGTCCCGACCAGAAGGACGAGGACGCCCTTCCGAAGTACGAGGTCCTCGACCGCATCCTCGAGGGCTTCGTCGAGAAGAACCTCTCGACCGAGGCGATCGCCGCCGACGGCATCCGCCAGGAGCTCGTCGAGGACGTGATCCGCATGGTGCAGAGGAACGAGTACAAGCGAAAACAGGCCGCCCCCGGCCTGCGGATCACCTCGAAGGCGTTCGGGACGGGGAGGCGGTTTCCGATCGTGCAGCGGTATAGGTACTGACGCCTGTCCTGGGCTCCGTTCCCGTTCCCGTTCCCGTCCCCGTCCCCGTTCCCGTTCCCGTTCCCGTTCCCGTGCCCGTTCCCGTGCCCGTTCCCGTGCCCGATACCGACTCCGACTCCGACCTCTGATCTCTGATCTCTGATCTCTGACTCCGTCCTCTGTCCCTGACTGGCCCGAAGGTCAGAATCTGAGGCTCACACTTCCTCCGAAGAGAAAGTTCGACAGGCCGTCATTGTCCGTGTCCAGGTCCGCCGAGCCCTCATCGAAGGCGTCGATCGTCTGGTAGGCGAAGTCGGCGCGGATGGCGATGGCGTCGAGCGAGTACTCGATTCCAGCTCCGACCATCGACGTGAAGGAGAGGGAGTGGTCGAAGTAGGTCGCCGCGGCGGGCTGGCCGTCGAAGGAGACCGGGACCGAGTCGGCGTACGTCGCGCCGAGGCTCCAGTCGATCGAGAGGAAGAGACCGCGGCGAGCCACCACGTCCGGCTCGCGGAAGAGGTCCTTGAGCTCGTCGAGCTTCCAGAGCGAGCCGAGCGCGCGCGCCGGGAAGATCAGCCGCCCGCCGAGGGTCACCTGGTAGAGCTCGAGGTCGTCGAGGCCGACGACGCGCGCGCCGTCTCGGAACTCGTCGCCCTCGTAGACCTGGTAGTTGCCGCGGAGCGAGAGGTTGAGGTAGGAGGTCGGCTCGACGCCGATCTCGAGCCCGAAGAGCTGTCCGTACTCGAAGAGGTCCGCGAACGGCTCCTCGCCGCCGTCGCCGAAGAGCACGGGGCTGTACGCGTATCGTGGCGTGATCGACACGCGCCATCGGGCGCCCTCGACCGGCTCGCCGCCTCCCGGCGCGAGGCGGAGGCTCTTGCGCTCGAGGACGCTGCGCTCGTCGAAGACGAGCTCGATCTGATCGGTCTCCTCGCGGTCACCCTCGAGCTGCGCGAAGGTGTGACGGTAGCCGAAAACCGACACCGGTGATTGCAGTCGGATGCCGACGCGCGTGACGTCCTCGTGGAGGTACCAGAGGTAGTCCTTGCCGTTCTTCCACTCGAGCCGATCGGGCGCGCCGAGCGCGGCGAGGGCATCGTCGAGCGTCGACCGGCCGCTCTGGAGGCGTTCGAAGGCCTGCAGATCGAGCGGCGTCCCGCGGCGAACGCGGGAGACGTCAACGTGGCAGCCGAGCGACGCGGCGAGCGCGAGCCCGAGGAGGAGACCGAGACACCGGGCCATCCGTCAGTCGCCGAACGGGAACCCGTAGCTCGACTCGTGTCCGTGCAGACTCGCCCCGAGGCTGGCGACGCGTCCGTCCTCGTCGAAGAACACGACCACGCGGTCGCGCTTCGAGTCGAGATTGCCGAAGTTCACCACGCCGAAGAAGAGCGCGGTCGCCTTCTGGCGGGTGAATTCGTAGACGTACGCGTGCTCGCGGAGCGGATCGTGCTCGCGGTTGCTGAAGATGATCTCGTGCGGCGCTCCGAGCAGATCCGTGACCTGCTCCCGGCTCATGCCGCGCGTGACGGCGGCGACGGCGTTGTCGTCGATCGGCTGGTCGATCTGCCTCCGCCCCATCACCAGGCAGCCGGACGTGGGACACGCGACGGCGACGAGCAACACGATCGAAAGCAGCGGCCTCCAGGCGTTCATTCCTCGCTCTTCCCGTTCCATTTCAGGGTTCTCGATTCAGGTCATGCAGGGACACGGCGGCGCCGCTCACGATCCCTCGATCCACGCGTGCCCGTCGGGGTACAGCTCCTTCTTCCATATCGGCACGCGACTCTTGATCTCCTCGATGGCGAAGCGAAGCGCATCGAAACCCTCCGCGCGATGCGGCGACGCCACAGCGATGACGACGCTTTCCTCTCCGACGTCCAGCAGTCCCAGTCGGTGCGCGATGTGAATGCGGATCTCCGGAAACCGCTCGAGGGCATCCGCCTCGATGCGATCGAGCTCCTGCTGCGCCATCTCCCGGTAGGCGTGATAGTCGATGCCGGTGACGCGCTGTCCGCGGTGGGAGTCACGCACCACGCCGGAGAAGGTCAGCACGGCCCCGGCGGACGGCGCGCGAACGCGCTCGACGGCGTCGGCGAGGCTCAGCGGCTCGTCGGTGATTCTGGACACGGATTCTCGGAACGCGGGCCGCAGCCCCCGCTGACGGGTGGCAGGACGGCGACCTCCGCGCCCTCGGGCACCGCCTCGTCGAGGCCGCTGAACTCCTGGTTGACGGCGAATCGGCACGCCCGGAGCGCGTCGTCGAGCTGCGGGCGACGCCGGCGCAGCTCATCGACGACATCGCCGACACGCGGATCGCCGTCGAGCTCGATCTCGAGGCGATCGACCCCCGCGATCTCTCGCGCCCTGGCAAAGAAGAGGACGTGCACGGTGGTGGACATACGAAAACCGAGCATACCGGAAGGCACGGCAGCGACCAAGATGTTCTTGTGCTGCCCTACCCGTCCCCGTCCCCTCCCCGTCCCCGTTCCCGTTCCCGTGCCCGTGCCCGTGCCCGAACGACCGCCCGAGACGGTCATCTGAGTCGGAATCGGCATCGGAGTCGGATCTCGGAATCGGACCTCTCTCCTCGGTCTCCGATCTCGGTCTCGGATCTCTGTTCCGGAATCGACCTCGCCTCCCGTCCGAGCCCGTCGAGGACGTCGACGAGGACGAGGACGAGCCCCGGCCCGGGTCCCGGGCGTCCGTTGACTGCGTCTCCCCTGCCGGCTACACTCCCCGCTGTCCACACGCGGGTACCACATCCGGGAAGGACACATCCGGAAAGAAGTCGAAAAGGACTCTCGCCGCGGGGGGAGCGAGCCGCCGCTCTTTCGCCTTCCGTCGCGACAACACTGGAGCCTCCATGCCGTATCTCCTGGGTCTCGGTGGCGACCAGATCGGTCGTTTCATCGAGCTTTCCTCGCAGGTGACCATCGGCAGTGACGCGAGCTGCGAGCTCCATCTCCGGGACACCTCCGTCTCGTGGCACCACGCTCGCATTCGCGTCGACGGGGACGCGGCGGAACTCGAGGACCTGGGCAGCGCGGGCGGCACGAGCGTCAACGGGAGCGTCGTCGATCGCGCCACGCTCCAGGACGGCGATGTGATCGAGCTCGGCTCGGGTCGATTCGCTTTCCTGCGCGAGGTGCCGCAGGGCGCTCGCCGGCGCGACGGCTTCCTGCGGCCGGCGAGCCGGGAGATCGAGAAGCTGCGCGCGTCCGTCGCGACGCTCGAGAAGGAGGTCGAGGCGCGTCGCAAGGCGGAGAAGAAGCTCGCGGACCAGCTCAAGAGCGAGAAGCGCAAATCGGGCGCGGCCGGCAAGCGCGGGAGCGAGGAGGCGGGCAAGGAACGGGATCGCCTCGAGCGCGAGAGGCGCTCGCTCGCCGAGGAGCTCGAACGCAACCGCAAGGCGCTCGCCACGGTCACCGCCGAGAGAGACTCCCTGGCCGCCGAGAAGGACTCACTCGCCTCCGAGGCGGGGCGTTCGCGTTCGACGATCGAGGAGCTCGAGCGCGCCGTCGCCGAGCTCCGTCAGGCCGGCTCACGGACCGAGGCGGAGCTCGGTCGCCTTCGCGCCGAGCTCGCCGCTGCGCGCGAGGCGGAGAGCCGATCACGGGAGCAGGTCGATTCGATCCGTCGCGAGACGGAGGAGCGTCTCGACGAGCTGCGCCAGGCTCGAGACCGCCTCGTCGAGGAGCGCGGCCAGGCGCTCGATGCGCTGCGCTCCTCCCTCGTCGATGAGCTCAAGGCCGCGTGGGCGACCGCCGCCGAGAAGGTCACCGAGGTGCGAGCTCGCGGCGAGCGCGAGCTCGAGAGCATGCGGGCCGTGCGCGACGAGGAGGCGCACCGGCAGCGGGAAGAGTGGGAGCGCGAGCGCGCGGAGTGGGCGCGTGAGCGCGAGGAACGCGAGAAGGAGCGCGAGGAGCGCGAGCGCGAGGGGAACGAGCTGCGCGCCGAGCTCGACCGTGAGCGCGAGGAGCTGCGGGCCGCTCTGGAGCGCGAGCGCGCGGCGCGTCACGAGGAGCTCGCGAAGGGACGCGCCGGGCACGAGGAGCAGCTCGAGCGCGAGCGGCGCCAACACGCCGAGGAGCTGGAGCGCGAGCGCGCCGAGCAGCACGAAGAGATGGAGACCGCGCTGGCGCGGCATCGCGAGCAGCTCGAGGCAGAGCGTGCCCAGCATCACGAACAGCTGGAGGCGGAGCGTGCCCAGCACCGCGAGCAGCTCGAGAGCGAGCAGGCCCAGCATCGCCAGCGACTGGAGAGCGACCACGCGCAGCACGCCAGGCAACTCGAGGACGAGCAGGCCCGCCATCGCCGCGACTTCGAGCAGATGCAGGCGGAGCTGCGGGCACAGCTCGAACGCGAGCGCGCGGAGCACCGCGAGCAGCTCGAGAGAGAGCGAGCCCAGTACCGCGAGGAGATCGAGCAGGAGCGCACGCGTCACGCCGAGGAGCTCGGCGGCCTGCGCGAGGAGCACGCCGCCATTCTCGAGGCCGAGCGCACGGAACGACGCGAGGAGCTCGAACGCGTGCGCGGCGCCGCGGCGAGCGAGATCGAGGAGCTCCGGCAGCGGCTCGAGGAGGTGACGCGCAAGGCGGAGGAGCCGACCGCCGCGCTCGAGGAGGCCCTCACCGCGGAGCGCGAGCGGGGTCGCACCGCGCTCGCCGAGGCCGAGGCCGCGCACCGGGCTCGCGAGGAGAGCTGGAACGAGCGGTTCGATCTGGAGATCGACCGGATCCGAAAGGAGCGCGACGCCGCCGCGGCCGAGCGCGATCGGCTGCAACAGGTCGCGCGTGAGCTCCTCGACCAGACGCGAACCACGGCGAGCGAGCTCGAGAAGCGCGCCGCCCGCGCCGAGGAGACCTGCCGCAAGCTGCGTGAGGAGCTCGACAGCGTCGTCCGCGAGCGCGACGCCCTGAAGGGCGATCAGCAGCAGCGGCTGCGCGAGGTCCAGCGCGTGTTCGATGAACGATACGGCGAGCTCACCGAGCAGCTCGCCTCTGAACGAGAAGGCCGGGAGAAGGAAAGCGCCGAGGTCGTGGCCGAGCTCGAGTCGCTGCGCGCGGAGCGAGAGGGGCTCGCGTGGGAGCTTCACGAGACGCGTTCGCGGCTCGAGGACGCGCTCCGCCGCGCCGGCGAGCTGGAGATGTCCCTCCAGTCGGCCCGGGAGGAGCAGCGGTCGGCGTCCGACTCGTCGCGGCACGACCTCGAGGAGTCCCTCGAGTCGGCCCGCGAGGAGCTTTCGGACACTCTCGAGTCCGAGCGCGCCGCGGCGGCGGAGCGTCTCGCCGAGGTCGAGGCATCCGCGGCGTCATCGCGACGGGAGCTCGAGGACCGTCACCGCGAGGAGCTCGAACGGCTGCGCTCCTACGTCGAGGATCTGCGGTCGAGACTGCGCGCCAGGGAGACGGAGCTCGCCGAGAGCCGCGACGGCGGTCTCGACCGGGTCGCGCGGAGCACGCTGGAGCTCCTGAGAAGCCACGGTGTCGAGCAGGTGATCGCCTCGGTCGCGGCGCCCGGAGAGGAAACGGAGGAGGTGTCGTCGTGATTCGCAAGACAGTGTCCCGCGCGTTCGGCCGTTCGCTCGAGCCGACACGCGATGCCGCGCCCGGCGGTGACCCACGGTCACGCTTCGGTCAGATGAATACCGTCTTCGAGGACCTGAGGAGCGCGTTCCTGTCGGCGTTCGGGCGCTCGCGAGGCGAGGAGGAGGCCGAGCGGCGAGTGACGGCGATCCGCCAGGAGATGGAGGGACGCGAGTTCCGCGTCCTCGCCGATACCGGCGCCTTCAGGTTTCGCAACACGATGAACGGGCTGGTGTGGATCCTGCGCGAGGTCCGCGCCGGTTTCGAGCGCCTCGCCACGCTCAGCCTGCACCCCGACGAGAGTGGCGAGCAGCGTCTGGTCGAGAAACGGCTCGGTCGGACGCGGTCGGCGTTCCGCTACACGTCGATCTCGTGGCTCGTCGAGTCGATCACCGGCCTGGCGCCGCCCGCCAGGGCGACCACGGCGGAGGCCGCCGACCGATCCGGCGAGACGAACCGCGAATCGGGCGGAGCTCCGGACGACGAGCTCGGTGACAGGCGGAGCGACGGCGGTGCGGATGAGCCCCGGGACCAGCGAGAGAACACGAGCGCCCGGCCGGACGGAGCGACCGCCGACGCGGAGACGCCCGCCGCGACGGAGTCGAGGAGCGAGCCGGTCGTCGATGGGGTGATCGGAGAGCCGATCGTCAGGAAGCGCGCGCCGACGTCGAAGTCGAGGGAGAGCGGCGCCGCGAGGGCTGCGCGGTGAGGGCTCTTTTTTTTGATCGGTTGTGCGAGTTATCGGAACTGCGGGTCCGGGCACGGGTCCGGGCACGGGAACGAGGACGAGGGAACGTGTGATGGCGCGACCGAAGGTGGTTCAGGAGCTCAGCGACTACTTCGCCACGCTGCTGCGCTCGGGTCTGCGGGCCGGGCGGCGCGGCGAGGGGCTCTTTCCGGTCTACTGGGGTCACCCGCGCGACCTCGACGCGCACCCGGAGATCGGCTCGCTCTCGCCGCTCGTCGGTCTCTGCCTGCTCCAGATCACGCCGGAGACCCGCGTGCGCGCCACCCGCGTCGCCGTCGAGGCCGACGGCGGCCTCACCGAGTCCTCGTCGATCGACGCCTCGCTCGTCGCCGCGCCGTTCTGGGTGGCGTGCCGGTACCTGCTGTCGATCCGCAGCGATGATCCGGTGGAGGAGCAGGAGCTCGCCGCCGCGGCGCTGCAGGTGCTCCTCGACAACCCGGTCGTGCCCCTGGAGCACTTCGATTCACTCGCTCCCGAGCCGTGGCTGGGCGACACGATTGCGGGATTCCCGATCACGGTGCGCCGCGACGCGGGTATCTGGCGAGATCACGGGCTGTCGCGGCACCACCTGCTGCTCACCTTCGACGTCACATTGCCGCTGCCGTCGTCGCGGCGCCGCAAGGCCGCCCGCGTCGTCGAGCGCCGGGTCGCGCTCGATCTGCTCGAGCGCCGGGAGGAGGCGCCAGACGATGCGCGTTGACGCGATCGCAACGACGGCCGCTTCCGCGCGGGAGATGGACACGGTCCTCTGGGTGGGGGCGGGCCGCCCGCTCTTCGTCGGCCACACCGGGCTCTGGACCGAGGGCACGATCGGACGGCTCGACTCGCCGGCTGAGCTCGAGCGGTACCTGCTCGACGCCAGGGCGAGCGGCGGATCGGAAGCGGTGCTGGCGACGCTCCGGGACTACTTCGCCGCCGGAGGTCGCGGCTGCTACGTGCTCGAGACAGTGGCGCTGGAAGACGCCGCGCTGGAAGACGCCGCGCTGGAGGGCGGCACGGAATCATCGCTCGCGGAGCTGATCGGCGAGGACGGCGGACCCGGTCAGCGGAGCGGGCTCTGCGCCGCCGGCGACCTCGAGGACTGCGGCACGGTCGTCGTCCCGGGATGCGTCGAGACCTCGCTGCTGCGCGCTCTCGCCGATTTCGTCGCCGCGCGACCGTCGCTGTTTCTCGTCGTCGAGGAGCGCGGCGACGCGCCATCGGTGGCCGCAGTCATCGACGAGCTCCTCGCCGGGCGGGAAGCGTCCGGGAGCGAACGCCCCGGAGACCCGCGCGAGCGGGTCGGCGTCGTCCCGGCGCCGGCCACCGGCGCGCCGTCGGGCGCGTATCCGAGCGGGGCGCGCATCGGACGCCTCGAGCGGTACGACTTCGATCCGGCGCGACCGCGGGGCTTTCCCCCGCGTGACACCGACGTGGCGACGCTCGGAGGACGATGGCCCGCGCTCGGAGCGTGGCGGCGGTGGGAGGGCCTGCGCCGCTCACTCGACCGCGGAACGCGCTGGAGCGTGCTCGAGATCGACGACGGCTTCCTGTGCGCGCGCATCGAGAGAGAGATCGCCGCATTCCTGCGCGGCCTCGCGAGCGCCGGATTCTTCGGCGGCAGCGGCGTCGAGGACCCCTTCGACGTGTGCTGCAGAGCAGCGCAGTCCGAGGAGCGCCAGGGCCTGACGGCGCGGGTGACGGTGGAGGTGCGTGTGCGCCTGGACGCGGCCGGGTGACAGTGAGAGGGGATCAGTCGGTCGTGGTCATCGGAGTCGGACATCGGTGTCGGACATCGGTGTCGGAGTCGGTATCGGAGTCGTCGAGGACGAGGACGAGGACGAACGGGCACGGGTACGGGCACGGGTACGGGAACGGGTACGGGGAGGCAGGGACGCGACGGGTTTACTGACACGGAGAAAAGAAACTCATGCCAACCACCGAGATGCCGTTTGTCGGCAACTGGAATTTTCTCGTCGAGATCGACGGGGTCACGGGGGACTCGTCGATGGTCGTCGGCGGGTTCTCCGAGGTTCGTGGGCTCGGGTCGGAGACGGAGGTCGTCGACTACTGGGCCGGGAACTCGGCGACGCCGGTCCGGGTGCCGGGCAAGACTCGGTACTCGAACATCGTGCTGCGCCGCGGCGTGACCAACTCGAACGAGCTCTTCCGCTGGCGGCGGACCGTCGAGCAGGGGAGCGCCGAGAAGCGATCGGGCGCGATCATTCTTCTCGACGGCGCCATGCAGGAGCGCGCCCGCTGGAACTTCTTCGACGCGTGGCCCTGCAAGTACGAGGCGCCCGAGCTCCAGGGGGAGGGCGACTCGATCAGCGTCGAGACTCTCGAGCTCTGCGTGTCTCGCGTCGAGCGCGTGGAGGGCGAGTGATGGACCCGGCGCCGATCGAGCGCGCGTTCGAGCTGGTGAGCGCCGTGCGAACCCGTGACGGAACGCCGTGCCGCGCCGGAACCATGCGCCGTGCCACGCCCGAGGAGGAGATCGGGGCGCTGCGCGACTTCCGTGTCTTCCTCGATCGACGGGCGTTCGTGCCGGTGCTGCTGTCGAAGGTGACGCGCCTCGGCGGCGAGCCGGTGGCGGTCTCGACGCTCGCTGCGCTCGAGCCGCGCGACCTGCGGACCCTCGAGCTCGTCTACCGCGAGCTCAACGCGTACCCGAGCGAGCCCTGATCTTTCTCGCTGGAGCGAGAAAAATCAGGGCTCGCTTGAAAGGGCGAGGCTTTGCTGGTTTCGAATGGCTTGCTTGAAGAAAAGTGCCCGTGCTGCTTCACGATTGGCAAGAAAAAGAAGAGCACGGGAAATCATTCTTGAGGAGAGTCAGCGTGTTGAATCCAGGTGAGACGGTGAGGTGATGACTCCGCTGGCGAGAGACGACTCCCGGACGGCGTCGAGCCACGATCCGGTGGCCGTGGCGAACTTCGAGGTGTCGGTCGATGGCATCCCGGCCGCCGCGTTCGCTGCGTGCTCGGGTCTCGGCGGCCGCGACGCTCTGTTCGCCTTCGAGGAGGGAGGACACGGCGTTCGCTTCGTGCGCGGAGACAGGACGTGGGATCCGATCGTGCTCGAGCGCGGTGTCGTCCCGGACGACGCGCTCTGGCGCTGGTTCGAGAGCGGCGCGCCGCGTGATGGCTCGATCTCGCTCCTCCGCGCCGACGGCACGACGGTCGCCACATGGTCATTCACACGAGGACGGGTGACGCGCTGGCAGGCGCCGTCGCTCGATGCCGCCTCGGCGCGTGTCGCCGTCGAGGCGGTCGAGATCGTTCACGAGGGATTGCAATGGCGGACCACAGATCGGAGACCCCCGGCGCCCCCGACCGAGCCACCGGAGCCACCCGCGAGTCCGGAGCCGGATCTGCGGAGACCGGAGCCGGCGCTGCCGCGGGAACGGCTGGAGCCGGCAGTGGCGCCGGAGGTGATCGAGGCGCTCGAGCCCGAGCCGGCGGCGACAGAGGAGCCGGAGCCGGTGGCGCGCGTCGACGACGACGCCGTGGCGGCCGAGACGGACACGACGGCGGCGACCGTGGCGGGGTCGGAGGCCGAGATCGAGCTCAAGGCAGAGACGGAGACAGAGACGGAGACAGAGACGGAGACAGAGGACAGAGGTCCGAGGGCAGAGGCCGAGAGGGAGACCGAGACGGAGGTCGCGCCGCCGCCGGTCGAGGCACCGCCGGGGCCGCAGCCGGCGCAGCCCTCTCCGGATGCGATGGCGGGGGAGGGCCCGGAGCTCGAACCGCCCGCGCCGGAGGTCGAGGCGGAGGCCGTCGAGGCCGCGTCCGGCGCGGGGAAAGCTCGCAAGACCAGGGCACGGAAGACCGCCAGGACCGCCAAGGCGTCGAAGCGCGGCAAGGGCCGAAAGAAGGCCGCCAAGAAACCACGGAAGCGCACGGCAAAGCGGGCGAAGACCACGAGACGGAAGTCGGGCGAATCGGAGAAGCCCGGAGCGAGCTGAGTGACGTCGAGGCGCCGTTTGCGCGCCGGCTGATCGACCTGGTCGGCGAGCGCCACCCGGGGTGGCGCGAACAGCTGGTCGTCCGGCGCCAGCCCGGGGGACCGCCGGAGGAAGCCGTGCCCGTGACGCGGAGCGCGAGGACGAACGACGGGGATCGCGCCGCGCCCGAAGGAGGACGCGAGACGAGCGCGCCCGGCACGCGCACCGCACGCGAGGAAGTCCGAGTCGAACGATCGGTCGGCGCGGACTCCTCGGTCGACCGCGAGCCTCGCCGTCTCCCGTCGCGGCCGGCGCCCGCATCGGGGCCGGTTCCGCTGAACGCCGACCGCACGGCGGCCGAGCTCGTCGCACGGGATGATGACGGAGAACGCGCGCTGGACATCGCGGCTCCGACCGCGTCGAGAGCGCGTTCCGGACCGGAGGACGCGCCCGCGGCGCCGGGTGAGACGACGTCGCGTATGCCGTCGACGTCCGCGGTGGATCGTCGTCCGCGAGACCAGAGCGTCCCGCAGGCACGGGAGTCAAAAATCCCGGAAGCGTCACTCGCTCCCTCGAACGGCGAGACACGCGTCCGCCCCCGCGAGCTCGAGCAGCGCCTCGCGGAGAGCAAGCACCGTGAGCGCCGCGCCATGGCGAGGGAACAGCGCCGAGCACGATTCCTGGAGCTCTGGAGCTCGCGCTCCTTTTAGCATGCGAGGGCGCCGTTGAAGAACGACGGGATGGGAATGCGGATGACGCAGAGCACGGAGATCAAGGAAACGGGAACGGTCCGCAGATTGCGCAGATTACGGAGATGGGATCCATCGGTCGTCGGACTCGGTCGTCGGAGTCGGACATCGGAATCGGAATCCGTGTCGGTATCGGTATCGGCCATCGGTATCGGATTCGGTCATCGGACTCCGCGACGGAGCCTTCGAGGACGAGGACGAGGACGAGGACGAGTTTTTGCAACGTCGGTGTCGGTATCGGTATCCGCAACCGTGTGAGTTGAACAGGATGGCCCAATGATCGACGACAGCACCAGGGAACAGACCGCGCTCGTGCGGGCGGCGCTGGCGTGCGTCGAGACGCGAGAGACGCTCGCCGTTCTGTGGAACCCCGCGCGCTACCGGCTCGATCGGCGCAACCTGCTGCACACGTCGGAGGCGATCGTCGCCGGCGGCCCCGCTCCCGGTCCGGTGTCGTCCGGACGCGAGGAGCGCTTCGAGACGACGCTCTTCATCGACACCACGGAGGAGTCACCCGGTCCCGGACGGGACGCGCGGCGCATCGTGGATCGTCTCGTCGGTTGGTCCGAGCGCGTGCGACCCGGCCTGTCGGCGCCGTCCCGGGTGGTCTTCGTGTGGGGCCCATTTCGTTTCGACGGCGTCCTCGAGAGCATCGAGGAGGAGTGGCTGCGGTTCGACGCCGACGGGACGCCGGTGCGGGCCTGGGTGACGATCGTGCTCAGGCGTTGACGGGGAGGATATGGTCGAGCGAGCCGTGCATCGAGGAAGCGGGTCGGTGCCCCGGGGGCGGTCCATCGGAGACGGGGACGGTCAGGGGGCCGGGGTCGGCATCACGCTCCGGTGGCACGATCGCGAGGTCGTGCCGGTGGCGTTGCTCGAGTGCCGCATCCTGCTCGGGATCGACAGACCGGACCTCGCGGTCGTGCGTCTCGTCGATCGCGAGCCGTATTTCTCCGGCGGCGAGTCGGTCCTGCCGCGTCCGGGCGACCCGATCGTCGTCTCGTCGCCGGTGGAGGATCTCTTCCGGGGCATCGTCGAGACGCTGCGGTTCGAGGAGGAGGCCGGCCTCGAGCCGGCGGTCGCGATCGAGGCCTGCGCCGCCTATCAGGCGCTCCGGGAGGGGCGCCGGGAACGACGCCACGTCGACGTGTCGCTCGGCGAGCTGGCGTCGCGGATCGCGCTGGACCTCGGGCTCGAGCCGCACATAGAATGTCGGCCGAGGAGACTCCCGGAAGTTCGAGTAGAAGGAGACCCCTTGAAGCTGCTGCGGAGGCTCGCGGTCGAGCACCGCGTGTCGCTCTCCGTCTGCGGAGGGCGATTGTACCTCGGTGAACGGCCGGCGCTCTCCGGCCGGCGGCACGTCGTCAGGCGGGGCGATCCGCTGACCTCGCTGAGCGTCGAGCACGCGAGCGGCGCGCGCCGCCAGGCGTCGCTGTCGTTCCGCGGTCGCGCTGCGCCGCGGCCGCTCGACGCCATCGCCCTCGACGGTTTCGGGGACGATCGCGACGGGCTGTACCGCGTCGAGCGGTGCCGCCTCGACCTCGAGCCCTCCGGGTGGCGCACCGGCATCGAGGCGTCGTCGCTGGCATCCGACGCGCGCGGGGGACCGGAGGGGTGATGCGCGGGGGGGACATGCAACTGGCGCACGACCCGTCCTCCGTGGAGGAGACGGCGCGACTCGTTCTGGAGATTGTCCCCGGGGAACGCCCGCTCCGGCCTGCGTACGGCTGGGAGGCGCATCTGATGCCGCGCATCGCCACCGCGGCGGAGAGGGCGATCGCGTCGGTGCTCGCCGAGCGCGCGCTGGCGCG
>JBFFXF010000112.1:0-21110 GCA_041569895.1 Planctomycetota bacterium | reverse complement strand
GACGCTCGTCCTCGTCCTCGTCCTCGGGCACGGGCACGGGCACGGGCACGGGACCGGGAGCGGGACTGCAAGAATCAGCTTCGATTCCCTTGCGGAACCTGCGACAATCTCGACGTTCTGTTGACGCCATTCCCCAGGTGGAGGTGACCCATCCCCATGACCATCCCGCTCCCCATCGTCCTGGCGCTCTTGATCGCTCCCCCCGGCACCGAGAGCTGGCCGGAGTTTCGTGGGCCGACGGGTGACGGGCGCGTCGACGCGGAGATTCCGCTCGAGTGGAGCGAGACCAGGAACGTCGCGTGGAAGACGCCGATTCACGGGCGCGGGTGGTCGACGCCGGTGGTGCTCGGCCGGCAGGTGTGGCTGACGACCGCGACCGAGGACGGCAAGGCGATGTCGGTGCTCTGCATCGATCGCGACACCGGCAAGGTGCTGCACGACCGCGTCCTCTTCCGCAACGAGAAGCCGCGACCGCTCGGCAACCCCGTCAACTGCTACGCCTCGCCCTCGCCGGCGATCGAGCGCGGTCGCGTCCATGTCACCTTCGGGAGCTACGGCACGGCGTGCCTGGACACCAGGACGTTCGAGACCATCTGGGAGCGTCGCGATCTGCCGTGCAACCACTTCCGCGGACCGGCGTCGTCGGCGGTGCTCTTCGAGGACATGCTGATCCTGCAGATGGACGGCTCGGACCACCAGTATGTCGTCGCCCTCGATACCGCCACCGGACGAACGCGCTGGAAGACGGACCGATCGACCGATTACGGCGACCTCGACGACGACGGCAAGCCACGGGCGGACGGCGACTTCCGCAAGGCGTTCAACACGCCGTTCGTCGTCCGCGCCGCCGGACGCCTGCAGATGATCAGCCCCGGCGCCAAGGCGGTCTTCTCGTACGACCCCGCGACCGGCAAGGAGATCTGGACCGTCCGCTACGGGAACCACTCCTCCGCGTCGCGCACGGTCGTCGCCGACGGCCTCGCGCTCATCAACACCGGCTACCCGAAGGCGCAGCTCTGGGCGGTCCGGCTCGACGGATCGGGCGACGTCACCGACACGCACGTCGTGTGGAAGTGCCACCAGAGCGTGCCGAATCGCTCCTCGCCGCTCGTCACCGACGGACTGATCCTGATGTGCACCGACCGCGGCATCGCGTCGTGCCTCGAGGCGGCGACCGGCACGCGGGTGTGGCAGGAGCGCATCGGCGGGAACTACTCGGCGTCGCCGATTCTGGCGCGCGGCCGGGCGTACTTCTTCGCGGAGGACGGCACCACGACCGTCATCGCCGCGAGCCGCGAGTTCCGCGTGCTGACGCGCAACACGCTCGACGACGGCATGATGGCTTCCCCCGCGGTGGCCGGCCGCGAGCTCTACCTGCGGACCAGGACCCACCTCTACCGCATCGAAGAGCCGCGGAACGCGAAGCGGAGGGAAGCGGGCGCCGCGGGGAACTGACCCGGGATCCGAGCCGCGGTCAGTGAGCCGGTTTGACCGTGTCTTCCACCGGCTCGACGCCGATCTCCACCGGAAACCCGCGCTTCTGGCCGCCCTCGACCCGTCGCACGGCGCTGATGCGATACCGATGCGCGCGCGGCGTCGCGGTCGCGTCGACGAAGAACGTGCGGTCGCCGGGAATGGTCGCGAGCGCCTCGCCGTCGCGCTCGATCTCGATCAGGTAGAACGACGCCGGGTTCTTCCAGGTGAGCTTCACGGCGCCGCCCTCTCGATCGGCGCACGCGTCCGAGACCAGCGGCACCGGCGTCGCGCCGACGAGGATCGCGCCGTCGTGGGTCGTCGCCTGAACCGATCGCGCGTCGCGCACCGTGAAGATGTTGCTCGCCGGCGGCTCGCCCCAGGCGCCGAACACCACCGGGATAGACGTGCCGTCGGTCATCGACGCCGCGACGTCGACGACCACCGTCGCGACGTGGAGGTCGACTCCCGCTGGCATGCTCGACAGCGGCGGCGCCATGTCGAGCATGCCGACCGCCGTCTCCCCGCGGTCGAGGACGTGCTTCTGGAACATGAACGAGCCGAACTCGGCGGCGACCGTCGCCCCTCCCTCGCGGACGTCGCGGATCGTCGCCATCGCGGGATCGACGCGCACGCCGAAGCTGAGCCCGCGGCTCGGCTCCGAGGCTGTCGCGAGGATGCGGACCTCGACGCCGCGCTCCGCGGGCCGTGCGCTCGCCAGCTCGGCGCGCAGGCGGAAATCGCCGTCGGCCGGGTCCGCGGGAAGCTCCGTCGCCGGCAGCGCGGTCGCTCGCGGCGCGTCCTCGACCGGGGCCTCGACCGCGGATGCCTCTCCCGGCTCCGGCGCCACGATCCGCAACACGGCCGGTTCGACCTCGACCGGCCGCGATCTCGAGAAACCCCCGAGCGGCGACACGTTCGGCACGATTCCGAGCCGGTACTCACCGGGCGCGGCCGCCGCCTCGACACGCCCGACGACACGGGTCAGCACGACGTCGTCTCCCGCCTCGATCACCTCGGTGACGTCGGTGCGAAAGAGGAGATAGCCGACACGGAACGCGCCGCCGCGTCCGTCACCCGCCACGATCCCGCGCGCGTCGAGCCCCTCGAGCGCCGTGCCGCCCGCCTCGCAGCGAAGGAAGTCGACGGTGCCCGGCGGGGCCATGAGCTCGAGGACGAACGACGCCAGAGGGCGGTCGAGCCGCGCGCGGATCACGAGCTCGATCTCACCGCCGGGCGCCGCGGGGGGTGTGACGACGCGAATCGCGCCGATGGGATCCGTGGCGCTCCCGTCGATGCGATCGATCAGCTCGTGCGCGGGACCCCGAAGACGGGGATCGGCTTCCCGGTCGGTCGCCACGGCCTCCAGGAGCCGGCGACGCTCCTGCAACCGCGGATCCGTCAGGTCTTGCCGTTGGCTGAGAGCCCGGCCGATGCGCGATCGGAGCTCGACCTCGTTCGACGTGTCGAGAAACGAGTCGACCAGCGCCGGGACGAGCTCCGGTCGCTCACGGAGCCAGTCGCCACGGTCCGGAGGAAAACGCAGGTCGAGATAGCTGCGCTCGACGATGGCCGCGAGCTGCGTCGGTGGAGCGCCGCGCTCCTCGAGTTGCTCGAGGGCTCGTCTGGCCTGCCGCCATGATCGGATGTGTCCCGTGAGCGTCGCGTGGCCGACGTCGCCCAGCTCGACGAGCGCGTCGACGGCGGCATCGGCGATTTCCTCGTCCTCGCCCTCGACGAGCGGACCGAGCGCCGACAGCGCGCGCGAGGAGCCGCGGCGGGCGAGATACTCGATGGCGCGGAAGCGGGCCTCGCGGTCGTTCGACTCGAGCGCTCGCAGGTGCCAGCGCTCGGTGATCGGCTCCCGGAGGATGGCCACCAGCGACGTGACGATCCCCACGCCGAGCACGACCACGAAGAGGACGGTCGCCGCGACGGCGCGGCTGCGCGGTTCCTTCATGCGACCATTGTACCGCAGCCCCCCGCGGCGTCGTCGCACCGATGCGCCGGCCAAAAAAAGGGAAACCGGTTTTATCGGCGTTTCGAATTTGTCATAGTGGTGCGCGATGAAGAGACCCGATGGCGATCCGGCGAGTTTCCGCTCGCGCCTCGAGCGTGTCGTCGAGTTCGCCGCGCGACAGCTCGACGGGACTCGACGAAAGTGGGGACCCGACGACCCGGCGCCGGTGCACACCCGCGACGGACGCTGGTATCGGCCGCGAGAGCTCTGGACCGACTGGACCCCGGGCTTCTACGCCGGCCAGATGTGGATCCTCCACGAGATCACCGGCGATGCCGACTGCCGCGCCGAGGCCGAGCGCTACAGCCGCCGGCTCGAGGTGCGCCGCTTCGATCGGGACGTTCACGACCTTGGCTTCATCTTCCTCTCGACGTACCGCCGCTGGCACGACCTCCTCGATGAGGAGGACCCGATGCGCCAGCGTGCCGCGGACATCCTCGTCACCGCGGCGACGGTGCAGTCGTACCGCTGGAACGGGGCGTGGAAGCACGGATTCATCTACTCGTTCAACGGGCCGCAATCGCTGTTCGTCGACGTCATGATGAACGTCCGTCTCCTCTTCTGGGCCTCGAGCCACGGGGCGCCGCCGCGCGTGCTGCGCCGCGCCGTCGAGCATTGCCGGACGAGCGCGGAGTTCCTCGTCCGGCGCGACGGTCCCGGTCTCGGCGAGGAGGACGGCAGCACGGCGCACGAGGCGATCTTCAACACCGAGCCGGGGCGCGGCGAGTTCCGGTGCCTCTCGACGCAGCAGGGTTACTCGCCGTTCACGTGCTGGTCGCGAGGGCTGGTGTGGGCGCTCTACGGATTCGCCGTGGCGTATCACTACACGGGCGACGAGGACTTCCTCGAGACCGCCGAGCGCTGCGCGGGGTTTTACCTGCGCAACACGCCCGACGACGGCGTCCCGTACTGGGATTACGGCGCGCCCGGGATCCCGGAGGAGCCGCGCGACAGCTCGGCGGCCGCGGTGGCGTCCTGTGGGTTCCGCATCCTCTCGAAGCAGGTCAACGACGAGGCGACGAAGCGCCGGTACCGCGACGCGGCCGACGCGATCCTCGAGACGCTCGCCGGCGACGAGTATCTCGCGGCGGGACGCAGCGGCGAGGAGGGGATCCTGCTCCACGGAGTCTATCACCGCCCGCGGGGATGGGGCGTCGACGCCTCGGTGATGTGGGGCGAGTACTTCTTTCTCGAGGCGGTGCAGCGCGCGCTGGAGGACTTGCGCCGTGGATGATCGCCAGAGCCGCGCCGCCACCCGGTTGCTTCTCGGCGCGATGCTGCTCGGCGGTCCGGCGCTCGGGTGTCTCGGTCCGGCGCCGTACGTCGTCGAGACGTTCCAGTCGTCGCCGCGTGGCTGGGTGGTGATCGATCGCAACGGGGAATCGCCCGCCGCGGACCTGCGTGTCGAGCACGGTCGGCTCCTCCTCGGCGGCGCGCGCATGCTCTGCCAGGACTTCGTCCTGCGCGAGAGCTTCAGCGGGCTCGTCGACATCGCCATCGCCGGCGGGGACGCCGACGGCATCGCGGGTGTGTTCGTCGAGGAGTCGACGCCGCTGTCTCGCACGGTGCACTGTCTGGCCATCAACACGCGGGGCGAGTGGGCGAGCTACGACGGCAACCCGATGGTGCCGCCCCCGCTCGGGCGGTGGCGAGCGCTCGAGGGGCGCAGCATCGTCGATCACTTGCGAGTCCGCATGGCGAAGTACGGCGACGGGCTCGTGCTCAGCGTCGACGGGGCTCCGGAGACCATCGCCGCGTTCCGCGTCACGGCCGCCGCTTCCAGGCTGGCGCGCAGCTCGGGCTTCCGGATCGGCGTGTTCACGTACCTCCTCGACGTCACCGTCGACAACTTCATCGTCGGGGACGACAGCATCGAGAGCGTGCCGTTCAATCCGGAGCGGCACACGTGGTGGGGGACGCGCGCCGACGCCATCGGTCTGGTGGAGCTCGCCACCCATCGGGCGAGAGCGTTCGCCCAGCATCCGCGCCGCATGTCGTTTCTGGGGGTCATCGAGCCTCTCGACGCGGCCCGCCACGTGCACATCGAGAACGGCGACGCGATCGGTCTCCAGTCGATGCAGGAAACGGCGGCGCGTCTTCTCCAGTCCTCGCGGGTGGCCGTCGACGCGGCGCGCTCCGAGGACCTGCTGAACCTCGCCATCGCGACCCTCGACCTCGGCTCCTCGGAGCGCGATCGGCTGCTCGGTGATCGCCTCTCGAGCCTCCTCGACGGCGCCCGCCGCGCCCGCTCCGAGGGCCGTCCCGCGGAGTCGTTGATCTTCTATCTGGCGGCGCGTGAGGTGGGACAGGACGAGGAGATCCGCGCGTCGATCGAGAATCTCTCACGCGATATCCTGCGTCCCCTGCGCCTCGACCTCGAGGTCGAGGACAGGTCGAGCGGTGCGGACCGCATCGACGTCGACGAGAGACGCTTCGCGCGAGCCGCGATCGACGCGTACGGGTCGCTGCCGCGGTCGTCCTCCGGAGAGCTCGCCGTGCGACTGGTCATCCTGGAGGCCGTTCACGACCACGACCGCGCCCGGGCGACGCGGAACGTGCTCGTGACGAGGCTCGAGGGCGCGCTGACGGCGGAGCAGGCGGAGGAGCTCGAGCGGCTCGAGAAGCAGTTTCCCGAGGACCTGCGCGACGCCCGGAAGCGCGCCCTGATCATGAAGGCCGGCAGCATCAAGCCCGACATCGAGTCGAGCATGCGGCGGGTGTCGTTTTCCGAGGTCGGCGTCGACGAGGCGGAGATCCACAGGAGCGACCTCGTGTCGCTCCGACAGACGTACGACCGCCTGGTCGCGCTTCGCACCCTCGCGAAGGACGCCGAGAAGTCGACGGTGCGCGTCCTGGTGCCGGCCGAGTCGATCACCGACCTCGCGCGGTTCCGGGTGTCCTACGAGGTGGCGCTCGAGGGGCGCACCCTCCTCGAGGGCACGGTCAGCGGCGTGCGGGGAGTCGAGCAGTGGGAGCACGACGCCGTTCCCGAGAAGCGCGTGGCGGCGTCGCATCACGACCCGGTGCGCGGAGAGCAGGTGATCCACGCGGCGCGGAGGCAGGTCCTGGCGCGACTCCGCACCGACATCTCGCGCGACAGCCTCTTCGGGAAGCTGACGCCGGACGAGAGCACGGCGCTGCTCGTGCGCATCGCGCGCGCGACACGATCAAAGGATGACCGCTTCGTCCTCCAGTGGCGACTCCGAAACCGCTACGGCCTCCGCGGACTGACCCTCGAGAACGTCACCAGATTCCTGGTCGAGTGATCGCCGACCTGCCGGGGCCGGTCGGGCGCGCGGGAGATACCGCACAAGCTCGAGCAGGGAAAGTCGACTTCGAAGGCGTGCTGTCAGACGATTCATAAGGAAGGCAGGAAACTCAGGAATGCAGGAAACGGAAGAATCAATGGGGTCGAGCTTCGTGAGCCTCGCTCACTACTCGAACGAATTCGAGAGTACAGGCCTTTGCTGATTCCGCTGCGAACACAAGGACTCCTCTGTGCATCCTCGTGCGTCGCCGCGCCAGCTCGCGCCGCACCTCTGTGGTTCGAATCGTAACCAACTCTCGATTCTCGACTGCGTCCTCGAGATTGACAGAGCTCGCAACGCACGGCCGGACTCGTTTCCTGCCTTCCTGCTCTTCCTGCTTTCCTCATGTATCGTCGGCAGAAGCGCCCAGGCCGTCGGTTTCCTCGTTCCTGGGTGTCGCCCCGCGCCGACATGAGGACTGCCCGTTTACCCCAGCACCTCCCGCAGGTGGAAGTGGAACTTCCCCAGCTTGCCCCCGTAATTTCCCGCCGAGATGCTGACGAGCTGCTTCGCCGCGGCGCTCTCGCATGCGGCGAGCGCGCCGGTGCGCATTGCGCCGGTCACCGATTCCTCGTCCGTGCCGTTGATGATCACCTCGTAGACGGCGTTCGCCCCGGGGTGGAGTCGCGTGTCGACGCGGCTCCTGACGGTCGGGCAGTACGCCTCGTTCGTCGAGGCGCGCAGGCCCCGATAGCGTGACCCGACCTTGCTGCCGCTGCGGGCGACGCCACCCGGAAACGGCGTGATGACGCCGGGGAGCGCGGCGATGGCCTCGATCGCCGCGCGAGTGGCCTCGAGCGCCGCCCCGCGCGATCTGCCCTGGACGAGGAAGTTGCCCCCGGCGATGCCCTTGACCGACACGGCCGTGTCATCGACGACCAGCTCGCCGTCGACGACCGGAACCCGCCACCGGCCGTGCTCGTCGACGACGCGGTCGCGCTCGAAGGCGCCTCCGAGGAGCCGCGCGCCGAGCTCGAAGCGATCGCCGCCCTCGCTCTCGGCGCCGGCTCCGCCATTCGCTCCGCTGAAGACCGATGTCGTCGGGCACGTCAGGACACACCGCTCGACCCGCGCCGCGACGGCCGCGGCCAGCGCGTCGGTCGAGAAGCCGAAGAGGAGCACCGACACGCCCGGCCGGCCATCCGGGGAGGCGCCGGGGGCGATTGTTCCCTCGATGCCCGCTTCCGCATCGCACGCGATGATCGATGAGGCGTAGCCGGTCGCCTCGACCGCCGCGGCGCGCGCCCAGCTCTCGTCGGCCGCCGTGATGATGAGGCGCGTGCAGCGCATGCGGAACGCCTCCGCGAACGTGTCGTCGATCTCGACAGTGCCGATCCTCACGTCTTCCTCCCTGATTCGGCGGCCTCGCGGCTCGGCGCGCCGGCGCTCCGCCGCTTCGCGTCGCGGCCTCCGGTGTGGCACGTTGCCCCTTCTCCGGCGATGGCCACGAGGCGCGCGAGGACGCGCCGGCCGATGTCGAGCACCCGCAGCCGGCACGACTCGACGTCGGGCGCGGCGGCGAAGACGGTGACGATGGGCTCGCGCTCGCCGACGGGGCTCTCCGGTGGAGGGATGTCGGCGAGGTCCTCGCGTTCGACGATGTCGCGGACCGCCTCCGGGAGGGTGCACGCGGGAATCTGGAGCGGTCGCGTCGCGTAGACGATCGCCTTGCCGAGTACGCCTTCGTGCCCTCGGCGATCCGCGGCGCGCTCGAGCACCTCGATCGACGCGGTGTAGCGCGGGTTGACCTCCACCGGCCACGGCGTGCCCCCGGCATCGACGACGAAGTCGATCCCGAAGAGGCCCGTCAGTCCGGCTGCCGTCGCGATCGTCGCGCCGATCTCGTCGATCAGCGCACGGGTCCTGGCGGGAAGCTCGATCGGGCCGACCGATCCGCTGTAGGTGAACGGCGCCGAGCCCAGCGCCGTCTCGCCGACGAGCTGGCGAGTCACGCCCGCGAGCCTCGTGACGCCGCGACCCCCGTCCGGATCGAAGACCGCCCCGGTCGACACGCCCTCGATGTGCTGCTGCAGGTAGCTCGACGGGGAGAGCGCACGGTCCTCCGGAGTCGCGTCGCGGATCGAGCGCCCGCCACAGCTCGAGATGGGCTTCACGAGCCAGACGCGCGGGTCCTCGCGCGAGCCCATTGACCTCGCCACCCGTGGACACGGCAGGCCGGCGTCCTCGAGCATCCGCGCCACGGCGAACGGGTCCCTGACGCGCGCGCAGGCCGACGAGGCGGGTCCCTCGTTGACGCGCGCCCTCTCCAGCTCCGCGATGATGCCGGGGTGGTTCTCGAGGCCGCCCGTCACCATGAAGGGAGCCGGTGGCATGCGACGCGCGAGCTCCGGTATGCGGCGCGGGTAGTCGCTGGCCGCGATGCGGATGGAGCGCCCGGCGATCTCTTGCAGGTCGAGGTCGCCGTAGAGGTCGATCGCCAGTGGTCGCCGATCCCGTCGCCGCGCCGACGCGGCCGCGGCGCGAGCGCTGGCGCCGACGATCAGCAGGGGCGAGCCCGCGGCGTCTCCGGTGATCGGGTCGTCGATGTGGTCCGTACGCATTTCTTGAACCGGGTTTCGCAATCTGGTATAGATCATGATCTTGGAATTGTCCATGGCGGCGTGGAGGCCACCCTCGGTCCGGACAGAGTTGACAGAGTGTGGGCTCCGACCGTGTGGGCCGCCAGCGTCCCCCGAGTCACGAGCCATACAGGAGAAGATTCGATGTCTCTGTTCATCGGCGAAGCCCTTGTCGGCGAAGGAAACGAAATCTCTCACATCGATCTTCTGATCGGCGACAAGGATGGCCCTGTCGGCGTCGCGTTCGCGAACGCGTTGGCGGACCAGAAGCAGGGGCACTCGAACCTGCTGGCGGTTCTGACGCCGAACCTGATGGTGAAGCCGGCGACCGTGCTGATCACCAAGGTGACGATCAAGGGCGCGAGGCAGGCGGTGCAGATGTTCGGGCCGGCGCAGTGGGCCGTCTCGAAGGCGGTGGCGGACTCGGTCGCCGAGGGCGTCATCCCGAAGGACCAGTGCGAGAAGCTCGTCATCGTCGCGGGCGTGTTCATTCACTGGGAGGCGGCGGACGACAAGAAGATCCGCGAGTACAACTACGAGGCGACCAAGCTCGCCATCGCGCGCGCCATGAAGGGCGAGCCGACGGCCAGCGAGATGGTGGCCAAGAAGGACGAGGTGAAGCACCCCTTCATGGGTGAGTAGCGGACGCGCCCGTCGCACCCCACGTCAGCCGCAGTGAAGAAGATTCTCATCCAGCTCGACACGGACCCGAGGCCGAGTGTCTTCGACCGTGTCGTTGCCGTCGACGCCGGCGCCGACGAGGTGTTCAGCTACGGGAACATCGCGCCGGGCGATGTCCGTGATCTCGTCTACGGCGCGATTTTCACCCGAGGCGGGGACGACCTCCGCAACACCGCCGTGTTCATCGGCGGCAGCGACGTCGACCTCGGCGAGAAGGTGCTCGAGGCCGCCTCGGGCGCCTTCCTCGGGCCGCTCCGCGTGTCGCTGATGCTCGATTCGTCGGGGGCGAACACCACGGCGTCCGCCGCGGTGATCGCGGTGTCCCGGCATATCGACGTCGCCGGTGCGACGGCGCTCGTCCTCGGCGGCACGGGACCGGTCGGCAAGCGCGTCGCGCGCCTCCTCGCCGGGCTCGGCGCGACGGTGCGACTCGCCTCGCGCAGTCGCGACCGGGCCGAGGCGGCGTGCGAGGGAATCCGCTCCCGCCATCCAGATGCCCGCGTCGAGCCGGTGGTCACCGCGGGTGACGACGTGGGCTCGGCGCTCGAGGGAGTCGCCGCGGTGGTCTCGGCCGGCAGCCCGGGGGTGACGCTCCTGCCGGCCGCGGCGCGGACCGCGGCGGGAGACCTGCGCGTCGCGGTCGATCTCAACGCCGTGCCACCGGCCGGAATCGAGGGGATCGAGGCGACCGACAAGAAGGTCGAGCGTGGGCGAGTCGTCTGCTACGGTGCCATCGGTGTCGGCGGCACCAAGATGAAGATCCACCGGGCGGCCGTCGCCGCGCTCTTCCAGCGCGATGACCGCACGCTCGATGCGGAGGAGATCCTCGAGATCGGACGGAGCTTGTGACACGGTGAGCGTCAAGCAGCAGAGAATCGACCAGGCCAGGAAGGCCCTCGACGAGCACACCCGGGAGACCGTCCGCTGGCACTTCGATCCGGAGACCGGCGCGCCGTTCTGGCTGGAGTTCGCGAAGAAGCTCGACTTCGATCCGCGCGAGAAGATCGCCTGCTTCGACGACCTGAAGCGCTTCCCGTCGTTCGAGGACGGCTCGCTGCGCGGCGGCCCGGTCCGGCGCTGGGTGCCGAAGGGCCTGGCCGACCGGCCGGTCCACGTCTTCGAGACCGGCGGCAGCACCGGGGTCCCGAAGTCGCGCATCAGCATCGACGACTTCCGCACGGATTACGAGCTCTTCTCCGACACACTGCCCGACGAGCACTTTCCGCGCGGCGCCAACTGGCTGATGCTCGGGCCCAGCGGTCCACGCCGGCTCCGGCTGGCGGTGGAGCACCTGGCGCAGTACCGCGGCGGCATCTGCTTCATGGTCGACCTCGACCCGCGCTGGGTGATCAAGCTCATCAAGAAGGGGTGGATGGACCACCTGAAGGCCTACAAGGATCACGTGATCGACCAGGCGATCACGGTGCTCGGCGCCGGACACGACATCAAGTGCCTGTTCACCACGCCGAAGCTCCTCGAGGCGCTCTGCGAGCGCACCAGCCTCCGTGACGCCGGCATCACCGGAATCTTCTCCGGCGGCACGGAGTTCACGCCGCAGTGGTACCGATTCGCCACCGAGGAGCTCCTCGAGGGCGTGTTCATGACGCCGACGTACGGCAACACGTTGATGGGGCTGGCGGCGAGCAAGCCGTTCACGCCGGAGGACAACTACAAGATCACGTATCACGCGCCACAGCCGCGCGCCGTCCTCGAGGTCGTCGATCTCGATGACCCGACCCGCGTCGTCGACTACGGTCAGACGGGACGCGTCAAGCTGACGACGCTGACGAGGGAATTCTTCGTACCGGGCTTCCTCGAGCGCGACGAGGGCGAGCGCGAGCCGCCCTGCGAGCCGTACCCTTGGGATGGCGTCAGTGGCGTCCGTCCCTACCGCGGGTTCGCCTCGTCCGTCGTCGAGGGCGTCTACTGAGCGGCTGGAGTCCGACGCGGCGCACGCGATCGTGGAAGCCGCTGCACGCACCGAGAGGCAAGAGCGATGGACCACTTTCCGATTCTGCGGTGGGGCGAGCCGTACACCAGTCTCGACAAGGAGACGGTGTACCACTTCGACACCGGTGAGCCGATCTGCGAGGTCAGCCAGGCGAACGGGGGCCTGATCGAGCGCGACATGCGCAAGGCGCAGCGGGCGCACGAGGCGCTCCTCGAGCACTCGCCCGACGAGCTGATCGACATGATGAAGCGCGCCGGACAGCTCTTCATCAACGCGGAGCTGCCCTTCGGCGACGGCACGCAGACGCCGGCGCAGTTCGTTCGCAGCCAGTCGGCGACCACCGGCCTCCCGGAGCACATGTGCCGCAAGAACATGGCCAAGCTCCAGTTCGTCCTCGAGAACGTCGACCGTATCCTCGACGCGCTGACGCGCGGGCTCGACCTCGACATCCTGTCGCGGGGCTACGGCGAGCAGGACGGCCGCAAGCTCAGTTTCCAGCTCCAGGCGTCGGTGCTCGGCATGGTGCTGCCGAGCAACTCGCCCGGCGTGCACACGCTCTGGCTGCCCGTCATTCCGCTGCAGGTCGGTCTCGTGCTCAAGCCGGGGCCGCTCGAGCCGTGGACGCCGTATCGGATGGCCGAGGCGATGTTCCAGGCGGGCGTGCCGCGCCACGCCGTCGGCGTCTACCCCGGCGGCGCCGAGGCCGGCGCGAGCGTCGTCACCCACTGTCCGCGGAGCCTCATTTTCGGCGGACAGCCGACCGTCGACCGCTACGCCGGGAACCCGGCCGTGCAGGTGCACGGACCGGGCTACAGCAAGATCCTCTTCGGCGAGGACATGGTCGACGACTGGGAGCGGCACATCGACCTGATGGTCGACAGCGTGCTGGTCAACAGCGGTCGCAGCTGCATCAACTGCTCCGCCATCTGGACACCGCGTCACGGCCGCGCCATCGCGGAGGCCATCGCGCGGCGGCTGGCCGAGGTCGAGCCGCTGCCTCCCGAAGACGAGAACGCCCTGCTCGCCGCGTTCACCGTGCCCGAGACCGCCGAACAGATCTCGGCGGTGATCGACAAGGACCTCGAGGTGCCGGGCGTCGAGGACGTCACCGCGCGTTTCCGCGCCGGCAGCCGGCTCGACAGGCGCGAGCGTTGCGCCTACCTGAAGCCGACGGTGATCTGGTGCGAGTCGCCGGAGCCGCCGATCGCGAAGAAGGAGTTCATGTTCCCGTTCGTCACCGTCGTCGAGTGCCCGCAGGAGAAGATGATCGAGTCGATCGGTCCGACGCTCGTCGCGACAGCGATCACCGAGGATCGGGCCTTCCGGCGCAGACTGCTCGAGACCGTGCACGTCGACCGCCTGAACTTCGGCGCCATCCCGACGATCCAGCTCGACTGGCTGCAGCCGCACGAGGGGAATATCGTCGACTTCCTCTACCGCGGGCGAGCTTTTCAGGTCGCGGGCTGAGGGGGAAGCGCGGCAGCGCCGCACATGGGGAAGGAGACACCATGAAGCCGCTCGTCATCGTCCTGCTGATCGCGCTCTGCGTGCTCCATCACGACGTCTGGTGGTGGGACACGCCGCGGCCGCTGGTGTTCGGGTTCGTGCCGATCGGTCTCGCGTGGCACGCCGGGATCTCCGTCGCCGCCGGCGTGGTCTGGTGGCTCGCCATCAAGTTCTGCTGGCCGAGTGAGCTCGCCGAGAGCGAGGACGCGCAGGCGCCGGAAGCCGGTTCGAAGAACGGGGAGGACGCACGGTGACGACCTTCCTGATCATCCTCGGCTACATCGCCCTGCTGCTCTCCCTCGGCGTCTTCAGCACACGCCTGCTGAAGCGCAGCTCGGGGGACTACTTCCTCGCCAGCCGCGGCATCGGCCCGTTCATGCTGCTGATGTCGATCTTCGGCACCACGATGACCGCCTTCGCGCTGGTCGGCAGCACCGGACGGAGCTTCGAGAAGGGCATCGGGGTCTACGGGCTGATGGCGTCCTGGTCCGGCATCATCCACTCGGCGTGCTTCTTCCTGATCGGCGCGCGTGTCTGGGCGCTCGGCAAGAAGCACGGGTACGTGACGCAGCTCTCCTTCTTCCGCGACCGCTACCGTTCCGACGCGCTCGTGCTGCTCCTCTTCCCGCTGATGGTCGGCTTCGTGATCATCTACATCCTCATGGGCGTCGTCGGCTCGGGACGGATCATCGAGGCGCTCACTCCCGAGGTGCGCGCCATGCGTCACGTCACCACCGAGGTGGTGCTCACGGAGACTCCGGCGAACCTCGACATCCCGGAGTCGTGGCAGGAGCGCCTGCGCTACGATCCCGCGACGAGCACCCTCAGCCTCGACGGCTCGATCCACCCGAAGCGACGCGGTGAGCTCTACCGCATGAACGGCGTCCCGCCGACGCCGGCCTGGAGGGCCGCCATCGACGACCTCGCCGGGAGGGCGCCGACCGGCGCAATTCCCTACTGGGCCGGGATGGGGTTCATCTCGCTCGTGGTGCTCTTCTACGTCTTCTTCGGCGGCATGCGCGCGACGGCGTGGGCGAACACGTTCCAGACCATCGTCTTCATGGTGATGGGCGTCATCGCGTTCCTGGTGATCATGGGAAAGCTCGGCGGGCCGGTCGCCGCGACGGAGAAGCTCCTCGGATCAGACGCGGCCGTGCGCGCGACGCGCGGCGGCGATCAGATCCACAAGCTGCAGTTCCTCACCTACTGCTTCATCCCGCTCTCGGTCGGCATGTTCCCGCACCTCTTCCAGCACTGGCTGACGGCGAGGAAGGCCAGCAACTTCAAGCTGACGGTCGTCGCGCACCCGCTCTGCATCGCGATCACCTGGGTGCCGTGCATCCTGGTCGGCATGTGGGCCGCCGCGGAGCTCCCCGCGACCACCAACCCGAACTCGGTCCTCGGCATCATGGTCGCGCGCCACGCGAACGACGTCCTCAGCGGCCTCATCGGCGCGGGGATCCTGGCGGCGATCATGTCGAGCATGGACTCGCAGTTCCTCTGCCTCGGCAGCCTGTTCACCAACGACATCGTCGTCCGCTACGGACGTGCGTTCGGCCTTGCCGAGATCACCGACCGATCGAGAGTGATCCTCGGACGCGCTTTCGTCCTGGCGATGGTCGTCATCACGTACTTCATCGGCCTCACCCAGCCCGGCGGCGTCTTCCCCATCGGCGTCTGGTGCTTCACCGGCTTCGCCAGCCTCTTCCCGATCGCCGTCGCGGCGATCTACTGGAAGCGCAGCAACAAGTGGGGCGCGATGGCCTCCGTGGTCGTCGTCGCCGTGCTCTGGCTCTACTTCCTGCCCGACGCCTTCGGCGGCGAGTTCCTGATCGCCGGCATGATGCCGGTCACCGTGATCCTCGCCGCATCGACCGTCACGCTTATCGTCGTCACCCTGGCGACCCCACCGCCGGAGCGGGGGATCGTGGAGAAGTTCTTTCCGGATGGCGGCGCTCGCAGGGCGGTGGATCTCTCGGAGTAAAGAAGAGAACGCCGGGAACACTCGTCCTCGTCGTCGTCCTCGTCCTCGGAGGACTCTCGACGGCGACTCGATCCCCGATTCGGAGGCAGAGAACGAAGGCGATTTCCGGGTCCGCCGGGCGGCGACGGGCCCCTCGCCAGCTCTTACCCCGGATCGCTCCGTCGAGGACGAGGACGAGGACGAGGACGGAAGGGGACTCACTCCCCGAGGACCTCCGATGCCATCTGAAACGCCTCCCACGCTGCCGGGAAGCCGGCGTAGAAGGCCATCTGCAGGATGGTCTCGTGGATCTCCTCGCGGGTGGCGCCGTTCTTGACCGCCATCTCGATGTTCAATCGCAGGCCGCGGGGGCGGCCGAGCGCCGTCAGGGCGGCGATGGTGACCAGGCTTCGGGTGCGCAGGTCGAGGGCGGGGCGGGACCAGACCTGGCCGGCGAGCACGCCGAGCACGAAGTGCTCGAACTCCGGCGAGATCCGGCGCCACTCGCGGCGGACCTCCTTCGCCCGCTCGTCTCCCGCCATGCGGCGGAACTGCTCGAAACCGGTCTCGACGGGATCGTCGGTGGCCATGCGTCGACTCCTTTCAGGTCCTGTAGCCGCTCGAGACGTCGATCGCCTGCCCGGTGATGGCGCCGGCCTCGTCGGAGACCAGGTAGGAGACCAGCGAGGCGACGTCCTCCTCGCGGGCGAAGCGGGGCAGGGCGAGCTTCTCGAGGTACTCGCGGCGCACCGTGTCGACGGTCCGCCCCGTGGCCTCGGCGCGCCGTCGAATGACGTTCTCCATGGCGTCGTTCTCGACGGGGCCGGGGCAGACGGCGTTGACCGTGATGCCGTCGGTCCCGACCTCGTGGGCGAGGGACCGGGTGAAGCCGATCAGCGCCCACTTGCTGGCGCAGTACGCCGATCGCAGGGGATAGGGGATCTTGCCGGCGACGCTCGCGATGGTGATGATCCGGCCGTGGCCCCGGGCCTGGAGATCCGGAAGCAGGGCCCGGCAGACGAGAAAAGCGCCTGTTACGTTCGTCCGCAAGACGCGGTCCCATTCGGCGGGGGGGTACTCCGTCACGGCGACGGCGGGGCCCTGGATGCCGGCGTTGGCGACGATGACGTCGACGCCGCCGCGGCGACGGAGCTCGTCGGCGAGGTCACGCACGTCCTCCTCGACACCGACGTCGGCCCGGAGATAGTCGACGCCGGCGATCGGATCGGCGGCGTCCGCGACGTCGGCGATGACGACCTCGAGGCCGTCCGCGAGAAGCCGGGACGCGATGGCGCGCCCGAGGCCCCGCGCGCCGCCGGTGACGAGCGCTCGGGGCGGCGAGCTCTCGCGCCGCGGAAACTCTTGCGACCGAGTTTTCGGCTCGTCCATAATGACACGCCTTTTGCAGACAGGAGCGGCGACCGGCGGCAGGCCGAGAATTCCGGCAGCATGATAGTGAAGCCCGAGAGCGAAAGGAAGCAGGGATGACGCACGACGGGGCGCCCCGCGCCGCGCTCGCCGAGGTCCACCGGCTGATCGACCTCTACCCGGACATCCCGCGCGAGGCGGTGGTCAAGGAGGACCTCCTGCGCACCGGCGTCGCGTTCGACGAGGCCGCGCTGCGCCACGCCTCGGAGTTCAAGCTCAAGTCGTACTTCATCTTCTCGTTCGACCTGCAGCCAGTGTCCGAGATGGAGCGCGACGAGCACCTGCGCGCGCCGGAGGAGATCGCCCTCGTCGGCGGCCCGTACGGCTTCCGCCGCACCATCGTCTCGGTCCGCATCAATCCGGCGTCTCCGTACCGCGTGGTGCTCGAGGAGGGCGAACGACTCGTCCTCGAGTGCTGCGGCGAGCAGCTGTCCGGCGTGGAGCTCCAGGAGGTGCCGCCGTACTACCGGCACTGCCTCGCCAGCGGCAAGCCGATCACCGAGATGGCGCCGACGATCGAGTGGGGCTACCTGATCTACCTGACGGTCTATCGAAAGTGCCAGTACTTCGGCTTCAAGGAAGAGTGCCAGTTCTGCGACATCAACGAGAACTTCCGTCAGCAGACGGCCGCGGGGCGACCGTACAACACCGTCAAGGAGGTCGATGACGTGCTCGAGGCGCTCGAGATCATCGACCGCGAGGACACCGCCCGGCGGACCAGGGCGTACACGCTCACCGGCGGCAGCGTCACGACGCAGCTGCGCGGCAAGTCGGAGGTCGACTTCTACGCGAGGTACGCGGAGGCGATCGAGACGCGCTTCCCGGATCGGTGGATCTCGAAGATGGTCGTCCAGGCGTGGCCGGTCGAGGACCTCCGGCGAGCGCACGACGCCGGTGTCCGCGTCTACCATCCGAACTACGAGGTCTGGGACCCGCGGCTCTTCTCGATCATCTGTCCAGGCAAGGACCGGGCCATCGGGCGCGACGAGTGGATCCGGCGTGTCGTCGACGCCGCCGACGTCTTCGGCCCTGCGAACGTCATCCCGAACTTCGTCGCCGGCGTCGAGATGGCGAGGCCGCACGGTTTCGAGACGGTGGAGGACGCCCTGCGCTCGACCGGCGAGGGGCTCGAGTACTTCATGTCGCGCGGCATCTCGCCTCGCTTCACCGTGTGGTGCCCGGAGCCCCTGAGCGTGCTCGGCCGCGACCAGGGGCCGGCGCCGCTGGAGTACCACGTCGGACTCCTCAGACTCTGGCGTGACACGCACGCGCGACACCGTCTCCCGGTGCCGCCGGGCTACGGCGACCCCGGCGTCGGCAACGCGGTCTTCTCGGTGAGCTCGTTCATGGACGTGATCGACAGCGAGGCGCCCGTCGCCACCGCGTGACGGCGTTTCAGCGACTCGCTCCGCCTCCGAGCAGCGACCGCGTTCGCGCCAGGAACCGCGGATCGGCCGTGCCGGTGAGCGACCCGCGGAACTGCACGCATCGTGTCCCCATGCCGCAGCCGATCCTGGCGCACTCGACGGGTGATCGTCCCTCGAGGAACGCGGCGAGAAAGCCTCCCGCGAAGTTGTCGCCCGCGCCGCACGTGTCGACGGCGTCGACGCGCTCGGTCGGCACGTCGACGCGGCGGCCGTCGTGCGACACGATGGCGCCGCGCTCCCCGCGCTTGATGGCTACGATCGCGACTCCCGCGTCGTGCAGCGCGTCGATTGCCGCGTCGACGGAGGCCGCGCCGGTGACGTGGAGCGCCTCCTCCTCGTTGGGGAGCGCCACCTCGCAGAGCTCGATCACCGGGCGGTGGGCGGCGACGACGTCGGGGCCGCCGCGATCGGCGAACGCGTCGAGAGTGACCGTGGCGCCGAGCTCGCGGGCTCGCCTCGCCGCGGCGAGGCACTCCTCCGGCCAGAACCCGCCGAGGACCTCGGGCGCCGCGAGGTGGAGCACGCGAGGCGGCCGGTCGAGCGTCGCGGGCGGAAGGCGGAAGTCGTCGTTCGTTCCGGCGTGGTGCACGAAGCTGCGCTCGCCGGTCTCGTCGTTGAGGACGACGGTCGCCGGGCTCTGGCGTCCCGGGAGGAGATCGAGGAGGCGCGTGTCGACGCCCTCCGCGTCGAGCACGTCGCGGAGGTGGCGGCCGAAGAGGTCGTCGCCGAGGACACCGGCCACCGCTGCCCGGACGCCGAGCCGGGCGGCCGCGACCGCGGTGTTGAGGCCGTTGCCGCCCGGGACGACGTCCAGCGACGGGATCCGGGTCAGCCCGCCTCGCGGCGGGGGCTCGTGGGGCGGCAGGAAGATGTCGACGCAGCAGTTGCCGACGGCGATCAGATCCGGTCCTCCGCTGGCGCTCTCGCTCATGCCTCGAGGCTCTCGATCAGCGCGTCGTGGAACCGGACACGCACCGCGGAGATCTTGCGGTTCTCGCGCGTCGGGTGGACGCGGTTGCTGAGGAGCACCGCGAAGAGCTCGCGCTCCGGGTCGATCCAGATCGACGTCCCGGTGAAGCCGGTGTGCCCGAACGAGCCCGCCGAGAAGTGATGCCCCGACGAGCTGCCTCGCTCCGACCTCGTGTCCCACCCGAGGGCGCGGCTCGATCCCGCGACGATCCCGCGGCGCGTCGTGAAGGTCCTGGTGACCTCGCGGGGAAAGAGCACGCTCCGGCCGCGCCGGCCATCGATCACCTCGGCGGCGAAGCGCGCCATGTCGCGGGCCGTCGAGAAGGCGCCGGCGTGCGCGGACACGCCGCCCATGGCGAAGGCGTTCTCGTCGTGGACCTCGCCGTGGACGAGCCGGCGACGCCAGCTCCGGTCGACCTCGGTGGGCGCCGTGCGGTGGCGCCAGGTCGCCGGCGGCCGATAGAGCGTCTCGCGCATCGCCAGCGGCCCGAACACGCGCTCCCACGCCAGCGTCGCGAGCGGCTTGCCGCCGGCCATGACCAGACACTCGCCCAGCACGATGGCGCCGAGGTCGCTGTAGACGGCGCGGGTGCCCGGGGGCGACTCGAGGGGCGTCGCGAGGATGGCGGCGATGACCCGCTCGCGGTCGGGCATCGCGGGATCGATGCTGTCGTGGAGCGGCTTCCACGCCGGCAGGCCGGACGCGTGGGTCAGCAGGTGCTCGACGGTGACGTCGTCGCGCCCGTCGCCGCGGAATGCGGGCACGTACCGCCGCACCGGGGCGGTGATCTCGAGCCGCCCATCGCGCGCCAGGCACATCGCGGTCGCGGTGGCGGAAACGATCTTGGTGAGCGACGCGAGGTCGTAGACGGTGTCCGGGCCGGCGGGCGCGGGAAGACTCTCGCCGAGGACTCCGGCGGAGAGGAAGCGAGCATCCCGGGTGGTCGTGCCGGCCGCGGCGACGGCGCCCGGAAAGGCGCCGTCGCGGACGGCCTCGCCGAGGACGCGTTCGACCGGCTCGAGGTTCGCTGACGCGAACCGGGACGAAGAGACAGGCTCCAACCCTTCCCCCTCGACGCGTTGTGTGTCTTCGGTCGCCGTCGACGCCGGGACGACCGTTTTCGTTTGTCGTGGCGTTTCCGGAACGCGCCGGGCCGTCGCCGGCGCTACGCGGGCGGACCGGTGGCGGCCTCCGCGGTCTCGACGCCGGCGCCCGGAGGCGGACGGGCAGGCCCGCCGCCGTCGCCGAGGACCGATTCGTCGATGGCGTTCTCGGTGTGGGCGACGATCAGCGTGATCGAGGAATCGCTGGCGATGTTCGTCGCCGTCCGGCACATGTCGAGGACGCGGTCGACGCTCCAGATGACGCCAGTGTATTCGACCGGCAGGCCGACGGCCTTGAGGATGATGACCATCATGACGAGACCGGCGTGCGGAATGCCCGCCGCGCCGATGCTCACCATCAGCCCGAGGAACACGATCAGCCCCTGCTGCGCGAAGGTCAGCTCGAAGTTCGGGTCGATGCCCGCGTGCACCTGGGCGACGAAGAGCACCGAGACGATCTCGTAGAGCGCGGTGCCGTCCATGTTGATCGTCGCGCCGAGCGGCAGCACGAAGCTCGTGACCCGCTTCGAGATCCCGGCGCCGTTCTCCGCCCGATCCATGGTCACCGCGAGCGTGCCGCTCGAGCTCGCGGTCGAGAAGCCCGTCAAGAGCGCCGTGCTCATGACGCGGAGGTAGCGATACGGATTGCGGCGCGTGAAGAGCCAGATCAGCAGGGGCAGCGTCAGGGTGACGTGGATCAG